>PWER01000079.1 GCA_003553565.1 Nitriliruptoria bacterium | reverse complement strand
GCCAACGCCCCCCACGTCAGGTCCTCCCACGCCCCACCACGCGGATAGCGCAGCTTCACCGCCGAGGGCTGGCTGCGCGCCCGCTCCCACAACGTGCTGGTCAGATGCTCGTGATCGCCCACGGGGGCGGCCGGTGGGCCGGCGACGTACGCCCTCATCTGCGGCTCCTTGACGCGACCGGGTGTGGGCGCGGCCATGACGGCTCGCGCGGGCGGGTGGTGGGCGCGCCTGCTGCGACGAGCACGACACCCTAGCGCGGCGGCACCTGGCCACGGGGGCGCCGTCAGGCCTGCTCGTGATCGTAGAGGGCCACGCCCAACCGTCCGGAGGCGGTGAGCGCGCCCCGGTGCATGAGACGGGTGCTGAAGGGCAGCGCCAGCGCACCGGCGGCGGTCAGGGCCAGCAGACCGCCCTCACCGCCCAGCGACTCGACGTCGTCGATGACGGCAGCGCCGGCCTCGTCGACGGACGCGTCGGCGTGGGCCAGCAGCGCGGCGACGTGGTGGGCGGCGACCGCGCGCACGAACCGCTCACCGGTGCCGGTCGCCGACACCGCGACACGCGCGTCCGCGTAGGTCCCGGCGCCGATCAGCGGCGTGTCGCCGATCCGCCCGGGGGCCTTGGCGGTCATGCCGCCGGTGGACGTGGCCGCTGCCAGCGTCCCGTCGGTCCCCCGCGCGACCGCCCCGACCGTGCCGCCCTCGGGGGCGCGATCGGGGCGGAAGCCAGCCTCTGCCGCGTGACCCTCCGAGGAGGGCGCCGCGGACCCGGGCTCCGGCGCGGCGTGCTCCGAGCGCTCGTGCGCCACGGCCTCCGAGGTGTCCAGCAGCGCCCGCAGCCGCTCCGGTGCGTGGAACCAGCTGGCAGGCACCATCTCGAGGCCGTGGTCCCGCGCGAGGTCCTCGGCCGGGGACCCGGCCAGCAGCACGTGCTCGGACCGCTGGTGCACCAGCAGGGCGGCGCGGACCGGGTTGCGCACGTGGCGGATGCCGGCCACAGCGCCGGCCTGGCGGTCCGCCCCAGTCATGACGGCGGCCTCGAGCTCCTGGGTCGCGTCGGTGGTGTAGACGGCCCCGCGACCGGCGTTGAACGTGACATCGTCCTCGAGCACCCCCACGGCGGCCACTGCTGCGCCCAGGGCACCGTGACCGCGCGCGGCGGCGTCCTGCCCCGCCCGCAGCGCGCGCTCGAGCCCCTCGCGCGCGGCCTGCTCGTGGGCGGGATCCAACCGCCCGGAGCGCACCGGGCCGGCACCCCCGTGCACGGCCAGCACGACGTCCTCGGTGGGCACGGGTCCGCTCATCAGGGACCTCCACGGATCCGGAGGGGCGCGGGAGCGGGCGCAGCATAGGACCTCCGCCGTCGCGGGGTGCACCGGCCGCGGCCGCCAGCGAGCCGACGGGGCGGGGCCTGCGGGAGGCCGCACCGCGGCGACCTAGGGTGGGCTCTCATCGACAAAGGGGCACCTGATGACGTTGGAGCCGGTCCACCCCGGCGAGGGGTGGGGTGTGCTGCACCTGTTCTTCCCCCTGCGGCGCGACGTCCTGGGCGATCCGCACTTCGATGGCCAGGCGGCCAGCACCGAGGTGGCGGGGCTGCTGGATTCCTTCACCGCGGTGCCGCCGCGGCAGGTGCAGACGTTCAGCGTCCTCGGACAGAAGGCCGACCTGGGGTTCCTGGCGGTCGCCGAGGACCTGACCGCGCTGGACCGCCTCACGGTGGACCTGTCCAGCAGCCAGCTCGGGCTGGCGCTGGTGCCGGCGGCGTCGTACGTGTCGCTCACCGAGCTCGGCGGCTACGGCCCATCCGAGGAGGAGGAGTCCGCGCGCCTGGCGCGGGAGGAGGGTCTGGACCCCGGCTCCCCTGAGCACGACGAGCGACTCGCCGCCTGGCGCGAGCGTATGGCCGCCTACGCCGAGCACCGCCTCCACCCCCAGCTGCCCCAGCGGCGCGTGGTCGGCTTCTACCCGATGAGCAAGCGGCGCGACCAGCACGACAACTGGTACCTGCTCTCCTACGAGGAGCGCCGGCGCCTGATGGGCGAGCACGCCGCGACCGGGCGTCGCTACCGCGGACGCGTGACGCAGCTGGTGACCGGCTCGACCGGGCTCGACGACTGGGAGTGGGCGGTCACGCTGTTCGCCGACGACCCTGCCGACCTCAAGTCGATCGTCTACGACATGCGCTTCGACGAGGTCTCGGCGCGCTACGCCGAGTTCGGGCCGTTCGTGACCGGCCTGGCCGGTGCGCCGGCCGAGGTGCTGCGCCACCAGGGCGTGCGCGCCTGACGCCGCGGGCGCCGGCGGCCTCGCTGGCGCGCGGCGCGGCAGGGGACGGTCGGGCCACGGCCGGGGGGCGAGGAGTCCCCGAGGTGTCGGGACGCCGCCCCGTGCAGCAGTGCTTAGGTTGCCCTAACCTGCGGAGTGGTCCGAGCCGAGGCCGACCCGCCGTCGATGAGGTCTCCGTTGGTCGAGACGACTGCGCGCACTGGCACCGCCACCCGCCCGGCCGCTACCGCGGCCATCGCCACGCACGGCGTGACCAAGGACTTCCCGAGCACCCGTGCAGTGGATGAGGTGGACCTGCACGTTCCCCGGGGCGCGCTGGTGGGCGTGCTGGGACCCTCTGGCTGCGGCAAGACGACCCTCCTGCGTCTGCTGGCGGGCTTCGAGCGCCCCGACGCCGGCACGGTGGAGGTGGACGGACGCACCGCGGCGGGCGAGGGCGTCTGGATGCCTCCCGACCGCCGTCGCGTCGGCATGGTCTTCCAGGACTTCGCGCTGTTCCCGCACCTCGACGTGGCCGACAACATCGCGTTCGGACTGCCGCGCGGCCGCGGACGGCGTCAGCGCGTGCAGGAGATCATCGAGCTGGTCGGCCTCGCCGGACGCGAGCACAGCCGTCCCTCCGAGCTCTCGGGCGGGCAGCAGCAGCGGGTGGCGCTGGCCCGCGCCCTCGCCCCCCGACCGGCGGTGGTGCTGCTCGACGAGCCGTTCAGCAACCTCGATGCGGGCATGCGCGCCCAGGTCCGCGCCGACGTGGAGCGGATCCTGCGCGCCGACGGCGCGACCGCGGTCCTGGTCACCCACGACCAGGAGGAGGCGCTGGCGATGAGCGACGAGGTCGCGGTCATGCGCGAGGGCCGGATCGTGCAGCAGGCACCGCCCGAGGACCTCTACCACCAGCCCGCGGATCGACGCGTGGCGGAGTTCGTGGGCGACGCGGACTTCGTCTGCGGCTACGCCGAGCGCGGGCAGGTGCGCTGCGACCTGGGCTGCCTGGAGCTGCGCCACCCGGTCGATGGCGAGGTCGAGGTCATGATCCGACCCGAGGACCTCGAGCTGTGGCCGGACCCCGAGGGTGAGTCCGTGGTGGAGGGCCGCGAGTTCTACGGCCACGATCAGCTGGTCCACGTCCGCTTGGCCAGCGGTCGCCGCGTGCACGTCCGGCTGGGCTCGGTCAGCCACGTGGAGGCCGGGGACCGCGTCGGTGTGCGGGCGGTGCGTCCGCTGCAGCCCTTCCCCGAGGCGTGCCGGCTCGGCCTGTGCCCCGAGCTGTCCGCCGACAGCACTGCGGTGCGCCCCCGCGAGAGCGGCGAGCGCACCGCGGCGGGGCCCCCGGAGGGCCCCGCTGGCGCCGGCGAGGGCTAGCTCACCGCGTCCTCGACTAGTTCACCGCGTCCTTGAGCGGGGTGCCCGGCTTGAACGCCGGCGTGCGCCCCGCGGGGACCTCGACCGGCTCACCGGTCTGCGGGTTGCGCGCGGTGCGCGCTGCCCGTTCGCGCGCCTCGAAGCTGCCGAAGCCGGTCAGGGTGACCTTGTCGCCCTCCTTGAGCGCGTCGGTGATGGTGCCGAGCACGGCGTCCAAGGCCTCGGCGACCTGCGCCCGGCTCAGGTCCGTCGAGTCGGCGGCGGCCTGGATCAGCTCCTGCTTGTTCATGGGGTGGCCCATCTCCTCGTGGTCGGGTGTGTGTGGCCGGGGCCGGGCGCAGCGCGCAGCCGACCCGCGGCAGACAGGGGGCAAGGTTCGCACGGGGCGGCGGCGCGGTGCAAGGATCCCTGGCGGTGCCATCGTCGGGGCGCGAGCGTGGCCTCACCGTCGAGTGAGAGCCGACCGCGTGGACGCACCCGCTCGGAGCCGGCGCGCCGGCCGTCCTGCGGGCCGGCGGCGGACCGGCCGGCGACGATCGCACCGACAGCCGGCAGGGACGTGACGCAGTGGAAGGAGCGCTCGTGAGCCGCATCGCGTGGGTGTGCTTCGACGTGGGCGAGGTGCTGGTCGACGAGAGCCGCGTGTGGCGCGCCTGGTCGGAGGCGCTGGCGGTGCCCGCGTTCCCCCTCCAGGCAGTGCTCGGCGGCTGCATCGCGCAGGATCGCGACCACCGGGAGGCCTTCGCCCTGGTGGGCCGCCCCGATTGGGAGGCCGTCGCGCCGACGGTCGAGCAGCTGCTCGGCCCGCTGACCGCCGCGGACCTCTACGCCGACGCGCTCCCGACCCTGGCTGACCTGCGACGACACGGCTGGCGGGTGGCGGTGTGCGGCAACCAGCCGGCGCGACGGCGCGACGAGCTCGCTGCCGCCGGCATCACCGCGGAGGTGCTGACCACCAGCGACCACCTGGAGGCCGAGAAGCCCGACCGCGCCTTCTACGACCGCCTGCTGGCCGCGCTCGGCGACCCCGCACCGGCGCAGGTGGCCTACGTCGGCGACCGCGTCGACAACGACGTGGCAGCGGCCGCGGCGGCGGGGCTCACGCCGGTGTGGCTGCGCCGCGGACCGTGGGGGCGGCTGGGCGAGGACCGCGGCGGTCAGGCTGCGGCGACCGTGGACACGCTGGCCGAGCTGGGCCCGGTGCTGCGCGCGCTCGCGGCGTGAGCCCAGGATCGCCGCGCGCGACCGCAGCGCGGGGCGCGGCGCTGTGGCTGCACCAGCGCCAGCCAAGGCACCGCGCCGAGACCGCGACCATCGTGCACTGATCGCACGGCACGGTGCGCGGGCTCGAGCCCGATCCGGCTAGCTGGAGCCCACGGCGTCGGCCAGGCGCTGCCACCCCTCGGGGTCCTCGCCGACCACGAGGTCGTCCTCGAAGCGTGCCAGCGGCAGGCGCAGCAGCGTCGGGTCGGCGGTGAAGCGCGCGATCCACCCGTCGTCGTCGGTGGCGAGGTAGGCCAGCCCCTGGTCGCGGTAGGCCTTCGCGGAGGGATCGGCGAGCGCCTCGGCCCCGAAGCGGTCCACGAAGCGCTGCAGCTCACCGGCGGTCGGTGGGCGACGGCGCGTGTCCACCTCGTGCACCGGCACGCGACGGTCCGAGAAGAAGCGGCTGGCCTTGCGCGAGACCTTCGACTTGGGGTGGGTGAACAGCTGCACGCGCTCCATCGGAGCTCCTCGGGACGTGGTCGCCGCGGCATCATAGGCGACCATGACCGAGGCCCTGGACGCCGATCTCGCCCATGCGCCCGCCCACCGCCTCGCTGACCTGGTGCACCAGCGGGCGCTGTCGCCCGTCGAGCTCGTCGAGGGCTTCCTCGCCCGCATCGACCGCGCGGAGCCCCAGCTCGGCGCCGTGGTGGCGCGCGACCCCGAGACGGCGCGGACCGAGGCGGCCAGCGCGGCGCAGCAGGCGGGCACCGAGGGCGCCCCGCCGCTGCTGGGTCTGCCGGTGCTCGTGAAGGACTCCCAGGCCACCCGCGGCCTGCGCACCACGTTCGCGACGCGCGCCTGGTCGGGCTGGGTGCCCGGAGACGATGACGCGGTGGTGGCGCGGCTGCGCCAGGCGGGCTGTGTGGTGATCGGCAAGACGAACCTGTGCGAGCTGGGCACGGAGCCGGTCACCGAGCCCGAGCTGTTCGGTCCCGCGCGCAACCCGTGGGATCGCACGCGGACGCCGGGTGGCTCGTCGGGTGGCTCAGCGGCGGCACTGGCCGGCGGCCTGGCCCCGGTGGTCACGGCCTCGGATGGCGCGGGCTCCATCCGCATCCCTGCCGCCCACTGTCACCTGTTCGGGCTCAAGCCCTCGCGTGGCCGGGTCTCCAACGGGCCGCGCACCTCGGGCGGGCTGCTGGGGCTGACCTCACCGGGTCCGCTGACCCGCGACGTGACCGATGCGGCCCTCCAGCTCGATGCCATGTGCGGCCCGCTGGCAGGCGATCCCTGCCCTCTGCCGAGGCCGCGCGAGCCGTTCGCCACCGCCACCAGAGGAGACCCGCCACGGCTGCGCATCGGCGTGCTCACCGACGCGCTGTTCGCCCCGCTGGAGGAGTCGCGACGCGCCGCGGTCGCCGCGATGGGCGAGCGCCTGGCCGGCCTCGGCCACGCGGTGGAGCCCATGTCGCTGCCGGTGGACGAGGGCATGCTCGCCGACTTCACGCTGGTGTGGGCCGCCAACGTGGCCGGTCTGCCGCTGCAGCCCGAGCAGCTCGAGCCCCTCAACGCCTGGCTGGCCCGTCACGCGGCCGCGCATGACGCGGGGACGCTCACCGCCGCGGCGGCGCGCTTGCAGCTGCGCGCCCGACGGCTCGCCGAGATCCACGCCGAGCTCGACGTCGTGTGCAGCCCGACCGTGGCGCAGCCGCCGTCGCGCATCGGCGAGGGCGCGCAGCGTGAGCCCGCCGAGCAGTTCGCCTGGGGCTCCGCGCAGGTCGGCCTGACGCCGCTGGCCAACCTGACCGGCCAGCCCGCAGCCAGCGTGCCGGCTGGCCTGGACCCCGAGGGCCTGCCCCGCGGGGTCATGCTGACCGCCGCCAGCGGCGAGGAGGCGACGCTGCTGGCACTGGCGGCCCAGCTCCAGCGCGCCTGGGACTGGACCGCGCTGCGACCGCCACCGTGACGCCGATGTGGCCGCGGCCCGCATCGCCCGCGGTTGCGCCACCGCCTCGCGTGAGACGCCGACGAGAGCCCCGACGCTACGATCGGGATCAGCGCGGCGCGACCGGACACCGGCGCGGCCGCGCTGAAGGTCAGGATGGTCGTGGAGAGGCTGGCGTCCGCACCCGCGCGGGCGCGTTCAGCATGCAAGGAGTGAGTCGTTGTCTCGTCGGATGACGCTCGGTGTCGCCACGGTGACCGCGGTGACGCTGGCGGTGATCGGTGCGCTGACCGCTGCTGTGGCGCTCGGCCGGCCAGATGACGGACGCTCGCTTGCCGGTGTGCACGTCGAGGACGTCGCGGTGGGCGACCTCCCCGAGGAGGAGGTGCGCGAGCACATCGAGGACCTCGCCGCCGACCGCGAGGGCGCCGAGGTGACGATCGACAGCGCTGTCGACGAGGTGACGACCACCCGGCGCGCCCTCGGGCATCGCCTGCAGGTCGAGGACACCCTCGAGGCGGTCATGGACCGCGGGCGCCAACCCTGGCTGCGCGCCCTGCGCGACATCTGGCGGCGCTGGCGCGACACCCCCATCGCGGTGGACGTCGTCGAGGACCGCGACGCCGACCTCGCGCGTGACCGCGCCGCGGCCATCGCGGCGGCGCTCACGCGCGACCCCGTCGACGCCGAGGTCGCCGTGGTCGAGGGTGACGGCGACCCCTACGAGGTGCTGGTCGAGGACGCCGCGACCGGCACCGAGGTCGACGCCGCAGCCCTCGAGGCGCTGCTGGCCGGGCTGGTGCAGGTGGGCACCGACGCGGCACAGCTCGACGCGCCCGAGGACGTCCGGGAGCCCGAGATCGACGACGATGACGCCGACGCCGCGCGCGCCGACGCCGAGGCCCTCCTCGCCGACTCGATCCTGCTGACCAACCCCGTCGACGCCGAGGACGTGACCCTGGAGCCCGCCGACGTCGGTGCGGCCACGACGATCAGCGCCGACCGTGACGCGCCCCGCGGCGAGCGGCTGGTCGTCGGCCTCGACGCCGAGCAGCTCGAGGAGGAGGCCGGCGAGCGGTTCGCGGCTGCCGAGATCGAGCCGGTGGATGCCGACGTCGTGCTGGTGGAGCGCCAGCCACAGGTCCAGGAGGGCCAGGACGGCTTCGCACTCGATCTCGACGAGACGGCGCAGCGGGTGCTCGAGGCCGCGCACGACGAGGACCGCGAGGGCGAGCTGGTCGGTGACGTCGTCGAGCCCGACCGCACCACGCAGGACGCCGAGGAGCTCGGGATCACCGAGCTGGTCTCGGAGTTCACCACCAACCACCAGTGCTGCCAGCCCCGCGTGCACAACATCCAGCTGATGGCCGACACGATCGCCGGGACGATCGTCGAGCCCGGCGAGAGCTTCAGCATCAACGAGCACGTCGGCCCGCGCACCGCCGCGAAGGGCTACCAGGCCGACGGGGTGATCATCCGCGGGGAGTTCGAGGATCGGGTCGGTGGCGGGGTGAGCCAGTACGCCACCACCTTCTTCAACGCCGCCTTCTTCGCGGGGGTCCAGCTCGACGAGTTTCGGCCGCACAGCTACTACATCTCGCGCTACCCCGTCGGGCGCGAGGCGACCCTGTCGTATGGGGCGCTGGACGTGCGCTTCACCAACGACACCGACTACGGCATCCTCATCGGCGCCCGCTACACCGGCACCTCCATCACCGTCGAGTTCTGGTCGACCGACCACCGCGAGGTCTCGGCGTGGACCTCGGATCGCTACAACGTCGTCGAGGGCGAGGTCCGCGACGGCTTCGACGTCGACTTCGGCCGCACCGTCACCCACCCCGACGGCTCGCAGCACAGCGAGAGCTGGAGCCACCGCTACCAGCCCGAGGACGAGCCCGAGGACGAAGACGACGACGAGGACGACGAGGACGATCCCGGTGCCGAGGACGACGCCGGTGCCGAGGACGACGCCGACGACGAGGACTAGGTCGGCTCGGCCTTGGGGCTCTCCCGCGTGGTCGGGTCCCAGATGACCTCGCCGGTGGTCTCGTCGATCCCGGTGATCTTGGGGATCGGGACCGCGACATCGGGGTCGCTGGCCTGACCCGCGGCACACGCGGCGAAGTCGTCGGGGAAGGTATCGACCATGCTGCGCACGGTCAGCGCCGCGCCCATGGGCAGGAAGCAGCGGGACTGGTCGCTCACGTACTCGGTGCGCTTGATGATCTCGTGGAGATCGTCCTGGGTGCCCCCACCCGAGACGAGCCGCTCCAAGCGCTCGGCCATCGCCCCGGTGCCGAGCTTGCAGGCCATGCACTGCCCGCAGGACTCGGCGGCAAGGAACGCTCCGAGACGCTCGGTGACCTGGACCATGTCGCGGTGCTGCCCGTAGATGACGAAGCCACCGCTGCCGAGCCCGAAGCCCGCGTGACGCAGCGCATCGAAGCACAGCGGCACGTCGAGGTGCTCCGGGGTCCCCACGGGGTTGGACGTGCCCGACAGGATCGCCTTGGGATCGGTGGCACCAGCGATGTCGACCACCAGCTCGCGCAGCGTCACGCCCAGCGGCAGCTCGTAGAAGCCGGGGCGCTCCACGTCGCCCACGACGGTGAACACCATCGTGCCCGGGGACGCCTCGGTGCCGTTGGCTCGGAAGGGCTCGGGGCCCTCCCCGACGATGCGCGCGGCATGGGACAGGGTCTCGACGTTGTTGACCACGGTGGGGTTGGGCGAGGCCATCGTCGCGAACAGCCCGACCTGGAACGGCGGCAGGATCCGCGGCATGGGCTCCTTGCCCTCCACGGTCTCCAGCAGCGCCTTCTCCTCCCCGAACAGGTAGTCGTCGGGGCCGGTGACGATGCCGAGGCGCTCCGCGCCGGGCCAGCCCGCTGCGATCGCCTCGTCGCGAGCGCTGATGAGCCGCTGCACCTCGTGGGTGAACTTGGCCTTGGTGCCGATGTAGGAGCGTGACGCGCCGACCACCTGCGCGGCGATCAGCACGCCCTCGACCAGCCGGAACGGGTTGTGGGCGATCAGCGGGCGGTCCTTGTAGGTCCCCGGCTCGCCTTCCGCGGCGTTGCAGACGACGTAGGAGGGGTGGTCGCCCTCGGCGGCGGCGTCGCGCACCGAGCGCCACTTGATCGCCGTGGGGAACCCCGCGCCGCCCCGGCCGCGCAGGTGGGCGGCCTTGAGGGTGGCGAGCACCGCCTCGCCGCCCTCCTCGATGGCGCGCGCGAGGCCAGCGCCGCCGCCCTCGGCCATGTAGGCGTCCAGGCTCGCCACGGGCTGATCGGGGAGGATCGCGTAGTCAGCCATGGTCGTCATCCTTGCGGCGCGCTCTGGGTGGTGTGCGGCTGCCGGGGTGCGGCTGCCGGGGTGCGGCCGACGCGGCCACACCCCGGCAGCCGCAGCTGGCGCGTCCCAGGCTAGGCCGGCGCCGGGACCTTGCCCGTGCCCGCCTGCTCCACCTGCGACATGGCGCCACGGGGTGCCACGCACCACAGGTCCGCGGCGCGCTCCTCCCAGTTGTCCAGCAGCTCGCGTGCGCGCCGCGAGCCGGTCAGCTCGGCGTGGCGGGCCACCAGCGCGTGCACCCGGGCGAGGCGCCGGCCGTCGGGTCGGCGACCCTCCACGAGCTGGCCGTTGATGCGCGCCAGGATCTCGGCGCTCTCATCCAGCACGAAGCACTCGCCGCCGGTCATGCCGGCACCGAGGTTGAATCCGGTGGGGCCGAGCACCACGACCGTGCCGCCGGTCATGTACTCGCAGGCGTGCTCGCCCACGCCCTCGACCACCGCGTCGGCGCCCGAGTTGCGGACCGCGAACCGCTCCCCTGCCCGGCCGGCGACGAACAGCTCCCCGCCGGTCGCGCCGTACAGGCAAGTGTTGCCGGCCAGGACGGCGTTGCCGGCGTCATCGGCGGGCGGGCGGATCACCACGCGACCGCCGCCCATGCCCTTGCCGACGTAGTCGTTGGCCTCGCCGTCCAGCTGGAACTCCACGCCGTCGGCGAGGAAGGCGCCGAAGCTCTGCCCGGCAGCGCCGGAGAAGCGCACGCTGGCCTTGCCGGGAGGCGCCATGCCGCCCAGCATCGGGTCACCGAACTCCAGGCCGATGGCACCGCCGAGCCGTGCGCCCACGGTGCGCTCGACGTTGGTGATGGCGTACTTGAGGTTGAGCAGGGTGCCGTCCCAGATGCTCTCGAACGCGTCGGCGAACACCCGGTCGCCCAGCTCTCCGCGCGGGGCCTGGATCGGCTCGGGCGCCACGAAGGTGCGCGGCGCGTCTGCGTCGGCGTCGGGAGCCAGCAGCAGCACCGACGGGTCAGCGGTGTGGGCACGTGCCGGGCCCTCGATGGCACGCTCGCGGAGCAGCTCGACCTGGCCGATGGCCTCGTCGAGGCTGCGCAGCCCGAGGGCAGCGAGGTGCTCACGCACCTCCTCGGCGACCTGCAGCAGGTAGACCGCCACCATCTCGGCGGTGCCGGCGTACTTGTCACGCAGCTCGCGCCGTTGGGTGGCGATGCCCACCGGGCAGGTGTCCCGGTGGCAGGCGCGAGCCATGATGCAGCCCTGGGCGATGAGGGCGATCGTGCCGAAGCCGTACTCGTCGGCGCCGAGCAGCGCCGCCTGGACGACATCGCGACCGGTCTTGAAGCCGCCGTCGACCTGCAGCCGCGCGCGGCTGCGCAGGCCCTCCTCGACCAGGGTGCGCTGCGTCTCGGCGACGCCGAGCTCCCACGGCAGCCCCGCGTGCTTGATGCTCGACAGCGGGCTGGCGCCGGTGCCGCCGTCGGCGCCGGCGATCTGCACCTTGTCAGCCAGGCCCTTGACCACGCCGGCCGCGACGGTGCCGACCCCGTCGCAGGCGACCAGCTTGACGTTGACCCCAGCCAGCGGGTTGACCTGCTTGAGGTCGTAGATCAGCTGGGCCAGGTCCTCGATCGAGTAGATGTCGTGGTGCGGGGGCGGGCTGACCAGCGGCACGCCCGGCTGGGTGTGGCGCAGGCGAGCGATCAGCTCGGTCACCTTGTGGCCGGGGATCTGTCCGCCCTCGCCGGGCTTGGAGCCCTGCGCGATCTTGATCTGGTGCTCGTCGGCGTAGGCGAGGTAGGTGGGGGTGACCCCGAAGCGGCCCGAGGCGACCTGCTTGGCATGGCTGTTGCGGTCGCGCGACGTGCCGCGGGTGGCGAACCGCTCGGGGTCCTCGCCGCCCTCGCCGCAGTTGGACGCGCCACCCAGCCAGTTCATGGCCACCGCCAGGTCCTCGTGGGACTCGGGGCTCAGCGCGCCGAGGCTCATCGCACCGGTGAAGAAGCGCTGGACGATGGATGTGGCCGGCTCCACCTCAGCCAGCGGCACGGGCTCGCCGCCACGCTCGACCGCCGGCACCGGCTCGACGAGGTCACGAGGCTCGGTCGGGGCCCGGCCGTTGACCAGGCGAGCGAACTGGGCGTAGTGAGCCGCGCGGTCGGGGTCGGCGGCGATGGCGTGGAGGCGCGCAGCGACCTGGTCGGGACCCAGGCCGGCGATCTCCTCATCGGCCAGGCGGATCGGCTCGAGGTCGCCCTCCAGCCCGAGCGCCTGGTGCAGCGCACCGATCACGTCGGGGTTGGTGACGTGGTACTCGCCGCCGCGCTTGAACTTGTAGAAGCCGGGGCTCGGCAGGTTGGGCGTATCGAGGTAGGCCGCCTCATGGCGCGACAGCACGTCCTCGCCGAGCTCGCGCAGCCCGATGCCGCCGATGCGGCTCGGCGTGCCCGTCAGGCAGGCGTCCACCACGTCGCCGGCGAGCCCGACCGCCTCGAAGATCTGCGCGCTGCGGTAGCTGTCGAGCACGCTGATGCCCATCTTGGACATGATCTTCATGACGCCGTCGCGAACCGCGGCACGGTAGGCCTCCTGGGCCTCGCCGGCGCTGGAGCCGTCCTTGCCGAGCCGACCGTTGTCGGCGAGGTCGGCGATCGTCTCGAGTGCCAGGCGCGGGCAGATCGCGTCGGCGCCGTAGCCGAGCAGGCACGCGAACGTGTGGGTCTCGCGCGCGTCGTCGGTCTCGGCGACGATGCTCGTCGCGGTCCGCAGCCCCTCGGCCACCAGCCGGTGGTGCACGGCGCCGACCGCGACGAGGGCCGGCAGCGGGGCGCGCTCGGCATCGACGCTGCGGTCGCTGACGATGAGCAGCCCGGCACCGTCGCGCACCGCCGCCACGGCCTCGTCGGCGAGGCTGCGCACCCTGGCGGGCAGGCCATCGGCCCCCTCGGCGACGGGGAACGTGGCGTCCAGCCCGGCCACGCCGAAGGGCAGGTCGTCACGCAGCAGCAGCTCCTGGAGGCCCTGCGGGTAGAGCATCAGCCCGTCGAGCTCGAGCAGACGCGCGGCCTCGGGCTCCTCCGACAGCAGCGGGCTGCGCGGCCCGAGCTGGGTGCGCAGGCTCATCACCTGCCACTCCCGCAGGTGATCGATCGGCGGGTTGGTGACCTGGGCGAACCGCTGCTTGAGGTAGTGGTAGATCGTTCGCGGGCGCTCGGCGAGCACCGCGATCGGGGTGTCATCGCCCATCGAGGAGATGGGCTCCTTGCCCTCGCTGGCCATCGGCCGCAGGACGGTGGTCTGCTCCTCCTTGGTGTAGCCCGAGGTCATCTGCCGGCGCACCAGGTCCTCCGGCGAGCTGTCGACGGGCTGGCCGCGACCCACGCTGCGCTGGTGGAGCCGCACCCACTCGCCGTAGGGCCGCCGACCCGCCAGCGCGTCCTTGAGCTGGGCGTCCTCGATCAGCCCCTCGCCGGCGACGGGATCGATCAGCAGGGCCATGCCGGGGCCGAGGCGCTCGCGGCGCACCCCGCCGTGCCCGCGCGTGCTGATCGCACCGACCTCGCTGGCGCAGGCCACCAGGCCGTCGTCGCAGACCTGGTAGCGCAGCGGCCGCAGGCCGTTGCGGTCGAGCTGGGCGCCGACGCGACGCCCGTCGGAGAACACCACCCCTGCGGGGCCGTCCCACGGCTCGACCAGCGCGGCGTGGTAGCGGTAGAAGTCGGCGAGGTCGCTGGCGAGGTCGCGCCTGCCCTCCCACACCTGGGGGATCAGCATCGCCATCGCGTGGCTGATGCTGCGCCCGCCGCGGGTGAGGACCTCGAGCACGTTGTCGAGCTTGGCCGAGTCGCTGTTGTCAGCCTCGATGAGCGGCTGGAGCAGCTCCTCGGCCTCGGCGCGGGCTGCGGGATCGCCTGCGTCGGCGTCGCCGAGCAGCTCGGGCCAGTCGACGCCCAGGTTGCCAACTCGGGCGCGCATGAGGTTCTCGTTGCCGTCGACGGTGTTGATCTCGCCGTTGTGGCACAGGAAGCGGAACGGCTGGGCGCGCTCCCACGCGGGCTCGGTGTTGGTCGAGTACCGCTGGTGGAAGATGGCCCATGCGCCCGTGACGCGCGCGTCGGCGAGATCGGGGTAGAAGGCCTGGAGCTGGTCGGCGGCGCTCATCGCCTTGTAGGTGATCGTGCGGGTGCTCCAGGAGGCGAAGTAGGCCCAGACCCCGGCGTCGCGGCACGCGCGCTCGGCCCGTCGCCGCGCGAGGTAGGAGTGGCGCTCGGCCGCCTCGTCGCCCACGCCATCGGGGACCGCGTACACCGCCTGCTCGATGACCGGCATCTTGCGCCGGGCGGTGTCGCCGACCACGGTCGGCTCCACCGGCACCGTGCGCCAGCCGAGCAGCGGCAGGCCCTGGGCCTGCAGCGCGTCAGCGACGGCGGTGCGAGCCCGGTCGCGACCGCGGTCGCCCTCGGCATCATCGCGGCCATCGAGGAAGCACATCGCCGCGCCCAGACGGCCGTCGACCCCCTGGGAGCCCGCGCCGGCCTCGGTCGCGGCCCAGTCCGCCAGCAGCCGCTGGGGCACCGGCAGCATCAGGCCGGCACCGTCACCGGACTTGGCGTCGGCAGCGACCGCGCCGCGATGGCGCACGCCGCACAGGCCGTCGAGCGCGGTGTCGATCAGCGAACGGCTGGAGCGACCGAGCTGGTCGGCGACGAAGCCGATGCCGCAGGCGTCGCGCTCGGCGCGCAGCGAGCGGGTTGACATGGCGATCCCTTCGCATCCGGTGCAGCGGTCGTGATCCGCGCGACCCTCCGCCCGAACGCGACGACGGCGCGCCGCAGGGCGGAGCGCCGTCGCTCGTGCTGCCAGGTTATCGGCGCCGCGGCGCGCTCGCTTCGCCCTCGCCGCCTGACGGCAGGCCGGCCGACGCTCGTGGGCTCCTCGACCCTCTCCCCTACGGGACTGCGCAGGGCGGTCGCCAAGGCGGTGCGCAGGGCGTTGCGCCCAGGGCGGTGTGCCCAGG
>PWER01000186.1 GCA_003553565.1 Nitriliruptoria bacterium | reverse complement strand
GGAGCTCCCACTCGTCGGACCACTCCCACAGCGTGGACGAGAAGATCTCGATCTTGCCCGACGGCGTGGGCAGCGGGTGCTCCTCGGGGTCCTCGCGGAAGTCCTGCAACGGCACGGCGCCCACATCGGGCGGGTTGGGATCCCGCCA
Organism: Nitriliruptoria bacterium; assembly: GCA_003553565.1. Lineage (GTDB taxonomy): Bacteria > Actinomycetota > Nitriliruptoria > Euzebyales > Egibacteraceae > PUKE01. The sequence continues at coordinate 3,349 of PWER01000186.1, read as the reverse complement.
CAGGCCGATCTCGCGCAGCTCCTCGAAGGAGGGCAGGTCAGGGACGTCCTCGCGGGACTCCTCCACCGCTTGGCGCACCCAGTCCTCCTGGGTCTTGCCCTCGGTGAACTCCTCCTCGACCCCGAGCCGCTTGGCGATCTCGGTGCACATCTCGTAGATGGGCTTGGTGTCGTGCAGCGGCTCGATGACCTGGTCGGCGAGGATCGTGTAGCCCATCGTCCCGGCGCTGCCCTGGGCGATCAGGTCGAGCTGCTCGGCGCTGGAGGCGTCGGGCAGCAGGATGTCGGCGTAGCGCGCCGAGGACGTCATGCGGTGGTCGATGACCACGATCATCTCGCACAGGCTGTCGTCCTTCAGCAGCTCCACGGTCCGGTTGTGGTCGCTGTGCTGGTTGATCAGCGTGTTGCTCGCGAAGTTCCAGATCATCTTGATCGGGACCTCGAGGCGGTCCACGCCCTGGATCCCGGCGTTCTCGGCGGTCATCTCGGTGGCGCGCTCGATCGCGTCGGTCCACGCGAACACCGGGATCGATGCCTCGACGGGGTTCTCGGTATTCGCGAACGGGTTGGCCATCGGCAGGCTCACCGAGCCCTCGCGGTCGCCGGTGCCGCCGCCGGGGATCCCGACGTTGCCGGTCAGGGCCGCCAGCGTGAAGATCGCCCGCGCCTGGTTCTCGCCGTTGGCGTGGCGCTGCGGGCCCCAGCCCTGATTGATGTGCACCGGGCTGGTCGTGGCGATCTCGCGCGCCAGCCGGGTGATCGTCTCGGCCGGCACGCCGGTGATGTCCGCCGCCCACTCGGGGGTCTTCTCGACGCCGTCGGGCCCCTCGCCGAGCACGTAGGCCTCGTAGGAGCTGCCGGCCGGCACGTCCTCGGGCAGGTGGTCGTCGTCGAAGCCCTGGCAGTAGGTGTCCAGGAACTCCTTGTCGTGGAGGTCCTCCGAGATCATGACGTGGGCCAGGCCGGCCACGAGCGCCGCGTCGCTGCCCGGACGCAGCGGCACCCACTCGTCGGCGAGGCCCAAGGCGCTCTCGGAGTAGCGTGGGTCGATGACGATGGTCCGCGGCCCGTGGCGCTCGCGCGTCTCCTGGGCGTTGAACAGCTCGCCGCCACCCGACATCCGCGTCTCCAGCGGGTTGTTGCCGAACATCACCACGAGGTTGCTGTTCTTGGCGTCGTCGAGGCTGTTGCCGCCACCCGCGCCGTAGTGATGCGGCGTGGCCGCGGAGATCTGCGCGGTGCTGTAGGTCCCGTAGTGATTGAGGTAGCCGCCCACGCAGTTCATCAGGCGGGCGATGGGGCTCTGCGCGGCCGGCCAGCTCTTGGTGACCATCCCACCCAGCGTGCCGGTGCCGTACTGGAGGTAGATGGACTCGTTGCCGTACTCCTCGATGAGACGCTCGACGGTCTGGGCGATCTCGTCGAAGGCCTCCTCCCAGCTGATCTCCTCCCACTCGCCGCTGCCGCGTTCCCCGACACGGCGCATCGGCTTCTTCAACCGGTCATGGGCATAGACGCGCTGGCGCATCGACAGGCCGCGCACGCACGCGCGGATCTGCTGCTGGCCGAGCTCGTGCAGCTCACCGGTGTCGTCGGGCATCACCCGCGTGATCCGCCCGTCAGCCACCTCCATGCGCAGCGGGCACCGCGAGCCGCAGTTGGTGTTGCACGAGGACCACAGGACCTTCGCGGTCTCGGCGTCCTCCGCGCGCGCCAGTCCGGCGAGGCCGTCGGGGCCCAGCCCGAGGCGCGCGCCGCTGGCCACCAGGCCAGCACCGCCGCCAACGACCGCGGACCACTTCAGGAACGAGCGCCGCGAGACGCCTCCGCCGCCCGAGGATCTGGGCTCGCGGGGCTCGCCGTCGGGCTGGCGGGGCGCGGCGGCCTCACCCCCCGAGCGAGCCGCGCCGGGACTGCTGGTCTCGACTGGCATCCCCTGTCCTTCCTGTCGTCGGCCCCGCACGGCCCCATTGGCGGTGGCCGTCGCCGTGGCCCCTCACACCCCCGCGGCTGACGCCGTGTGCAGCGCCGTTCACGGGCTGTCGCACGAGCGGCACCGTAGGGAGGGGCGAGGCGCAGGGAGAAGGCAGGGCAGCCCCCCGTGACCTCCCCAGGGTCCCGCTTCAGCGGGAACTGAGCGTCCCCGAAGTCGAGCTCGGCTCGCGCGCCGGTCGCGTCCGGCTCGCGCGCTCGCGGATCCTCGGACGACGTGACGGGGTCCCGGCGTTGCGCGAGTGCCCTGGGCCCCTCGCTCGAAGGTCCCAGAACCGCCGCCCCGACCGTCTCGGCGTCAGGGCTGCGAGCCCGAGCCGATGCCCCTCGTCGACGGTCAGGGGCGACAGGTCGGACACGGCGCGGCCTGCGCGCTCGCACCGGCAGCAGCGCGAGCGCCCGCGGGACCTTCGGTCCTGCGCGACCCTTGGCGGGGCCCGCCGTGACCGGCCGGCCCCGCAGGGACGTCAGCGGGGCGCGCGACCGAGCACCTGGCCCGGGGCGTGGCCGCTGCCGTCGAGCCCCTGGGCGGCCGCCAGGCGCCGATACGTCGCCGAGCGGTCCAGCAGGCGCTCGTGGCGATCGCAGGCCACCACGCGACCGTCCTCGAGCACCGCGACCTGATCGGCGGCCAGCACCGTGGACAGCCGGTGCGAGACGCTGATCACGGTGGTGCCGGTGGCGGCCACGGCCGCGACGGCCTCGCGCAGGGCGAGCTCGTTGACGGCGTCGACCTGGCTGGTGGCCTCGTCGAGCAGCAGCAGTCGCGGGCGGGCCAGCAGCGCCCGGGCGATCGCCAGGCGCTGGCGCTCACCGCCCGACAGCCGCACGCCGGCCTCGCCCACGTCGGTCGCCAGCCCGTCGGGCAGGCGCGCCAGCGTCTGTGCCAGCTGGGCGTCGCGCACCGCGGCGGCGACCTCGTCGGCGGTGGCCTCGGGTCGCGCGTAGCGCACGTTGTCCTCGACGGTGCCACCCAGCGCGGGCGCGTCCTGCTCCACGTAGCCGATGCTGCGCCGCAGCCGATCCAGCGGCCACTGGGCCAGGGGCACGCCGTCAAGCGTCACGGTGCCGCGCTCGGGCACCAGGAACCGCTCGAGGACCGCCAGGATCGTGGTCTTGCCGGCCCCCGAGGGCCCGACCAGGGCGAGATGCTCACCCGGCGCCACCGTGAGGCCCACCCCACGCAGTACCGGCTCGGGCGCGCCGGGGTAGCGCGCCCAGACGTCGGCGAGCACCACGGCGGCGCCCCGCGCGCTGGGCTGGGCAGGGGCAGCGGCAGGGTCGGCGGGCGCGGGCTCGCGACCGGGCCAGGCGGGCTCGGCACCAGGCTCGGGCGCGGCCGAGACGACGTGATCGAT
>PWER01000052.1 GCA_003553565.1 Nitriliruptoria bacterium | reverse complement strand
TACTCGGCACGCTGTGCAGTTCTCAAGGTCCCAACCACCAGCCAGCCCCAGCCACACAGCCAGAACCAGCCCACACCCAACACAGAGCCACCAACCCGGCAACCCCACATCAGGTGCGACCGTGCGACCTCGCGGTCCCACTGGTCAAGAGGTGCTTGCTTGTCATGTCCGCCCCGGAGCCTGCCTGGTGCGGTGCTCCTGTCGGCGGAACCGAAATCCTACACGGTGCGCGCGAGCGTGCAACCCGCCGGCCCGTCTTTCCTCGGTGCTGCGCCTGCGCGGGCCCTGCCGGCGTGACAGCCGATCACGCGCTGGCGTCGTCGCCGGCATCGGGCTGTGCAGGCGGCTGGCCCGCCGCGTGGGAGTCCGCCGTGTGTGAGTCCACCGCCTGGGAGGCTGCGGCGTGGGACCCATCGGAGGGCACCACGCGGGCGAACCGTCGGCGCCCGACCTGGACGACGCTGCCGGCGAGCTGCGCCACATCGAGCGCCACGTCGGGGTCGGCCTGGCGCTGCCCGTCGATGCGCACCGCTCCCTGCTGCACCATGCGGCGCCCCTCGCTGGCCGAGGCGGTCAGCCCCGTGGCGCGCAGCAGCGCCGGCAGCGAGTCGATGCTCACGGGGACGGCGACCTCGGCCACGTCCTCGGGCACCTCGTGCTGCTTGAACTGGCGGTCGAACCGCGCCTCGGCCTCGCTCGCGGCCTCGGCGTCGTGGTACAGCGTCACGATCTCGCGGGCCAGGCGGCGCTTCACCTGCGCCGGGTGGAGCTCGCTGGCCTCGAGGCCCGCAGCGACGCGGTCGACCTCGTCAGGGTGGACATCGGTGACCAGCCGCAGGTACTTGACCATGAGCTCGTCGCGCACGCGCATGGCCTTGCCGAACATCTCGGCGGGCGACTCGGTCAGGCCGATCGTGTTGCCGGCGGTCTTGGACATCTTCTCCGACCCGTCCAGCCCCTCGAGCAGCGGCAGGGTCAGGATCGCCTGCGGCGACTGGCCCGCGGCGCTCTGCAGGTCGCGTCCGACCAGCAGGTTGAAGGTCTGGTCGGTGCCGCCGAGCTCCACGTCGGCGCGCACCGCCACCGAGTCCTGCCCCTGCAGCAGCGGGTAGAGCAGCTCGCTGACCGCGATAGGGCGCCCGGAGGCGTAGCGGGCGGCGAAGTCGGAGCGCTCCAGCATCTGCGCCACCGTGGCCTGCGCGGCCAGCCCAAGGACCTCGGCCATGGTCAGCGGGGCCAGCCAGTCGGTGTTGTCCACCACCTCCAGCGGCTCGGGCAGCAGCACCCGGTGCACCTGGTCCAGGTAGGTCGCGGCGTTGTCGCGCACCTGCTCGGGGGTGAGCCGTGGGCGCGCGGTCGTGCGGCCCGACGGGTCACCGACCTGCGCGGTGAAGCCCCCGACGATCAGCACCGCGGTGTGACCGAAGCGCTGGAAGTCGGCCAGCTTGCGCAGCACCACCGTGTGACCGAGGTGCACATCGGGGCTGGTGGGATCCATCCCGAACTTCACGCGCAGCGGCGGGCGCTCGCCACGGGCGGCCTGGGTGATCGCGCGCTCGAAGTCCTCGGCGGGCACGACCTCCTCGATGCCGTCGAGGAGGACGCGCAGCTGCTCGGCAGGGGTGCTCATGAGCCGCAAGCCTAGTGCGCCGACACGCGACCACGGGACGCGCGACGCCGGGCCCGACGCCAGGCGCGTCAGGAGGGCTGCTCGCCAGCAGCCGACCCCTCGGCGGCGCGCGGCGCTCGCGGGCTGCGGGTGTAGGGCGAGACGAACCGGCTGCCCACGGCGGTGAACCGCCAAGGCCAGTCGGCAGCGCGGCTCACCCCGACGCGCGGGCCGCGCGCCACGGCGGGTCGTGCCCCGTCGTCGCGCAGCACCACCGGCGGGTCCTGCCCGCACAGGTCGGCGCCGGTGTGCTCGCCGTGCACCTCGAGGGCCTGGGTGAGCCGGCCGGGCCCGCGCAGCAGGTCCCGGTCGGGGGTGCGCTGGCCGCGGCGCGCGCGCAGCACCGCAAGCCCGGCCAGCGGCTCGGCGGCCCGCACCAGGACGCCCTGGGCCTCGCCGTCCGGGCCGGTGGCCACGTTGAGGCACCAGTGGATGCCGTAGGTCCGGTAGACGTAGGCGTGGCCGGGCGGGCCGAACAGCGGCTCGTTGCGGGGCGTGCGTCGGCGGTGGGCGTGGCAGGCCGGGTCGTCCTCGGTGTAGGCCTCGGTCTCGGTGATGCGCGCGCGCAGCAGCGTGCCGTCGGGGGCGGTGCGCTCGAGCAGCACTCCCACCAGGGCCGGTGCCACCTCGAGGGCGTGGTGGGCGAACCATGCTCGGGGCAGGCGGGTCGCGCCGCTCACGCCAGGCGCTCCCGCTTCTCGGCCACGACCTGGCGCACCCGCTCGACCGGCTGGCACGACAGCACCTGCTCGGGGGTCACCCAGGCCCGCTGGGCGTAGCGCGCCCCCCAGGCGAGGTTGGCGAGCTCGTGGGTGGCGTGCGCGTCGGTGCTGATCGTCAGCCACACGCCGGCGTCGACGGCCCGGCGGGCCAGGTCGGTGGGCAGGTCGAGCCGCGACGGGCTGCCGTTGAGCTCCAGGGCCGTGCCGGTCTCGGCGCAGGCCTGCAGGATCGCCTCGAGTTCGAGGTCGTAGCCGGGGCGCTGCCCGAGCCGGCGGCCCGTGGGATGGCCGATCGCGTTGACGAACGGGTTGGCGATCGCCTGCAGGATCCGCTCGGTCTGCGTGGCGGCGTCCTGCTCGAGCTGGGTGTGGATCGCAGCGACACACCAGTCGAACCGCGCCAGCACGTCGTCGTCGAAGTCCAGCGCGCCCTCGCCGAGGATGTTGAGCTCGACGCCGTCGAGCACCGCCAGCGCGGTGGTCTCGCGGGCGGCCGCGATGGCCTCGCGGCGGCGGGCGAAGCCCTCGGCGTCGATGCCGTTCATCGGCAGCCCGACCGCGTGATCGGTGACCGCCCAGTACGACAGCCCGCCCTCGTCGGCCGCGGCGAGCATCGCCGGCAGGGAGGCCTTGCCGTCGCCGGACCAGTCGCTGTGGCCGTGCAGATCGCCCTGGAGATCGGCGGGCTCGACCAGCCGGGGCAGCGTGGGCGCGCGACCGTCGGTGGTGTCGGCGGCCTCGACCTCGCCGGTGTCCTCGCGCAGCGTCGGCGGGATCCAGGCCAGGTCGAGCGCGGCATAGACGTCGGCCTCGGTGCGGCTGGCCACCAGGCTCGCGTCGTCGCTGCGCGCGAGCCCGTACTCGTTGAGGGTGAGCCCGCGGCGCACCGCGCGCTCGCGGATGCGGATGTTGTGGGCCTTGGAGCCGGTGAAGTACACCAGCGCCGCGCCCCAGGCCTGCGGGCTGACCACGCGCAGGTCGGCCTGCAGGTGGCGGCGCGTCAGGACGCTGGTCTTGCGCTCGCCGGCCACCAGCACCTCGGCGACCAGGTCGAGGTCGCGGAACGCCGCGTGGATCGGCGCCGCGTCGGTCTCGGAGGCCGCGAGCACATCGACGTCGCCGACGGTGGCGCGCAGGCGGCGCAGGCTGCCGGCGGCCACGACCTCGACCACGTCGTCGCGGCCGGCCAGCGCCGCGCACAGCGCCTCGGCGACCGCGTGGGCCTCGGCCACAGGCAGGCGCTGCTGGTCCTTGGCGCCCAGACGGTCCAGCCCGGCGCGCAGCCGCTCCTCCGACTTGGTGCCGAGGCCGCTGAGCTCGCGCACCCGGCCGGCATCCAGCGCGGCGCGCAGATCCTCGACCGAGTCCACGCCGAGCTCGTCGTGCAGGCGCATCGCGGTCTTGGGGCCCAGGCCGGGCACGCGCGTGAGCTCGCGCACGCCCTCGGGCACGCGGGCGCGCAGCTCCTCCAGCAGGTCGATGCGCCCGGTGTCGAGATGCTGGGCGATCTTGTCGGCGGTGGAGCGCCCCACGCCCGGCACGGCGGTGAGCTCGGCGCGCGGCAGCTCCGACAGGTCCGCGCTGGCAGCGCGGACGGCCTCGGCGGCGCGCTCGTAGGCGCGCACGCGGTGTCGATCGGCGTCGGTGAGCTCGAGCAGCGCGGCGATCTCGTCGAAGCGCTCGGCGAGCTCGGCGTTGACCCACGTCATCGCGACCAACCTAGGGGCGGGGCAGGGGCGCGCTACCCGGGCGCGCTACCCGGGCGCGCTACCCGGGCGCGCTACCCGGGCGCGCTACCCGGGCGCGCTACCCCTTGATCACCGCCACGGGGTCGAGGCGGACCACGCGCTGCGACAGCCCGGCCTCCTCGCACACGGCCACCACGTCATCGGCCGACTTGTAGGCACCGGGGGCCTCCTCGGCCAGCCCCTTGCTCGAGGCGGCGCGCACTCGGATGCCGCGCTGCTCGAGCTCGGTGCGCAGCGCCTGGCCCTTCCAGGTCTTGCGCGCCTTCGCGCGGCTGCGCGCCCGCCCGGCGCCGTGACAGGTCGAGGCGAAGGCCTCGCCGCCGCGACCGGCCAGCAGCCACGAGCTGGTGCCCATCGAGCCGGGCACCGGCGCGGGCTGGCCCACCGCGCGGTAGGGCTCGGGCACGCCGTCGTGGCCAGGTGGCAGCGCGAGCGTGGCCCCTTTGCGGTGGACGCACACGGTGCGCTGTGCGCCGTCGACCGCGTGCTCCTCCAGCGCGGCGAGGTTGTGCGACACGTCGGCGACCACGGTGGCATCGGCCACGCCGAGCGCCTCCCGCGCCGCCCGGCGCACGCCCTCGGTGAGCACCTGGCGGTTGGCGCGGCCGAAGTTGGCCGCGGCGCTCATCGCGCCGAGGTAGTCCCGGCCCGGTGCGGACTCGACCGGCGCGCAGGCCAGCTGGCGGTCGGGCACGCTGATCCCGTGGGCGGCCATGGCTGCACCCATCGCGTCGACGTGATCGCTGCACACCTGGTGCCCGAGGCCTCGCGAGCCCGTGTGCAGCAGCACCACGAGCTGGTCGGCGGCGAGCCCGAAGGCGGCCGCAGCGTCGGCGTCGACGACCTCGGCCACCACCTGGGCCTCGGCGAAGTGGTTGCCCCCGCCGAGGCTGCCGAGCTGCGCCGCGCCGCGCCGGCGCGCGACCGGGCCGACCGCATCCGGGTCGGCGTCGGCCACGCGGCCGCCGTGCTCAATGACCGCGAGGTCGGCCTCGGCGCCCCAGCCGCGCGCGACCGCGTGAGCGGCGCCGTCACGCAGGATGGCGTCGAGCTCGTCGGGGCCGAGCGTCCACAGCCCGCCCGGGCCGGTGCCCCGCGGGATGTGGCGGGCCAGCCCGTCGGCGAGGCGGTCGAGGGCGCCGTCGTCCAGCTCGGCGCGGGCCGCGGGCAGGGCGATGACGCGCACCCCGCAGGAGATGTCGAAGCCCACCCCGCCAGGGGAGACGACCCCGCCGGCCGCCACATCGGTAGCGGCCACACCGCCGATCGGGAAGCCGTAGCCGAGGTGCAGGTCGGGCATCGCATACGACGCGCCCACGATGCCCGGCAGGGTGGCGACGTTGGCGACCTGGCCGAGCGTGCCGCCGTCGTCATCGGGCAGCATCGCCTCGTCAGCGAACACCACCCCGGGCACCCGCATCGCGCCGTGCCTCGCCATCTCCCAGCGCACCGGGCTGGTGGGGCGCAGGGCCGGGGGCGGGTGGCTCACGGTGGCTGCCTCCTCGCCTCGCGTGCGGTCGGTCGCGCCCGCCAGCAGCCTGCTGGTCGCAGCCGGCGGGCGCCGGGGAGAGGGCCCGCCTTGCCGGGGCGTGCGATCCTGGCGGGTGATGGGTGGTGAACGCTACGCCCTGGTCGAGCACTCGGGCGACCTGGCCATCAGGGTGCACGGCCCCGACGAGGCAGGGTGCCACACGGCCGCCGTGCGCGGCTTCGCTGCGGCGGCGGGCGCGGTGGATCCCGAGGCGCACCGGCGCAGCGCGCCGGTTGCGATCCCCGGCGCCACGCCCGTCGAGCGCCTGGTCGGCCTGCTGCAGGAAGCGATCGCGCGCCTAGACGCCGAGGGCGAGCTCGCCGTCGACCTGCTCGACCCCTCCGTGGGCGCCGATCGCCTCCAGGCACGCCTGGTGCTCGTGCCGCTCGCGGCGGTCGAGATCGCCGGCCCACCCCCGAAGGCGGTGACCTGGCACGCCACGCGCCTGGGGCCGGCGGAGCCCTCGGGTGAGGACGGTGACGGCTGGGAGGGCCTGGCGACCATCGACCTGTGAGCCGTGGCCACCCTGGCCACGTCCTGACCCTCAGGTTGAGGGTCAGGGTTGGTCGCGCCGGTTGACGTCGTCGGCCCCGGCGTCGGCCCCGGCGTCAGCCCCGGCGTCGGCCTCGTCGGCCTGGGCGTCGCCCAGCGGGCGTGGCGGCCCGCTGGCCTGCTCGGGCGGGGCCTCGAGGCGGGCGCGCAGCAGCGCCAGCTGGTCGCGCACCCGCTCGGGGGCCGGGCCCAGGACGGCGTCGCGACGCGCCACCGCCTGCTCGGGGTCCAGCAGGCTCGCGGCGTCGTCGAGCTCGAAGAGCTCGGAGCCGACCTCGTGGGGATCGGCGTCCTCCAGGGTGCGGCCCTCGCGCTCGAGGCGCGCCACGAGCTGGCCGACGCGCTCGTGCGCGGCCTTGAACGGCACGCCGGCAGCCACGAGCCCCTCGGCGAGGTCGGTGGCCATCGCGCCCCCGGCCGCCGCGCTGCCGGCGAGCCGCTCCCGGTCGAAGGACAGCGACGTGACGGTCCCCGCCAGGGCCGGCAGGACCAGCTCGAGCGCGTCGACGGCGTCCAGCACCGGCGCCTTGTCCTCCTGCAGGTCACGGTTGTAGGTCAGCGGCAGCCCCTTGAGGGTGGTCAGCAGCGCAACGAGGTCGCCGATGATGCGTCCCGTCTTGCCGCGTGCCAGCTCGGCGACGTCCGGGTTGCGCTTCTGGGGCATGATCGAGCTGCCGGTCGAGAAGGCCTCGCCCACCTGCGCCCAGGCGAACTCCTCGCTGGCCCACAGCACGATCTCCTCGGCGAGCCGGGAGACGTGGACCGCCAGCATCGCCGCGGCCGACAGCAGCTCCACGGCGAAGTCGCGGTCGGCCACCGCGTCCATGGCGTTGGGCGCCACCCCCGCGTAGCCCAGCGCCGCCGCGTAGCGCTCGGGATCCAGCGGCAGGGTCAGCCCTGAGAGGGCGCCGGCGCCCAGCACCGAGGTGGCCAGCGTGCGGGCGCGCGCATCCACCAGGCGCCCCACGTCGCGGTCGAGCGCCCAGGCGTGGGCCAGCAGGTGCTGACCGAGGGTGGTGGGCTGGGCGCGCTGCAGGTGGGTGTAGCCCGGGCACAGCCAGTCGGCGGTCGCCTCGGCCTGGTCGGCCAGCGCCACCTGCAGCTCGCGGGTGCGCGTGATGAGGCTCGTGGCCGCCTCGGCGCACCACAGCCGCAGGTCGTTGGCAATCTGGTCGTTGCGGCTGCGCCCTGCCCGCACACGCCCGCCGAGGTCGCCGCGCAGCTCGATCAGGCGACGCTCCACCGCCCCGTGCAGGTCCTCGTCGGTGTCGCGCCAGGGGAAGCGCCCCTCCTCGAGCTCGGTGGCGATGGCGGACAGCCCGCTTCGGATCGCCTCGTGGTCGGCGGGCTCGAGCAGCCCGACCCGGGCGAGCTCGTCGGCGTGGGCGCGGCTGCCAGCGAGGTCCTGGCGCCACAGGCGCCGGTCGACGCCCGTGGACACGCCGAGCTGCCAGGCCGCCTCGTCCGGAGCGTTGGCGAACCGCCCGCCCCACAATCGCCCTTCGCTCACGTCGCCTCCTGTGTCGACACGGTCGCGTCAGGCGACCGGCGCGCCGCTGCTCGCGTCGCTGATGCCGTCGCGGCGCGCGGCGCCGGGGCCCTGCAGGTCCGCCCACACCTTGGTGGGCAGGCCCCACAGCTTCACGAAGCCCTCGGCCTGGCTCTGGTCGAACTGGTCGCCCTCGTCGTAGGTGGCCAGGTCGGGCACGTAGAGCCCGCGGTCGCTGCGCCGGCCAACCACGGTGGCGTGGCCCTTGAACAGCTTCATGCGGACCTCGCCCTCGACGTAGGGCTGGCTGGTGGCCACGAACGCGTCGATCGCCGCCTTGAGCGGGGTGTACCACAGGCCGTTGTAGATCAGCTGGGCGTAGCGGCCCTCGAGGGCCCGCTTCTCCTGGGCGAGCTCCTGCTCCAGGCACAGGTCCTCGAGGTCGCGGTGGGCCTCCAGCAGGGTGACGGCGCCGGGGCACTCGTAGATCTCGCGGCTCTTGATGCCCACCAGCCGGTCCTCGAGCATGTCGATGCGCCCGACCCCGTGGGCGCCGGCGCGGCGGTCCACCTCGGCGATCAGGTCGACGAGCGCCAGCTCGCGGCCGTCCACCGCCACCGGCAGCCCCTCATGGAAGGCGATGGTGAGCTCCTCGGGCTCGTCGGGGGTCTGGGCCAGCGGCGCGGAGCGCTGGTAGACGTCCTCGGGCGGCTCGATCCAGGGGTCCTCCAGCACGCCGCACTCGGCGGTGCGCCCCCACAGGTTCTCGTCGATCGAGTAGGGGCTGGAGCGGGTGATCGGCAGCGGGATGTGGCGCTCCTCGGCCCAGGCGATGGCGGCGTCGCGCGACAGGCCCCACTCGCGGATCGGCGCCTCGACCTTGAGATCGGGCGCGATGGCCATGGCGGTGACCTCGAAGCGGACCTGGTCGTTGCCCTTGCCGGTGCTGCCGTGGGCGATGGCCTGCGCCCCCGTCTCGCGCGCCACCCGCACCAGATGGCGGGTGATCACCGGGCGCGACAGGGCGCTGACCAGCGGGTACTTGCCCATGTAGAGCGAGTTTGCGGCGATCGCCGGGGCGACGAAGTCCTCGGCGAACTCCCGCTTGGCGTCCACCACCACGGCCTCGACCGCCCCGCAGTCCAGCGCGCGCTGGTGCACGCGGTCGAGCTCGCCGGGCTCGGCCTGGCCGACGTCGACCGCGCAGGCGATCGTGTCGTAGCCCTTGTGCTCGGCGAGCCACTGGATGGCGACCGAGGTGTCGAGCCCACCCGAGTAGGCGAGCACCAGACGGGGGTTGCTGCTCATGAGCGTGGTCCTTCCTTGATGGCGATCAGTCGGTCAGCGACCTCCCGGCCGCTGGTGGTCTCGGTGGCAACGACGAGGAGCGTGTCGTCGCCCTGGACGGTGGCCAGCACCCCGTCGAGCGCGGCGCCGTCGATGGCGCTGGCGACGGTGCCGGCTGCCCCCGGGGGCGTGCGCAGCACCGCGAGGTTCCCCGACGCATCGACGCGCTGGACGAACTGGCGCAGCAGCTGGGGCAGGCCGCCGGGCTCGGGCAGCGTGTAGCTGACGCTCCCGTCGGCGCCGCGCACCTTGGCGATGCCGAGCTCGTCGAGGTCGCGGCTGACGGTGGCCTGGGTGACCTGCAGCCCGCGGCGGGCGAGCGCGGCGACGAGATCGGCCTGGCTGGCCACGCGCTCGCTGGCCACGATCTCGCGCAGCAGCGCCTGGCGGCGCTCGCGCTCGGAGGTGGGCACGGCCGCGGTCACGGGTGCATGCCTGCCTGGGGCTGCGCGCCGGCCTGCGGCTGCACGCCGGCCTGCGGCTGCACGCCGTCCCCGGGCAGCGTGCCGACGACCCAGGCCAGCGCCGCTGCAGCGGTCGGCAGGCGGTTATCGGCCTCGTCCCAGGCGGCGCTGCGGGGCCCGTCGAGCACCGCGGCGGTGATCTCCTCACCGCGGTGGGCGGGCAGGCAGTGCAGCGCGACCGCGCCGTGGGCAGCGCGGTCCAGCAGCGCCTCGTCGACGGTGTAGCCGGCGAAGGCCTGCTCGCGCGCCGCGGCCTCCGCCTCCTGCCCCATGGAGGCCCACACGTCGGTGGCCACCGCCACGGCGTCCTCGACGGCCCAGGCCGGGTCGGTGCCGAGGGCGACCTCGCCGCCGTGCGCCTGCGCGGCGCGCTGGGCGGTGGCGAGGGCGGCCTCGTCGGGTGCGTAGCCGGGCGGGCAGGCCAGGCGCACCCGCATGCCAAGCATGGCCGCAGCCGTGGCCAGCGACATCGCCACGTTGTTGCCGTCGCCGATCCACGCCAGGGAGCGGCCGGGCAGCGCGCCGACGTGCTCGCGGACCGTCAGCAGGTCGGCGAGGGCCTGCAGCGGGTGCTCGGCGTCTGACAGCAGGTTGACCACCGGGATGCTGCCGTGGTCGGCGAGGCCCTCGAGCCGGTCCTGGCCAAAGGTGCGCACGCAGACCGCGTCGAGGTAGCCCGACAGCACCCGCGCGGTGTCGGGGATCGGCTCGCCGCGCCCCAGCTGGAGCTCGCCGGCCGACAGCACCACGGGATGACCACCGAGGCTGGCCACGGCGACCTCGGTCGACACGCGCGTGCGCGTGGAGGGCTTCTCGAACAGCAGGCCCACGTGGCGCCCCGCCAGCGGGCGGCCCAGCGCCGCGCGGTCCGCCTTGAACGCTGCGGCCGCGTCGAGCAGCGCGGCCAGGTCGGTGGCGGCGAGGTCGGTGACGGCCAGCAGGTGGCGGGGCGCGTGGGCGGTCATGGGTGCTCCTCGGGGGCGCGCGCGGGATCGGCGGGCTCGGCGTGATCGGTGGGCTCGGCGGGATCGGCCGGCGCGGCGTGGTCGGCCGGCGCGGCGTGATCGGTGGGCTCGGCGTGATCGGCGGCGGCGACCTCGTCGAGGGCCGCGGTCAGACGGGCCAGGCCGGTCTCGACCTCCTCGGCGCTCACGATCAGCGGTGGAGCCAGGCGCACCGCGTCGGGGGCCACGGCGTTGACGAGCAGCCCGTGGGCCAGCGCGCGCTCGGTGACCGCAGCGGCGCGGGGAGCGTCCAACGCCAGCGCCTGCAGCAGCCCGCGTCCGCGCGCGTGGTCGCAATCGGGGCGGTGCGCGGCCAGGGCGTCCAGGCCGGCGCGCAGCTGCGCGCCGCGTGCCGCGGCGTGGGCGACGAGGTCGTCGCGCTCGAGCACGTCGATGACCGCGTTGGCTGCGGCAGCCACGACCGGGCCGCCCCCGAAGGTGGTGGCGTGATCGCCGGGGCCGAAGGCGTGGGCAGCCTCGCCGCGCGCCACGATCGCCCCGATCGGCAGGCCGTTGCCCAGGCCCTTGGCCAGGCACACCACGTCGGGCTCGAGGTCGGTGCCCTGGAAGCCGTACCACTCCCCCAGGCGCCCCAGGCCGGTCTGCACCTCGTCGACGACCAGCAGGGCGTCGTGGCGGGCGCAGGCCTGCGCGGCCGCGTCCAGCACCGCGGCGTCCAGGGGGCGCACCCCGCCCTCGCCCTGGACGACCTCGAGCCACACCGCGCACACGTCGTCGTCGACCGCGGCAGCCAGCGCGTCGGCGTCGTCGTGGGGCACGTGGGTCACCCACTCGCCCAGCGGCTGGAACGGCGCGTGCTTGTCGGGGTTGCCCGTGGTCAGCAGCGTGGCGAGGGTCCGCCCGTGGAACCCGCCGGTCAGCGCGACCACACGGGTCTTGTCGGGGTCGCGTCGGCGGCCGTGGCGGCGGGCCAGCTTGATGGCCGCCTCGTTGGCCTCGGCACCGGAGTTGCACAGGAACGCCTTGCCGTCCGGCCAGCCCAGGGTGCGCTGCAGCCGCTCGGCGAGGGCGACCTGGGGCTCGGTGTAGTAGAGGTTGGAGGTGTGGACCAGCCGCGCTGCCTGGTCGGCGACGCGCGCGGCGACCTCGGGGTGGGCGTGGCCGAGGTTCGTCACCGACAGGCCCGACAGGAAGTCCAGCTGGGTGCGTCCCTCGGCGTCGGTGACCCACGCGCCGTGCCCTTCGACCAGGGCCAGCGGCTGACGGCTGTAGGTGGGCAGCAGGGCTGCGGCCTCGCGGGCGGCCAGCGCCTCGGTGGCGGGCCCGCCGGGCTCGACCGGCGTGATGGCCAGGTGGGCGGGTCCGGCGGTCATGTCGCCTCCTGGCCGGGCGCGGTGATCATGGTGCCGATCCCCTCGTCGGTGAAGATCTCCAGCAGCAGGGCGTGCTCGATGCGGCCGTCGAGCAGGTGGGCCTGCCCCACGCCGCCGTGCAGCGCCGCGAGGAGGCTGTCGACCTTGGGGGCCATGCCGGTGGCGAGCTCGCCGGCGGCGCGCATCTGCTCGAGGTGGGCCACGGTGGTGGTCGACAGCAGGGTCTGGGCGTCGGTGCCGAAGTCCTCGTAGAGCCCGCTGACGTTGGTGAGGTAGATGAGCTTGTCGGCGTCCAGGGCGGTGGCGACCGCGCCGGCGACGGTGTCGGCGTTGACGTTGTAGTCGGCGCCGTCGGGGCCGCGCCCGAGGCCGGCCACCACCGGCACGGTCCACTCGGCCAGCAGGGTGTGCAGCACGTGCGGGTCGACCGCGCTGACCTCGCCCACGCGCCCGAGCTCCTCACCGAGCGGCGCGACGTGGATCAGCCCGCCGTCGGTGCCCGCGACCCCGACCGCCGAGGCGCCGTGCGCGGCGATCAGCCCCACCAGCGCCGGGTTGATCTGGCCGAGCAGGACCATGCGCACGACCTCGAGCGTGGCCGCATCGGTCACGCGCCGCCCGTCCACGAACTGCGCGGCCAGGCCGAGGCGCTCCGACAGCGACGAGATCTGCGGCCCGCCGCCGTGCACGACGACCACGTTGATGCCCACCGAGCGCAGCAGGGCGACGTCGGCGGCGAACGACGCGGCGAGGTCCTCGCCCTGGGCCGTGCCATCACCGGGCATCGCGTTGCCGCCGTACTTGACCACCACGGTGCGTCCCGCCCAGCGGGTGATCCACGGCAGCGCCTCGCGCAGCACGCGCGCCTTGTCCTGGGCGGCCTTGGTGCGGTCGGTCAGCGCCGCGGGCTCGGGGGTCACGATGGGGCTCCTCGCAGGCTCGGGGACGGCCGTCAGGTGGTGTACTCGGCGTTGATGCTGATGTAGCCGTGGGTGAGGTCGCAGGTCAGGTTGGTGGCGCGGGCATGGTCCAGGCCGAGGTCGATCGTCAGGTGCACGTCGGGCCCGCGCAGCGCCGCGGCCGCCTGCCCGGCATCGAAGGCAGCGGCGCCGCCGAAGCGGCACACGGTCACCTGCCCGAAGCGGACATCGACGCGCTCGGCCACCACGCGTGGGGTGCGCGGGACGTCCCCGGCCCGGTCGCCGGGCGTCGTGCCGGCCGGGGCCTGGGCGCGCAGCCCGGCGGCCCCGGCGCCGGCGGCGCCGACCGCGGCGAGCACCCGCCCCCAGTTCGGGTCGCCGCCGGCCACAGCGGTCTTGACGAGGTCGCTGCCGGCCACCGCACGGGCCACGACCTCGGCGTCGCTGGTGGTCTCGGCGCCGACGACGTGGACGTGCAGCACGCGGCTGGCGCCCTCACCGTCGCGCACGATCTGCTCGGCCAGGCTGCCGCACACATGCTCCAGGCCGGCCACGAGCGTGCCGAGGGACGGCTGGTGGGCGGCCTGGCCGGTGGCCAGCAGCACCACGGCATCGTTGGTCGACTGGCAGCCGTCGACGCTGATCCGGCCGAAGGTGCGGCCCACGACCTCCGACAGCACCGAGGCGAGCGCCGGGTGACGCAGATCGGCGTCGGTGGTCAGCACCGCCAGCATCGTGGCCATGGCCGGGTCGATCATCCCCGAGCCCTTGGTGAGGCCACCGATGGTGGCCACGCCGGCGGGATCGGCGGCGGTCACCGCCGCCTGCTTGACGGTGGTGTCGGTGGTGCGGATCGCATCGGCCGCCCGCGTCGCGCCAGCGGCATCGCCGGTGGCCTGGCCTGCCACGTCGGGGATGCTGGCCAGCAGCGGCTCGCGAGGGATGGGCTGGCCGATCACACCGGTGGAGGTCACCAGCACCTCCTCGGTGGCACAGCCCAGCGCCGCGGCCACCGCACCGGCCGAGGCCTCGGCCACCGCCATGCCCTCGGGTCCGGTGCAGGCGTTGGCCGAGCCGGCGTTGAGCAGCACCGCGCGGGCTCGGCCCCCGGTGGCGGCGAGATGGCGCCGGGTCAGGTGCACCGGCGCGGCGGCCACGGCGTTGGTGGTCTGCACCGCCCCAGCGGCGACCGGCTGGGACGCGGCGACCAGGGCGAGGTCGGGCTTGCCGGAGGGCTTGAGCCCGGCGGCCAGCCCGCCGGCCACGATCCCGCGGGTGGCGCACACCCCGCCCTCGGCGGGGGTGAGGGTCGCCTCGGCGGGCACCTGGGCGCCGAACGCGTTGGCGGGGTCGCCGCCGCGGGCGACCGCGTGGGCCTGCGGGCGGGTCATGGGTAGACCCCCGCGACCGGCAGGCCCGCCGTCTCGGGCAGCCCACGCAGCACGTTGGCGCACTGCACGGCCTGGCCCGCGGCGCCCTTGACGAGGTTGTCGATGGCGCAGGCGGCGATGACGCGCCCGGCCTGCGCGTCCACGGCCACGGCGACGTGAGCGCTGTTGCTGCCTGCCACGTGAGCGGTGTGGGGCCACGTGCCCTCGGGCAGCACGTGGGCGAAGGGCTCGTCGGCGTAGTGCTCGGCCAGCGCCGTACGGGGGGCCTCGGCGTCGACGTCGCCGGCGAGGTCGGCCAGCACGGTGCACAGCTGGCCGCGGCTGGTGGGCATCAGGTGGGGCGCGAAGCTCACGCGGGGGGTGACCCCGGCGAGGTCGGCGCAGCGCGCGGCGATCTCGGGGCGGTGGCGGTGGCTGGGCAGCCCGTAGGGCGCAGCGTTGCCGAAGGCGTGCGAGGCGTGGAGGTCCTCGCGCTGCTTGCGCCCCGCTCCGCTGGTGCCGCTCATCCCCGAGACCACGACGGTTTCGAGGTCGACGAGGTCGAGCAGCGGCGCGAGCGCCAGCAGCGTCGCGGTGGGATAGCAGCCCGGGTTGGCCACGAGGTCGGCGCCTGCGAGACCGTCGCGGAACAGCTCGGGCAGACCGTAGGGCGCGGGCGCGCGCTCGGGGACCGGGTGGGGCTCGCCGTAGTGGCGGGCGAAGTCGTCGGCCTCCAGGCGGAACGCCGCCGACAGGTCGATCACGGTCTGCCCGCGGTCGGCGAGCGTAGGCGCGAGCTCCAGGCTCGGCCCGTGCGGGGTGGCCAGGAACACCAGCTCGCAGGTGGCCAGCGCCTCGGGTGTGCTCGGGGCCAGCGTCAGCGCGCCGGCGGGCAGCCCCGCCAGGCTCGGCAGCGAGTCCTCGAGGCGCCGACCGGCCTGCTCGGCGCCGGTGACCACCTCGACCGACAGCTCCGGGTGGCCCGCGAGCAGGCGCACCACCTCGGCGCCCCCGTAGCCGGACGCGCCCACGATCCCGACGCTCGTCACCCGCACACCTCCACCTGTTTATGCGCTATGGCGCATAAACATACAGCCCGAGGCGTGGGGCCGCAAGGCGAGCCACCGCACCGCGGGTACCCCGCGCCAGGTGTGTCGCTAGGGGCTGTTCCCGCGCCAGGTGTGTCGCCAGGGCCTCGCGCGGCCGTCGCGCGCCGACACACCGGCGGCGGTTCCGGTCCGGTGTGTCGGCGGCCGCGCCGAAGTCGACCGGTCGCCGACACACCGGATTGGGTGGGCCGCGCCGGGTGGGCCGCGCCGGGTGGGCCGCGCCGGGTGGG
>PWER01000025.1 GCA_003553565.1 Nitriliruptoria bacterium | reverse complement strand
GTTGGGTGTTTTGATACATATGGGCTGCGACTCCTTGTCTTGTTTTTGTGGAGGATAGCAGGGATTGGGCTGGAGTTCAAAAAGAAAACCCCCACCCCGTGAGGTACAGGGTGGGGATTTTTTAGCTTTTGTATAAAGCCGTTAACGGTTGTCAATTAATACTGTGGTTTGTTGGGATCAAATAGCCCAGTCTACAAAGTTATCAGCTGCTGAAAGATCCTCACCTTTCACACCCATCAACTGGATTGTGCCTTCAAACAGATCAGAGGTAATCAGCAAGTTTCCAGCATCTTGCTCGAAATTGAGTCCTTCGTAAGTTGCAGTTTTTCCAGCACCGTCTATCTTATCAAGCTCAGCTTGAAAAGCTGTTTCATCAAAGGCACCCAAGGCGAAGTTGCTCAAGTCGAGGACATCTGCATTTGCTGGATCAGTATCATCTGTGGTCGAAGCTTCAGTAAGCGCGTAGCTTACAAAGTCGGATACCTCAACATCTCCAATATCATCGCCGGCAAACTCAAATACATAGTAGTCGTTGTCGGTTTCGTCCTCAGTTTGGTCAGTACGATTTTCCAAGGAAATATCTGCATCGCCAACGCCAAGGATTACAGTATGCTCGTTGCCATTGTCTGTATCAGTTGCTTCCTGCCCAATATCCAATGTGAGCTTACCTGAAAATCCACTGGCATCTAAAGTTACACCAGCAGAAGTATCGAAATCTGAATCAGCTATTTCTACATCAACGTTTAAGTCCTGATTTCCAGTAAAAACTATCTCTTCAAGATCTCCGTAATCCATGTCTAAAGCAGTATCACTGCCTACCTCGTTAGCCTCACCCTCTTCATTGGCACCTACGGAATTAATATTCAGGGTTTCCGTAGCTGCTTCAAGAGTCAGGGTACCTATTTCAACGAAACCATCACCCTGAAGATCCAAGCTTACCTCAGCTCCTTCACCCATCTGCACCTCGGTCAACACACGATCACCATCTCCAACCTCAGTATTGACTGTCAGATCAGTGATATCCGTCCTATCTCCAGAGACATCGCCAGCCGAACTTGAAAGATCAAGGTCATCAACCAATATCGTTCCTTCGCCCTGCAAATTCAAATCGAAGGAATTGCTCTCAGATACTGCGTCAGAGCGTCCAACTTCGATGGCTGAATCTATATTCAGATTTGTATCTGAACCTTCGGTTGCTGCATTAAGTGTTAAAGACTCAAGTGCGTCGGTATCTCCGATACCATCAGCGGTTACTATTCCACCAACAGTTACGGAAGCTGTAGCTGCATAGTCTTCGCCAGTAATTACGAGGTCATTCACATTGCGGACTGTGATGCCATTATCTAGACCATCGCCGTTTCCTAATGAATCTCCATCCAGGAATATATTGAGTGTGCCGCCTTCACGTCCACGCAAGTCCAAGGGAGCATTGCCTTGATTTGTCTCAACAATTACTGTACTGCCGTCTTCAATACCTCTGAATTCGCCGCCGTTAATGTCAAATGAAAGCACATATTCGTCTATGCTGCTGAAATCACGAACATCCAAAGCGTCAGTACCAGCATTAACTTCTACTGCACCAGTACCAGCATATCCAGTTGCATTTACAGTAAGACCATCCAGTACGCTAGTTCCAGCTGCTAAAGTAGCTGTTCCAGTTCCAACACCAGAGATTACAACACCTTCACCGGCTGCCTGATCTGTATCAGCCGCAGCGTCGAGGTCGCTTTGATCAGCAAGTGCAATGGCATGATCACCCTCACCTTCAACATTGTAATCTACCCGGTTAGTATTATCACCAAGGGTAATTTCCCCAGTTGTTGTATCGTTGTCGCCTTGTGCATTTACTGTCACAACGTCAGTATCTTCAGCGGCGCCATTAACTGTTGTAGCTGTTCCCATTGTAAGTGCGGCAGACTCAGCATTTAAGCTGATGGTATTCAGCTCGTTGTTACCGCTTCCGCCAGCATCAATATTTCCAACAGTAATTGCCCGATCATCACCATCAGATTGTGCGGTGAAGGAAAGAGAAGCAGTGTTATCAAGTGTTATATCGCCAAATGTTTTATCAGCATCTAAATCTTCTGAACCATATACAACATTTTGCTCAGAAACTATTTCATCTTCTGCAGGATCAACATTGTCTACAGAAAGGACAACACCATATGAATAGTCAGATACATCAGCAATTTGCACTTCAACACCATCATTAAAGGTCAAGGAATTAGTACCATTTTGACTATTTTCCTCAACTACGAGTAATTCAACACCTCCAACTTGAGTGATGTTGATGTCTTGTTCGTCTCCAAGTGCATTTTCTACAATTTGAAAATTGCTTAGCACCCCTTCCATGTCAGTTTCATTGCTGTCTATTGCATCATCTCCGGTGACTACAAGAGTATTTGTCCCTTCACCACCATCTATAGAGACTTCGGCATCTGTGTCTATAGCGCTTAGTTCGTTTGCAAATGAAAATTCGTCATCACTCTCACCGCCAGTAATGGACACATTTGCATCTGCGCTATCCATGTTTGCAAGACTGGTAAAATCTATAACATTTTCACCCTGAGCACCAGCAAATGTGAATCCATCTGCACCGTCTACATCTGTTGCTCCAAATGTGAGATCAAGTGCTGCTTCAAGATCTGCTGCATTAACATTAACCACGCTTGTGCCGAGAGCATTGGTAATTTCAAGATCTCTACCGCCATCTATTGTGATGGATTCTATATCATTTGGATCTATCAACTCTTGCAATGTATTCGCACCATCACGTGCACCTGTGCTTGTAATTTCGTAGGCTGTAAGAGTGTTGGTGCCATCACTGACTTCTAAAGTTGAAGTAGTTCCTCTAATATTATCCAAAACTACAGCTTGAGGTGCTTCATCGTCTGCTACAATAGTGCCAGCATATTCCACCTCAAAAACAGTTCCGTCACGAGTATCAAACATACCTACTGTAACTTGATCTTGAACATCCTCAACTCTCGTATCGCCAGCACTGTTAGAGCGATCGGCCCAAATTTGTTCAGCACCTATTACTGCATCAAAATTAAGTGTTGTATTGCCGGCACCAGTACCATCAGTCTCCAAATCCCGAATCCAGAACTGTTGGACATTCACTACATCAACGCCGGTGAAATATGTGTTATCCCCATCATCGGCCAGTAGAATCTCAAACTTGTTAGCATGCCCTGCTGCGCCATCTATTGAGTCGCCAAGATTGATTGTGTCATGATCCCCTACAAAGGTGTCATTTCCGTCTGTACCCTCGATAGTGTCGATACCTTCAGTGAGGGTGAAAGTTTCACCTTCAATAAACTCAATAACTTCAAACGCCTGGGTCGCTTCCGCTTCCCCGTAAGCCACGGAAATATTCAGATCACCGGTATTCTCAAGGGTGATGCCTTCGAAAGTAAAAGAACCGCTTTCGCCGGCGGCCACCGTGAAATCAGCTTCCGTGTCTTCGTAGCCGTTGATGACAAGAGCGATGTTCTCGGTTACATCCGTCTCACCGGTATTGTCCACCGTAACCGTAACATTGAATTCATCGCCTTCGTTTACGCTTTCCGGGGCATCAAGGCTTACCGTGTATTCCAGCTCGACCGGTTCATCTGGATCATCGATACCGGCATCTT
>PWER01000165.1 GCA_003553565.1 Nitriliruptoria bacterium | reverse complement strand
CCGATCGAGGACGCCACCCTCGTGGCGCTCCCCGCCGAGGACGCGCCGCCCCCCGCGCTGCTGGACGCCCTGCGCCTGCTGCTGGCGCGCGCCGGCGTCGTGGCCATCCTGTCGCCCGATGCTCCGCAGCAGGGCCGGCAGGCACTGGCGGGCCAGATCACCCACGGCCGCGTGGTCCGGGTGTGGCTGGCCGATGGCGTGGTCCCGGCGCTGGTGCGCGCCCGGCAACGGGTCGTGGCCGGGTGGCCGGCCGCGACGGCGGCGCGCCGCGCCCGCCTCGCCGACGGGCTGCCGCGCCTGGCCGCGGACGGCCCGACGGCCCGAGCGCTGGTGGCCGGCTCCGCACGTGCGGACGGGCGGGCCGCGAGCCCCGCGACCTCGGCCCACGACGCCGACGCCGCCGCGGCCGACGTCGTGCTGCAGGACGCGACGGCGCCGGCGCGCGACGGCCAGGAGGACGCGTCGGTGCCGGCGCCACGCGGCCAGGCCGCCCTGGTCACGGTCGAGGAGCGCTGGCTGCGCGCCACCCTCGACCCGCGGCGCGATCGCCCCTGGAGCTTTCGCTTCGCCCCGACCCAGGGCCGGCGATCGTTGATGGCCACCGAGCCGCTGCCCGCGGGCCTGGAGCACCACACGAGCGTCGCGCTGGACGCCGCGGACGCCACCCCCTGGCAGGTCGCGGCCCAGGTGGTGCGCTGCAGCCTCCGCGGTCTCGCCGCCACGGTCCACGGGACCACCGAGCCGTGGCGGCACTGGATCGGCGACGAGCTGGCCGGGCTGCTCGATGACGCCGCGCACCTGGACCTGGACGCCGACCTCGGCGCGCGCGAGCGCCTGGCGGTGCGGTTGTGGCGCGCCGCGCTGCGAGGCCACCGACCGGAGCCGCGGCTGCGCGCCCTGCTGGCCGAGGCGGGCGCGCCGCTGGGCCCGCCACCGTCGGTGAGCGTGCTGCTGAGCACCGCCCGACCGGAGCTGCTCGACCACGCCCTCGCCCAGGTGCGACGCCAGCGCCGTCGCCCGCTGCAGGTGGTGCTGATCGCCCACGGGGCCGCGGCCGCCGCGGCGGCCCGCGACCTCCCGGCCTCCGCGCACGGCGACCTCGACCTGGTCGTTCGCGCGGTCGAGGGCGACCGGCCGTTCGGCGAGGCGCTGCAGGCTGGCGCCGCGATCGCCGATGGCGCCGTGCTGACCAAGATGGACGACGACGACTGGTATGGCCCCGACCACGTCGGCGACCTCGTCGAGGCGCTGTCGTGGACGGGCGCGCCGCTGGTCGGCAAGCCCTTCGACTTCCTGTACCTGGCGCGCCACGACGTGACGGTGCGCCGACGCCCGCCGCGCAACCACGTGTACGCCCCGCGAGTCAACGGCGCGAGCCTGACCGTCCACCGCGCCGACCTGCAGGCGCTCGGCGGCTGGGCGCCGGTGCACCGGGCGGTGGATCGCCGCCTCATCGAGGCGGCCCAGCGCGACGGCGAGCGCTGCTTTCGCATCCACGGGCTCGGCATGCTGATCAACCGCCACGGGCAGGGGCACACCTGGCCGGTGGGCACCGACTACGAGCTCGCGCGGGCGCGCTGGCAGCGTCCTGGCTTCGCGGGGGAGGAGGCCTGCCTCGATGGCTGAGCCCCTCACGCCGGCCACCGCCCCTGGCACCGTGATCGCCGCGGACCGCCCGCGCCGGGCCTCGGCCTGGCGCGAAGCCCACGGGGAGCACGCCCGTGCGCTGGTGGCGCTCGAGCGCGACCCCGTCGCGACGCTGGCCGAGGCCCTGGCGGCGCGATCCGACCACGAGCCCCCGCCCGTGCTGATCGTTGCGCGCGTGACGCCGCCGACGCTGGCCGCGGTCGCGCGCGCCGACCTCGCTGCGCTGCCAGCGCTGCGCCTGGTGCTGCTGCGCGGGCTCGAGCGGGGACGCGACCACGACGCGCTGCTCGCGCCGCTGCTCGACGCCGGCCTGCGGCCGGAGTCCGTCACCGCGACCGTGGTCGACGGGCTTGAGGGCGCCTGCGTCGCGCTGGCCCGCACGACGCTGCCCGCTGGCCCTCGCCTCGCGGGCGTCGCCGGGCTGGCCGAGGCGACCATGGCCTCGGTGGCGCGGGAGCGCCCGGGTCCGCGCGTGGGGGTGCTCGGCGCGGCGGGGGAGTGGGTGCGCGGCCTGGCGCACGCCACGGTCGTGATGCCCGCATGGGCCGAGGATCCGGTCGAGCTGCGGGCCGCCTCCCCGGACCTGCTGCTGCTCGCTCCCGAGACGGGGCCGGGCTCCTCGGCGACGGCGGGCAGCGCGACCGCCGAGGAGCCCGAGGAGGGGCTGGTCGCCGCGGTCGACGCCGCGCGCGCCGCGGGCGCGGCGGTGCTGGCCACCGAGGGGGTGGCGCCGGCCTGGCAGGAGCGGGCCAGCGCCCTGGTGCCCCTTGGCCCGCACCCGGTGGACGCGGCGTCGGTCGGGCCGGCCGCGCCGGCGGCTGAGGCGGTAGTGCCGGCGTTGCCCGAGGATCCCGGCGAGGCGGCGAGCGCGCTGGTCGCGCGCGGCGCGTGCGGGGAGCCGCTGTGCGTGCCGGCGCTGCCCGGGGCGGTGGCGCAGCGGCTGGACCCCGCGGTGCGCGCGCTGCTGGCGCGGGCCCCCGAGGCGCTGGGCGAGGATCCGCTGGCGGCCTGGCGCCACGGGGTGCGGGTGCAGCGCGCGGTGTTGGGCGCCTATGACGTGGTCGCCTGGTGGCGTGCGCGAGCGGTGCGGCTGGAGCGTCCGAGCCCCGCGCCGCCCACGGTCGCGGTCCTGGCGGTGGTCGACGACCCCGCCGAGGAGCAGCGGTTGCACGAGCGTGTCGCTGGCCAGGCGCGTCGGCCCGAGGAGCTGGTGGTAGTGCGCCGCGGCCACACCGCGCGAGCGTGGCCGCCGCCGCGGCAGGACGAGGAGGCCGTGCAGGCGGTGCCCGTCGCGGTCGAGCAGGGCGCTTCGCTGGGGGCGGCGCTGGCGGCCGGCACGGCGCGCGCGAGCGGGGACCTGCTGGCGCGCCTGGCGCCGGCGGGCTGGCTTGGCCCCCATCACCTGGGCGACCTGGTCGCTGCCCACGAGCGCAGCGGCTCGACGGTGGTCGCCCGCGCGGTGGGGCTGTGCTACGACCCCGAGGCCGACGTGACCTGCCACGCGCCGCCGACCGACGGGCCGGGCGCGGGGGTCACCGACGTCGGGCTGGCGCCCGAGACGCTGCTGGTGCGCCGCGACGACCTCGCGGCGCTCGGTGGCTGGGCACCGGCGGCGGCGCGCACCGACGACGAGGTCTCCGCCCACCTGCTGGCCGAGGTCGCCCGCTGGGGCGGCCGCGCCTATCGCGACCATCCCTTCGGGATGGTCCGCCGCGTGCCCGGCGCGGCCGCGACGCTGACCGAGCGCGGCTGGTCGACCCCAGGCCTGCGCCTCGACCTCGCCGACTGTTCGGTGGAGGAGCGGGACGCCTGAGCCGCGCACGCTGACGCGGACCCGTGCCCCGAGCCCCCTCCACAGCCCGTCGCGTGCTGCTGGGTCAGCCCTTGGAGGGTTGCTGGCTGACCGCGGCCACGGTCTGCTCGGCGATCTCGCGCTCCTCGTCGGTGGGCACCACCAGCACCGAGATGGCGCTGTGCACGTCGTGGATGGCCGCGACCTCCGAGGGGGCGCGGACTGCGTTG
>PWER01000206.1 GCA_003553565.1 Nitriliruptoria bacterium | reverse complement strand
TTAACCTCGCCGGTTTCGTAATCGATGCTGTTATACGCGGGGTCGCCCTGCAAAAGTTCCTGTCCGGTGAAGGGACTGGTAAAGGCACCCTCGCCATCATCGAGGGCTACAAGTTCGTTAACAGTTTCCTCCGCCCCGTAAGAGAGCAGGTTGTTTCTCCCCGCCTCGTAATTGGCGCGAATCTGGGCCATGCTTTCATCTATATCACCGGGCACCCATACCCGGGTTTCATCGATAAGCCCTTTAAAGGCGCCGTATTGACCGCTGCCGATTTCGTAAGGGGGCAAAACCCTTTCCCGGGGATGGTCGTGATCGGAATCGGCAAGGCCTGCATGGACGAGACTGCCGTTTAAGAAGATAAACGGCTGCTTTTCATAATAATATACCGCAATATGGTTCCAACCGGTTCCGAGGTGGCCCTCATAGACGGCCATGGGCGGCATGTAGCCACTGCCGTGTTCGTAAACGGAAATACCGTTGATGCCCACCGACAAACCGGCCCCTACATAGTTCGCCCCCATGTTGGGAGCACCAAAGACGTATTTCTGGCCGGATGTCCCGCCGTATTGCTCATCTTCCTCGTCAATCTCATGTTCTTCTTCGGCGCTTACCCAGGCTTCAAAAACAAAGGTATCGGCAAAAGGTGGATCTACGCTCTCAAGCACCGGCACCCAGCCGCGGTAATCAGCAGCATAATAGCCCGCCAGATCTGCCAGGTAGTTTACAAAGTTCCCGCCCCGGGTAACCCTCCGGCGGCCCACAATGGGGTCCTCCAAGCCATCTCCGGGATCTTCCTCATCACTTACCTCCTGGCACCAGGCATAGGAACCAATAGAATTTATACCACCCGTGGTTCCCAGGTCATCATCGGTGAACATGTCTTCACTGCCGCTGCCGTCGCTGTGGGGAACGGGTGTTACCCCGTCCTCTTCTACAAAGGTTTTGCCCTCATGATGAGTTGAGCTTGCTCCCGCTTCGGGCCAATCATCATCCAGGGCATATTCATGGATGGGCAGCATCAAGGCATTCCACTCGCTGCCGATGGCATCGGCATCATCATCTTGATTGCTGTCCTGAGGGTCATTGGCTGTGCCGCGCATGAGCCTGACCCGGTATTCGTCACCGTCTATAAAAACTCTGGTATCCTGGGTTATCCGCTCATCATGGCCGGGATCGTTATCCAGCATAAACTGTTCACCGGAAGATATATCTTCACCGGTCCCGTAAACGGCACCGGCCTCGTAGATGGCATCCCACGATATACCATACCTGATGGACTCCTTGGGGCGGAACATCATACTTCCCTCACTGTTAAACATCAGCCAGTCGGCATCCGTGTTATGGTTCGTCCCCACACTGCCGCCGATGCCTGCAAATACGGCATCGGCCAGTTCCCCGGAATCATTAACTTCTACCGGATCGCCGTTCTTGCGGTGGACCGTCATGGGAAAAATATCGTTATTGCTAAACCTCCCAAGATAGTCGGGTTCTCCTATGCCGGTGGTGATGCGGTCGTCCACACCGTCGTACTCCTGGGCCCGACCGATGATGCCATCGGTTTCCTGGGGTTGGTCGGCTGCAGTTTTGAAACCGTGATTGGCATTGGGCGTGCTGTCGTGGATGGTGGAAGCATCGTAGTCATCTTTATGCCAAACCCCCATAAAGTTCTCATGCCAGACTTCTTCGGGGTTTTCCCCATCCGGGGCATCGGGGTTGCCGTAATACATGTAAAAGACTGTGTTTTCCGAGGAGGAAACGTGGGGCAGCTTTACCCAGTATTCGGCTTCTTCGCCCGCCGCATCGTGGCTTACCCTTTCAAAGTCAAGCTCCTCCCCCCCGGGCAACCTGAACCGCAGGTCATGCCCGTCAGCCCCGGCCCTATCAAAATCGAAGTTATCCGCACTAAGGTTTACCAGTACCGGGTAGTCGGTGAGATCTTCATCTATCCTGCCACTGCGCACGGTAAGCTGCCGGCGGTAAGGCCAGCCGTCTTCGGTATCACCGGCAGCGGTTATATCCAATGTGCCGGGCACTATGCCGTGAGGGAGGGTAAACTCAATCGTTTGGGGATTTTCCGCCCCGGTGCCTACCACCCGGTCCAGCCCCCAACCGGTAGTTAAAAAGTCGGCAAATTCCCGGAATAGGGTGGCAAAGGTAGTCCCGATGTGGTCGTGCAGGAGCCACACCGGCGGGTGCTCCAGGGGTTCCGCGGGCACCGGGTAGTCGGGATCGCCGGGAACATACTTCAGGCGGTTGGCCATCTCGTCAAGCATCTTCATGTCACGCCCGCCTTCCCCTGAATCTTTATAACCGATAAGGACATCTTTGATTAAACCGGCGAAATTTGGCTCCAGATCAGTATTTTCGACTTCCCCTTCATAATCCCGGACCAGGATCTCGCCAATATCCCCCAGCAGGCCGTAATCATCCGCGTCGGTAGGGTCGGTATAAAGCAGGTGCAATACCCAGCCCGCCAGGATATCGCCCGCGTCATTGCCTTCATTGTCTTCGTAAGCCAGGACCTCGTCAAAGATGTTAATGAGTATCACCGCCAAACGGGGTAAAAATGTTTCGGCTAAATCATCCCGGAGAAAATCCGCGATATAGCGGGGTAAAAACTGGTAAGGAGCCTGTGGCACACCGGGGTCATAATGGGGGTTATCGTTGTGAAAAGGCCCTTCGCCGCGGAGCCATTCCATGACGGAGTGGGAAAAAGCATTCAACCCTCGCTTGGCCCCGAGCTCCATAGTTTTTCCGCTGATGGTCATCCTGATACCGACATCACACCCCGCAGCTTCATCTTCTCCATAAGCTACATGCCTGTGACCACTGATAGCGCCTTCACCTGAAGATGCCGGTCCATCCTTATCAGAGGACCACGGGGGATTTCCAAAGCCATCCCAGTCTTCACCTCCAACATCTCTATATCCATCAATCCCATCAACCCCTTCAACTGCGGCTTCCACGGCAAGATAAAGCAGGTACTCCAGCCCATAACCGTCCACCGGCCTCTCCTGATAGTCCGAACAAACATTTACACATTCCCAACAGCCCTGGTTACAGGAATAATTGGGATCGCTGTTGTAGTAACCGTCACCCCAAGTTACATCACCCAGCCATTCTTCATCTGAAAGGAACTCGCGAAGAAGAAGCTCCACGTTGTCAACAACATCGCCATAAGCGATAATTTCCGATACAGCTGTAAGCGTGTATTCCAACATATCTTCATCGTTGAGTATATCCGCCAAAACGCTTCTGAAGCCTGTTACTGCCGTACCAATCAGATCTGTGGTCGTATCCTGAACTAAATCCCTCACCTCATCAGATAAAAGGGCATCGGAAACCGCCTCCACAGTGGGATCAACAGGGCCTACGAGAAACCGCTCTACCACCTCGCGGGCACCCTCGTCTTCACCCTCGATTTCCAGCATGCGGGCGGGGATATTCACATAGCCTATGGCAGCTTCAGGGTCAACGCCCTCCCCCGTGTGAAACTCGGCCAGAATGTCACCGGAATTTTCAATGGTAGCGGCAATGTCCGCAATAAAATCGGAGGGATCGTCTAGATCGAAGACAACGTCTCCCGTTTCCGGGTCAACCATATCGTCCACTATGCCGTCAAACATATCATTAAAAACAGAAACAAGGTTTATATGGGGTTCATAATCGGGATGTTCGGGATCTGAAGGGT
>PWER01000021.1 GCA_003553565.1 Nitriliruptoria bacterium | reverse complement strand
GGCGTGGACGCCGAGGAGGTGCACCAGCGCCGCGCCGCGGCCGAGACCGCGTGCCTGCTGCACCTCGACCAGCAGCTCGGCGGCGAGGAGGACGGCGGCGAGCCCACCACCCTCGGCGAGCTCGTCGAGGAGCTGACCGCCGAGCGTCTGCCCGAGGAGTCCCTGGAGCAGCGCGAGCTGATCGGCACCCTGCGCGCGGCGGTGGCGCACCTGCCGGCGCGCCTGCGCGATGTGCTGGAGCGCTACTACTACGCCGGCGAGTACCTGCGTGACATCGCCGAGTCCCTGGAAGTCACCGAGGCACGCGCCTCCCAGCTGCGCGCCGAGGCGATCGCCTCGCTGCGCGAGTTCTTCGCCCAGCAGTACGACACCTCGGTCACCGTCGACGAGGAGGCGCCGGGCAGGCGCCGGCGCAGCGCCTACGTCGCCGAGCTCGCCAGCGCCACCACGTGGCGCTCCCGCCTGGCCGCCGCCGACGAGCCCGAGCCGGTCACCAGCCGCCTGGCCTGACACCGCGCTTGAGTCCCGCCGGACATCTCCGACAGGACGCAGGGGCCGGCCTGACGACCCCGCGGCCCCGCGCGAGGCAGCCCACGGGCGAGAGAGGTGAGGGTTCCCGGTGAGCGAGACGGCTGTGGACACGAGCGAGGCCCCCGAGGAGACCGAGGCCGAGGCCACCGAGCCCGAGGCGACCGAGGCTCCCGAGGAGGCCGAGCCGGCCGCCTCGGATCTCCTGCCCCGACTGGGCACCGGGGACGCCAGCGGGCCGGTGCTGCTGCTCGGTGGGTCCAGCGCCAGCCGCGAGCGCCTCGAGCGGGCCCGCTTCGAGGTCTCGGAGAACCCCGAGGAGGCCGAGCGCGCCGCCGTGGCACTGGTGTCCACGCGGCTGCCACGCGGCAAGACCGCCGAGACCGTGCGCCGGCTGCGACGCGAGACCAGCGCCCCGATCCTCGCGCTGGTCCACCCTGGCGGGGAGGACGCCGCGGTGGGCCTGCAGCGCGCCGGCGCGGACGCCGCCGTCGCCGAGGGCGCCGAGCCGTCGGTGCGCAGCTACCTCGACCCTGACAGCCACACCGACCCCACCCACGCGGTCCGCTTCCAGGAGGCCTACGAGGCCCAGGCCGACCAGGGCGTCAACGGCTCCAGCAGCAGCCTGTCGGTGGACCCGGTCACGCTACTGCCCACCGGCCGCCAGCTGGAGGAGCGCATCGCCGCGCTGGCCGACTCCGGCGAGCCCACCCGCATCGCGTTCCTGCGGGTCGAGGGCTGGAACCGGACGCGTCGCCGGCTGGCCGCCGACGGCGAGGGGCTGCTGCGCCGTCGCCTCGCGGTGCGCTTCGCCGATGCGACCCGACGCGACCACGCCGAGCTGTACAGCCTCGGCGGTGGCGACTTCGCCGCGGTCGGCGTGGGCTGGGCGCCCACCGCCGCGGGCCGCACGATGCGCCACCTCACCGAGATCGCCGCGACGTTCGTGCCAGCGGGCAACGAGCACCTGCAGCTCAACATCGGCCACGTCGGCCCCGAGCTCACCACCGACGTGACCGCGCTGCGCGAGCTGGCCACCCGCGCGCTGCGCCTGGCCGGGCGCCAGGAGGGCAGCACCGTGGTGGGCCCCGACGAGCTGGTGCGCACCCTGGCGCCCTCCACCGAGATCGAGGCGGCGCTGCGCCTGCTCGACCACATCGAGCGCGACGATCCCCACGGGCCCGGCCACGGCCAGCGGGTCGGCGCGATCGCCGCCGAGCTCGCCAGCCGGCTGCGCCTGGACGCGCCCGAGCGCGCCACGCTGCGCCTGGCCGGCCACCTCCACGACGTCGGCAAGGGGCGGCTGGAGGCCCACCAGCGCTTCCTGGGCGCCAACCCCTCTGAGGAGCAGCGGTGGGCCTACCGCGCGCACCCCGAGCTCGGCGCGGCCTACCTGCTGGTGCCAGCCGGACCCGAGGTCGCCGCAGCAGTGCGCCACCACCACGAGCGCTGGGACGGCACGGGCTTCCCCGAGGGGCTGGCCGGCGAGGCGATCCCGCTGGAGGCCCGCGTCGTGGCCCTGGCCGACCGCATCGAGCATCTGCGCCGGCAGGGCCACAGCGACACCGACGTGACCGCACAGCTGTCCGCCGAGGCGGGCAGCGCCTTCGACCCCACCCTGGTCGAGGTCGGCCTCGAGCTGCTCGGCCTCGCCGAGGAGCACGAGCAGCCCTCTGACATCGCCGTGTGAGCCGCCTAGGCCGTGTGAGCCGCGTCAGGAGCGGTTGGACGCGGCCTTGGACGGCTGGCGGTCGGTCACCTGCTCGGCCTCCGCCTGCCCGCCGTCGTCGTCCTGACCGCGGCCCTTGCGCCGCTTGGAGCGGCGGCTGCGACCCTGCGAGCGCTCGCTGCTCGTCTCGGCCAGCGCCTCCTCCGCATGGGTGGCTGCCCGGTCGCCCTGGCGCTGCCCGTTGGCGCCGCGCGCGGTCCTGCCGGCGCCGGCGCTTGGGGCGGACGCCTGGGTGGTCGCGCCGGCTGCTGCTCCTGCGCTGCGCGCCGAGCCGTTGCTCGCGGCGTCAGGGGTGGGCTGCTCGGCGGCCTGCTGGGCACGAGCGACACGCTCGGCGCGTAGCACCAGGGTCTCCAGCACCACCCGCACGCCCCAGCTGACCACCAGCAGCGCCGCCAGCCAGATGGCTGCGGCCACCGCGGCCTCGGGCAGCGAGCGCACGCCGACGGCCAGCGCCGCCGCGATCGGGGCCAGCCCCAGCAGACCGATGATGCCGGTGAGTCGCGCGATCGGACCGGCGGTCATCGGGGCATCCGCCGCCGGATGGCGACCGCGACGTCCATCGGGGTGGTGCGGTGGGGGCAGGTGTCGTCGCCGGCGGTGGCCTCCTGGCCGTACCCGAGGGTCAGCCCGAAGCGGCTGCACAGCTCCAGGGCGGCGATCAGCGCGTCCTCGCCGACCCACGACACCGCCAGCGGCTCGGCGTCGAGCAGACGCTGCCCGCCGCAGGTGCCTGAGAGCACCAGGTGCACCCAGCGGCCGGCCCGCAGGTGCTGGACCTGGTCCAGCCCGTCCTGGTCGTCGCCGGCGGTCACCGCCAGCGGCCCCGTCGTCGGGGTGCGCTCGGGCAGGATGTCCTCGCCGATCGGCAGGCCCAGCGCACGGCCCACCGTCGCCGCGGCCGGCCCGGCCAGCAGCGCGTCGCCGTCGGGCAGCGGCCGGCACAGCGGGGTGACCGCGGCGGCCAGGGCCTCCAGCCATGCGCCGTCGGTGCGCGGGTCACGTGCCAGGGTCTGGGCGATCAGCGACTCGGGCAGCCGCAGCCGGTGCAGTGCCTCGGCGCTCCAGCGCGGGCCCTCGCCGCTGCTGTGCCCGTAGCCCTGCTGCGCCCACAGCCCGGCCCAGGCCTCCGCAGGGGCCGTCTGAGCGGCGCCGGAGGCCACAGCGGGGCCCTGGGCGCCGTCAGCAGCCGCCGTGGGCGCGGTGGCAGCCCCGGCGGCGCGGATCTCGCTGGCCGGCAACGGCTGCTCGGCTCCGGCGCCCGGCGGGTCCAGGGTGGCGGTGGCAGCGGGCGCCGTGCCGTTGCCGTTGCGCGTGGCCTGCCCGTTGCTCGTCGCGTGCCCGTTCGACGCGGCGTGCCCGTTGGACGCGGCATGCCCGTTCGATGCCGCGTGCCCGTTGGACGTCGCGTGCCCGTTGGACGTCGCGTGCCCGTTGGCCG
>PWER01000110.1 GCA_003553565.1 Nitriliruptoria bacterium | reverse complement strand
CTCGACGACACCTGCTGCGGGTGACGCCGCTCACCTGCCGATGCCGGGCCCATCGGGCGCCAGCCAGTCGCGGTGGCGCAGGAACGAGCGCGGGTACAGCACGATGCGGTCGTCGCGGCGCGCGCCGGCATGCAAGAAGATCGTGCGCACCAGCGTCGGCAGCAGATCCAGCGACAACGGCGCGGTGGGCGGGTGGTGCCACACGCGCTCGAGCAGGCTGGGCGTCGGGTGGGGCGCGAAGCCGAGGAGCTCCAGCAGCTCCTGCTCGTGCTCGCGGATCGGTGCGCGGGCCTCGAGCTGCCCCAGCGCGGCGAGGTCGTCGCGGCGCAGGCGCCACTGCACGAACATGGCGTGCTCGGCCGTGCCCAGCTGCACGCCCATCCCCGGGGTGCTGCTCGCGTCGGCCAGGCGCCGCTGGGCGGCGATGACCGCTGCGACTGCCTGTGTGACCTGGGTGATGCTGGCGGTGGCTGCCCGGGAGCGTGGTGGCTCAGCAGCCGAGCGGGGCACCTGGGGAGACCGATCGAGGTCGGCGGGGGCGAGCCCGTGGGCGCGGAAGACCGTTTCGACCTCGTCCAGGTTGATGGCCTGGCCGAGGTGGCGGCCGCGGTCGTCGAGCACGTCGTAGCGCGAGTGGCGCTGGATGTACCAGCCGATCAGCCGCCCGTCGGCGTCGTGCACCAGCGTGCGGCCATCGTCGCTGTGGTCACCGGCTCGGTCGGGCTGTGCTCCGCCCATGAGGCTCTCCGCAGGCAACGCCCCCGCGCATCCGTCGGCTCGCGCTCCCGGCCAGCGGTTCGCGCGTCCGCCAGGCCAGGTCGTCGCGAGACTTCGAGGCTAGCGCACGCCGGTCCGACGCCAGCGCGGCGCCGCACTGCCGCCGGATCTACAGGCGGAGCTGCTCCTGATCGTCGTCGGCGTGCTCGGGGGCGGCGGTGCGGCTGACCGTGAGCGCGGCGAGATCGCTGGCTGCTCGCTGCAGCTGCACCGCGGCCCGGTGGAGCCCGCCCTCGGAGATGCTGGCGAGCCGTCCTGCGGCGATGCGGCCGCCCCACTGAACGCGGACCGTCGACCGATTGGACGGTGGCTTGGCGCCAGCACTACCCTGCCGCGGTGTTGCGACCATGGAGGGCGGGCGCAGCGCCGGCCCTCCGCCAAGCGTTCTGGCGGTAGTGGGAGGTCCAGCGCTATGGCGGGAGCCACAGCTCAGACCGCGTTTGATCGGCGACTGACCCTGCGGTCGATGGCGGTGGTCGCCGCGGTGGTCGCCGCGGTCGGTCTGCTCGGCGCCGGCGTCGCGGTCTCTGACGAGGACGGCGAAGGCGACGAGATCCAGCACGCCGCTCTGGGCGACTCGTACTCCTCGGGCCAGGGTGCCGGGGACTATGTCGAGGGCACCGAGGCGCCGTGGCAGGGCGGCGACGGGTGCTACCGCTCCGAGCACGCCTACGCCCATGGCCTGCTCGAGAGAGCAGGGCTCGATCCGGGAGACACCGACCTCGTGGCCTGCGGTGGCGCCACCGCTGCAGGGCTCGTGGCCGGGGCGGACGACCCAGACAGCGCACCACAGCCTGCCCACGGCCAGCTCGAGGCGCTGAGCGACGACACCGACCTGGTCACTCTGACCATCGGCGGCAACGACGCCGGCTTCGCTGAGGTGCTCACCGCCTGCCACGCCGCCGAGGGCTGCGACGAGCTTTTCGCCGCGCACAGCGACGACGGTGAGAACCTCGTCACCCAGCGCATCGCCGCGGCGTTCCACGACGTCGTGGGCGCGCTCGAGGCGATCAAGGACGAGGCCGAGGACGCTGCGGTCGTGCTGGTGGAGTACCCGAGGCTGTTCGATCCCGAGGCGGAGTCGACCTCCGCGCTCGCCGAACACAATCTCAAGTGGCTCGACGAGCGCAACGCCGAGCTCAACGCCATGCTCGACCACGCAGCAGCCACCGCCGGCGTCACCTTCGTCGACGGCGTCGCAGACGCGTTCGACGGCCACGAGGTCAACGCCGACGAGCCGTGGATCCACGGCGCGGACCCCGCAACGCTGCCCGACAGCGGCACCGCCGAGTGGTTCCACCCCACCGAGGAAGGCCAGGAGGCGATCCGCGAGGCTGTCGCGGACGAGCTCGCAGAGGACGAGCACGATGACGAGCTGCCCGACAACCCTGCCCCCGAGGATCACGCGGAGCACTATCCGGACGAGGCCTTGGCTCCCACGATCGCGCCGCTGCGCTGGAACGAGGGGACGCTGCCAGCGCACGTGCGTCCCGGCGAGCAGCTCGAGGGCCGCATCACCGCCGAGCCCATCGCCGCCGACGCCACCTATGACGTCGTGCTGCACCCCGGCGATGTGACGCTCGCCTCCGACGTCGGGGCCGACAGCGACGGCGAGCTCACCGTCGACGCCGAGATGCCCGAGGACGTGCCCGATGGCTTCGGGGCGCTCGTCGTCGAGGGCGCCGGTCACGAGGGCGAGCCGGTCGTGCTCGTCGGCCCCGCGATCATCGGCGACCTTCCCGTCTCGCTGCCCGACCGCATCGACCGCCTCGCCGGACCCGAACGCGCCGCGACCGCGGCGGACGTGGCCGCCGACGCCTTCGACCGCAGTCACGCGGCTGTCCTGGCCTCCTCCGAGGAACACGCCGACGCGCTCGCCGGCGGACCGCTCGCAGCGACCCTCGACGCCCCGCTGCTGCTCACCGACGAGGATGAGCTGGCCGAGCCCACCGAGGAAGCACTTGGAGATCTCGAGGTCTCCGAGGTCACGATCGTCGGCGGGGACGAGGCCGTGTCGGAGGAGGTCGCCGCGGAGGTGGAAGCCCTCGACATCGACGGGGTCGAGATCCACCGCGAAGCGGGGAAGGACCGCTACGAGACCGCGGCGGCGGTCGCCGAGGCCATCGCGGCGGCCAGTGAGGACGGGCCCGACCGGGTGTTTCTCGCCGCAAGCGACACCGTCCTGCCGGGCACGGGCTGGCCCGATGCGGTGAGCGTCGGCGCGTACGCCGGCGCGAGCGAGGCACCGGTGTTGCTCACCAAGACCGATGAGCTGCCCGACGCGACCGCCGATGCACTGACCGATCTCGAGCCGAGCGAAGAGGCGATCGTCGCCGGCGGACCGGTCGTCGTGCACAAGGCGGTCCGCGACGAGGTGGCCGCCCTGGTCGAAGACGCCGAGACGCGCCGGCTCGCGGGGGCGACGCGCTACGGCACCAGCAGCGCGGTCGCCAGCGACGCCGTGGAGGGCGGCGTGCTCGACCCCGCCGAGGTGTGGGTGACGACCGGACGGCACTGGGCTGACGCCCTGGCCGCCGGGCCCGCAGCAGCGCGCAACGACGCGTCGCTGGTGCTGGTCGACGGCACCGATCCGCTGCGCTCCCCCGCCACGCTGCTGTGGCTGTCGCGGCAGGACACCGCGACCGAGCGGCTGGTGCTCGTCGGCGGCGAGCAGGCGATCGACGCGTCGTTCGTGGAGCCCGTCGCGGACTGACGCGGCCAACGGCGCGCTCCCGGGCGTGGTCGGCCTCGTGCTCCGCGGCCACCACGGGACGTCGGGCCTGCCGAGGGTGGGCCGCGCGCGGCTCGTCGCCGCGATGCGGGGGATCGCGGCGACGCGGGGGTCGCGGCGATGCGTTCCGCTCCGACCGGCGACCGCACGAGGCGGTGTCGAGGCGACCAGAGGCGGTCGGACCGAACGGCCCCCG
>PWER01000053.1 GCA_003553565.1 Nitriliruptoria bacterium | reverse complement strand
CAGGCGCGCTGCCAAGCTGCGCCACGTCCCGTTCGGGCGGCACCCGGCCTGGCGAACAGGCTCGGCGACCGCGCCGACCGCCCGCATGGTAGCCATGGCTGCCGATCGCAGCGACCGACCCAGCACCGGCGCTGCTAGCCTCGCGGCCAGCCCGCGGGCGTAGCTCAATGGCAGAGCACCGGCCTTCCAAGCCGGGTATGCGGGTTCGATTCCCGTCGCCCGCTCCACTCCCCCGCCTCGTCGCGCCGATCCCGTCCGCATGGACGGTGCGAGCGCGGTCGGGGCGCCGCAGGCCCCGATGAAGATCGCACGAGGCCGTCACCGTGAGGCGGTGCGGGACGTCCCAGCCAGCGAGCCCGCGCGGACGAGCCCGCCGATGCGTCCTCACCGCGACGCCCGATCGCCGCGCGGCATCCGACCCACCCGTGTCGGTCCCCGTCCGGCGCGGGGACAGGGAGCTGACGCCCGTGCCACTGCCCTCTTGCCCACGCCCCCGCGCGCGTTGCCCACGCCCCCGCGCGCGCCGTGCGACCGTGGCAGCGATCGCCACGATCGCGCTGGCCGCCATGCTGCTGCCGGGCCTGGCCGCCACGGCGCCCCCCGCCCATGCCGCCGACGTCCAGATCACCGAGCGCGAGACCGTCTTCCCGGGCCTGGAGCTGGAGCGGTTCCGCGTGCCGCTGGGCCAGGGGAAGGTGGCGACCGGCAACGTCCTGCGCCTGGATCGCTCCGCCGAGGGCCTCGAGCTGCGCCCGGTGCAGGGGCAGGGCCGCATCTCCGGGCTGGAGACCGTGCCGTCGATGGCGGCGCGCGAGTTCGACGATGGCGCGCTCGTGGGCATCAACGGCGGCTGGCACCACTTCCGCTCCGGCCAGCCGCCCGCCGGCCCGCGCGGGGCGCCGAACGGGTTCTCGGTCCTCGACGGTCGCGTGCAAGGCGCCCAGATGCTGCTCAGCAGCGGCCGCACTCGCGAGCGGGGGGCGCTAGGGATCGGTCCCGGCGACACCCTGCTGGCCGACCTCATGGAGCCCGAGGTCACGATCGAACTCGAGGGCCGCGCGGAGGCCAGCAAGGAGCTCAACCGCGTGCTGCACCCCGAGGCCTACGCCTCGCGCAGCGGCGGGCCCGAGCCTGGCCTGTTCGTGCTGGACAGCCAGATGGGCGAGGCGTTCGACTTCAGCGACCGCTTCGACGAGCTGGCCGCCGTGGAGCTCGACGACCTCGCGCTGCGCCCGGGCGAGCGCGCGGCCGGCACGGTCGTGGAGCGCCTCGACGACCCGGGCACCCTGCCGACGTCGACCAGCGGGCGCACCACCATCGGCGCCTACACCGACGAGGGGGACGACGAGGAGGACGCCGACCGGGTCTCGGCCCTCGACGGGCTGGACGTGGGCTCGGAGGTGGCGATCACCGTCGACCCGAATCCTCGAGGCGGCTCGGCGGCCTGGGAGGACGTCGACCACGCGATCCCCGCCCTAGGACTGCTGTACGACGGCGAGCTGCGCAGCGGTCCCGCGATCTCGCGCGAGGGCGTGAGCTTCAGCGACAACATCCAAGGCGAGCGCGCGCGCACCGCGGTCGGGTTCGACGACGAGGAGGTGCTGCTGGTCACGATCGACGAGCGCGGCGGCTCCGACGGCATCCGCGTGCGCCACTCCGAGCTGGCAGACCTCGGCGAGGTGATGGTCGCCCTCGGCGCCCAGGACGCGGTGATCATGGACGGCGGCGGGTCCACGACCATGACCCGTGACCGTGCCGTCATCAACGAGCCCACGTTCGGCAGCCCCCGCGCGGTCGGCGACGGCCTGTTCGTCTACACCGACTATCCCTTCGACGCCAGCGAGCGCCTCGAGGGCCCGGACCGCTATGCCACCGCGGCCGCGGTGGCCCGTGACGGCTTCCCCGATGGCGCGTCGACGGCCGTGCTGGCCACCGGGGCGGACTTCCCCGACGCGCTCGCTGGGGGCGCGTGGGCGAGCGAGCGCGGCGTCCCGCTGCTGCTCACGCGCACCGGCTCGCTGCCCTCGACGACCGAGCGCGCGCTGACCGACCTCGGCGTCGGCGAGGTGCTGATCCCAGGGGGCACCAATGCCGTCGACGACGACGTGGAGCAGGCGATCGACGACCTCGGGATCGCCGTGGACCGCCGCGCGGGCGAGGACCGCTACGCCACCGCGTCGGCGCTGGCCGACCCCGACGCCGACCGCGCCTTCGTCGCCTCCGGCGAGGACTTCCCCGACGCGCTGACCGCGGCGGCGCCCGCGGGGCTGTCGCAGGCGCCGATGCTGCTCACCGACCCCGACGCGCTGCCCGAGGCCACGCGCGACTGGCTGGCCGCGGCCGCGCCCTCGGAGGTCGTGCTCGTCGGCGGCACGGCGGCCGTCTCCGCGTCGGTCGCCGAGGAGATCGCGGCGGTCACCGGCGCGGCGCCCGAGCGCCTCGCGGGGGGCGACCGCTATGCCACGGCCGCGGAGGTGATCGCCTGGCACGAGGCACGCAGCGACGCCGTGGACCCCTCGGGGCTCGTGGTCGCCCAGGGCCGGGGCTTCCCCGACGCGCTGGCGGGCGGGCCACTGGCCGCGGCGCGCGACCAAGCCCTGATGATCGTGCCGCCGGGCGACGCCGAGGCCAACGACGCCGCAAGTGCCTTCCTCGACGGCCGTGACCAGCTCGACCGCGTGACGCTGCTCGGCGGGCCAGTGGTGCTGTCCAGCTACCAGCACTGGCAGCTCGACCAGCGGGCGAGCGGCGGGGCCGGGCAGTAGCGTCGGAGCCCATGGACGACGTCACCTGCTACCTGCTCGACATGGATGGCGTGCTCGTGCGCGAGGACGAGCCGATCCCCGGCGCGCCCGAGTTCGTGCGCCGACTGCAGCGCGAGGGCCTCACGCACCTGCTGCTCACCAACAACCCGATCCACACCCCGCGCACGCTCGCCTCGCGGCTGCAGGCGATCGACATCCCGATCGGCGCCGACCGCATCTGGACCTCGGCGCTGGCCACCGCCTGGTTCCTGTCGACCCAGCGCCCGCACGGCAGCGCCTACGTCGTGGGCGAGGCGGGCCTGACCACCGCGCTGCACGAGGTCGGCTACACCCTCGTGGACCGCGACCCCGACTACGTGGTGGTCGGCGAGACGCGCACCTACAGCTTCGAGGCGATCACCCGGGCGATCCGGCTGGTCGACCAGGGCGCACGGTTCGTGACCACCAACCCCGATCCCGTGGCGCCGTCCCCCAATGGGCTGGTCCCCGCGACGGGCAGCGTGGCGGCGATGGTGACCGCCGCGACGGGCGTGCAGCCCTACCCGATCGGCAAGCCGAACCCGCTGATGGTGCGCTCGGCGCTGCGGTTCGTCGGCGCGCACTCCGACGAGGCCGTGATGGTCGGCGACAACATGGAGACCGACATCATCGGCGGCGTCGAGTCGGGGCTGCGCAGCGTGCTGGTGCTCTCGGGCATCACCGACCGGGACCAGGTGCAGCGCCACCCCTTCCAGCCCACGCGCGTGGTCGAGTCGGTGGCCGAGCTGGTCTAGGCCTCCAGCGCGGCGTCGCGGGCGCCGGTGGCAGCGCCATGACCGCGCTCCAGCGGGCGAGCGCGCGCGAGCCACCACGAGGCCGCCTGCGACCCGACGGTGGCCACGACCGACGCGGTCGCCGCCTGCGACCAGCCCACCGGCCCCAGCGGCGTGCAGCCCATGAACTGGCTGACCCCCGGGGTCTG
>PWER01000047.1 GCA_003553565.1 Nitriliruptoria bacterium | reverse complement strand
GTGGTCGAGATCGCGCTGCAGCG
This sequence comes from Nitriliruptoria bacterium, assembly GCA_003553565.1. Classification (GTDB taxonomy): domain Bacteria; phylum Actinomycetota; class Nitriliruptoria; order Euzebyales; family Egibacteraceae; genus PUKE01. The sequence continues at coordinate 3,743 of PWER01000047.1, read as the reverse complement.
CAAGGGCCCGCCGGTCTACGTGCGCCACGCGATCGTGCACAACAACTGGGTCGTGGCCGATCTCGAGCGCAAGGGCGCCATCTTCGTCGAGGACGAGTCCGAGGTCCCCGAGGGCGAGATGCTGGTCTTCAGCGCCCACGGCGTCGCCCCCAGCGTGAAGAAGAACGCCGAGGACATCGGCCTGCGCACCATCGACGCGACCTGCCCGCTGGTCACCAAGGTCCACCACGAGGTCCGTCATCACGCCGAGCGCGGCGACAGCATCATCCTCGTGGGGCACCGCGGCCACGTGGAGATGAAGGGGACCTCCGGCGTGGCCCCCGAGCGAACGTGGATCGTCGAGACCCCCGAGGAGGTCGACGCGCTCGACCTCCCCGACCCTGAGCGCGTCGCCTACGCCACCCAGACCACCCTGTCGGTCGAGGAGGCCAACCGCGTGGTCGAGGCGATCCTCGCGCGCTTCCCCCACGCCAAGGGGCCGCGCGGCGACGACATCTGCTACGCCACCCAGAACCGCCAGGACGCCACCAAGGAGCTCGCGCGACGCAGCGAGCTGGTGCTGGTGGTGGGCTCCACGACCTCGTCGAACTCCAAGCGCATGGTCGAGGTCGCCCTCGAGCACGGCGCGCCCGATGCGCACCTCATCGACGGGCCCGACGACATCGACCCGGCGTGGCTGGAAGGGGCCGACACGGTGGGGCTGACCTCGGGGGCCAGCGCCCCCGACCTGCTCGTCAACCAGGTCATCGAGCACCTCCAGGGCACCGAGCGCGGTGCGGTGGTGCAGCGCCTCGACGTGATCGACGAGCAGATGCAGTTCGCGCTGCCCAAGGAGCTGCGGTACCTCACCGATCCCGAGGAGCTGTCCGAGGAGGAGCGTCCGGCCTCGCAGGGCGCGGCCACTGCCTGACCCGTCACGACACCGGTCGCCCGGTGGTGCGGGTCGGCGGCGCGCAGGCGCGAAGGGCCTGCGCGCCGCAGCGGACGCGGCAGCCGTGAGCCCTAGGCGCGGGCCTGGATCTTCTTGGCGAGCTCCACGCACTGCTCGGTGACCCCGCCCTCGCTGTGGCTGACGATGGTCACGTCCACCTTCTTGTAGCTGATGGCGAGGTCGGGGTGGTGGAACAGCTTCTCGGCCTCCAGGCCGACCTGCTGGACGAAGCCCATCGCGCCGACGAAGTCGCCGCAGTCAAAGGTCTTGCGCAGCCCCGAGCTGTCGCCGGACCAGCCGGGCAGCTCGGACAGGGCGGTGGTGATCTGGTCGTCGGTGAGCGTGGCCATGTGACCTCCTTGGCCCGGGCCGCCGAGCGGGCGGCGCGGTGATGACGCGGGTGCCGGGGCTGCGGCGGGCGCCTCGCCCGAGCTCGCAGCCGGATGTCGGGCGGCGGTGCTCAGCTGCCGCCGCCGCGGGCAGCCTTCCCTGACGCGGCGAACCCGAACGCCTCGCTGAACGCCTCGGCCAGCAGCGACCACTGCCACTCGCGCAGGTCGAGCGCCTCGTGGAGCTCCTCGGCGGTGCTGGGGCGCGCCTGCACCGCGGGCAGCAGCACGTGGCCCGGGCACAGCACGCCCGGGTCGAGGCCGAGCTCCTCGGCGCGCTGGGCGCGCAGCGCACGCAGGCGGTCGGCGAGCTCGCGCTCCTCGGGATCGGGGCGCCGGGCGCCTCTGGCCGCCTCGCGCGTGCTGTCGGCGGCGACCGAGCCCTCGCGCCGGCCCTGGCCGTTGCTGCCGGCGTGGCCGTTGCGCTCCGGAGCCGGACCAGGCTGGTCGCCGCTTGCCACGATCGGCGCCTCGTCGGGGCGCTGCACCGCCGCCAGCAGCGCATCGCCGAAGCTGCGCACCGACCGGCCGCGCAGCCCGCGGGCGACGAGCTGCTCGCGGGTGGCAGGCGGGTCGGTGGCCAGCCCGATCAGCGTCTTGTCGTTGACGATGCGCCCGGGGGCGGTGTCGGTCTCACGGGCGATCACCTCGCGGGTGTGCCACAGCGCGCGGGCCCGCTGACGCGACGCGGCATCCAGCCGCCCCAGCCCGCGCAGCCGAGTCCACGCGCGCCGCTCCTCGGCCGGTGGCTGGGCGACGGTGGCCGCCAGCTCCTCCTCGTACCAGGCCCAGCGGCCGGCGTCGACCAGGCGCTCGGCCAGCGTGCGCCACAGCCGTGGCAGGTCGGCGACGTCGGTGGCGGCGTAGTGGCGCATCGCCGCCGAGAGCGGGCGCTGCGACCAGTCGGCGCGCTGCATCGCCTCCTTGTTGCCGGCCGGCTCGACGTCCAGCACCTCGGCCATGAGCGCGTCCAGACCGGTCGGCAGCCCCAGCAGCGCCGCGGCGATGGCGGTGTCGGCCACCTCCGGGGGGCGCACGCCGGCGGCAGCGAGCGGCTCCAGGTCGTTGTCGAGGGCGTGCAGCACCGTCACGCGCTCGTCGAGCAGCTCGACCAGCGGGGTGAGGTCGGCCACGGCCAGCGGGTCGACGAGCGCCACCCGCCCCTCCCCGCCGACCTGGATGAGCGCCGCCCGGCGCCAGTAGCGGTCGGTGTCGGCGCGCTCGACATCGACGCCGACCTCGGGCAGGTCGGCCAGCACGTCGAGGGCGTGCTCCAGACGCGCTGGCGTGTCGGCGTCGAGCAGGGTCAGCGGGCGCTCGGTGGAGGTGCTCACGCCCCCGAGGATAGAGGTGCGCGCCGCCACGACTAGGGTGGCGCCTCATGACCCGCGACGACGCTCCGACGCTGCTGGCGGTCCACGCCCACCCCGACGACGAGGCCATCGCCACCGGCGGCGTGCTGCTGCAGGCCGCCGACGCCGGCTGGCGCACCCGCGTGGTGTCCTGCACCGGCGGCGAGCGCGGCGAGGTCGTCGGCGAGGGCATGGACCCCGAGGAGGTGCGCCCGCGGCTGGGGGAGGTGCGACGCGCCGAGCAGGCCGCCGCGCTGGAGATCCTCGGTGCCGGCGAGCCGCTGTGGCTGGGCTACCGCGACTCCGGCATGGTCGGCGACCCCGGCAACGACGATCCAGCCAGCTTCTGGCGCGCCCCGTTCGACGAGGCGGTGGAGCGCCTCGTGGCGATCATCCGCCGCGAGCGGCCCACGCTGGTGATCACCTACGACGCCTTCGGCATCTACGGCCACCCCGACCACCTGCAGGCGCACCGGGTGACGCTGTGCGCGGTGGAGGCTGCGGCCGTCCCAGCGCTGCAGCCCGCGGCAGGCCCCGCCTGGGAGGTGTCGGCGCTGGACCTCGCCACGCTGTCGCGCTCGGCGATCGCGCAGATGAACCGCATGCTGCCCGAGCACGGGACGGTCAGCCCGTTCGGCGACGAGACCGACCCCGACGCGCTGGAGGTCGGCACGCCCGACGCCGCGATCGACCTCGTCGTGGATGTGCGCGCCCAGCTCGACCGCAAGCTGGCCGCGCTGCGCCAGCACCACAGCCAGCTCGCGCTGGACTCGTTCTTCGTGGGGGTGCCCGACGAGGTCGCCGAGCTCGCGCTGGGCACCGAGGCCTACCAGCGCCGTCGCGGCGCGGTGGTCGACCCCCGGGATCCCCTGGCCGGGCTCGGCTAGCAGGCGGGCCGGTCTCCCGAGCCGATGCCGCGCCGGCGCCCTCGCCGAGGCCGTCCCGACCCGCTAGGTCGTGCCCAGCAGCCGGTCACCGAAGTCGCCGAGGCCCGGGACGATGAACCCGTTGTCGTCCAGGCCCTCGTCGAGGCCGGCGACCACCACGCGCGCGTCGGGGTGCTGCTCGCCG
>PWER01000030.1 GCA_003553565.1 Nitriliruptoria bacterium | reverse complement strand
CCGGATATTTATTTCGTGGATTAAACTCTCTTATTGTTTCGTATAATAACCGCGAAATGACACATGAAGCTACTTCTATCATTTCATCCTCGACTGCACTAAAATCTAATACAATTACCTGAGACCTTTTACCAATATAACCATCGGTATTACGAAGACCAAGTAGCTTCAACATGTATTCATTAAGATTTCCAGCTTTTCTCTTTAAAAAATTAAAATCATCACGCTCTTGTAAACTTTTTATTCTTGTGAGCAATGATGAACAATAATCACGTATTTGTCTATTACCATGAGCTTCTTCATATAGAATAGCTATATCAATGGCATCTTCAAGTCTGTTAAAATCAAAGGAGGTTTCAGCTTCATAAATTGGCATACTAAATTCCGGTGACAAGAATTTCGGGATATCGTCTTCATCTTTTTGTTCTAAGAACTCAATAAGAGGATCCAAACCAACGAGTTCCCCGAAACTGATTTGTAAACACTTTCTCAGAGTCCATTCATTTTGGTTTTCATCCTCAAATTCATGATCAAGATGGATATCGGTGGTATTAAATTTTTGTAGGATTGATGTGATTCTATCTTTTTTAGAAGGGCTACTTGTTTCATCCCTTAATATTTGAGTAATACATGTTGCGAGGATATGATTTTTGGTTTCAGTAATTTTATCTTTCTCTTCCTCTTTTGAAAATAGAGAAGCAAGGCCAAGGGCATTTCTCAAAATTGGCAACTGTGTTCGTTCAGTTGCTTTTAAAAGTAAAGCCCATTCATCAATATTTAAAAACCAATGAGGAAGATAAAAAGGTTCTACTCCTTTATCATCTTTTGAAGGATAAATTTTTTGGAAATTAACTTCAACATCACTGTTATTTTCATTCAATTTGGAAAACGCTTGTTGGTATTCTCCATTTACATCGAAAAATAAAAAGGTGCTTCCCGTTGCACTATAATGTTTGAATTTAAATAGGTTTTGCAAGATAGAAGAAATGGTACATGATTTACCGCTTCCAGTATTTCCTAAAATTGCTGAATGGCTTCCAAAAAACTTATCAATGTCAACCTTTATATTGTAATCTGGAAAGATGGTAGATTGACCAATGGATAGTCTTTTATACCTTTTATTATCCCCATTTGGACAATCCTTATCTATATATTCCTTTGTTTCACAAATTTTTTCATCTTGATTCTGGTCATTAAAAATACAATCAAGCTCTGATTCTTTAATATAAAGAGTATCCGTATAAAGGGCAGGATAAACACTTACGCCAAATTCAAATTGGAATTCACCATTTGAATTTTTGGGCTTGATCATCCCAATCGGTAATACTTCAAGAAATTTACCAGATTTTATCTTACTTAACTCCTGTTCTTTTGGGTTATTGAATGGTACATTCAAATCCTTTTCCCTCACCCCGGAAACTTCTGAAACTATATAATAATTTTGATATGGTATTATTACATAACTATTCAGTTGGGCAAAGTAATGAATGTCATCAAAGCCATTTATATTGAAGTTATCAAGACCACTCAGTAATTCAACAGTAAACCTATCGGAATTAATGGCAACAACCTTTCCAATTGCTCTCTGTTTGTCTTCTTTATTCATTTCGTTTAAACAGAGTTTTTATTGCATTTTCAATTTTATCGTCAATTTCTTCATTGCTAAAATCAGGAAGCACTTCATCAATGAATCCTTTGAAATAGTGTAATTTTTTACCTTCATGATTTCCTCCGATAATCCAAACTCTTGGATCATCAAGGGATTTGAGCTTCTTTAATTCCTCATTTGATGAGTAGTTGCCCAAAACTATCAACCTAAATGAAGGTATTGTAAAAGCTTGATATATCAAGTTGTTTATATGCTCATCACTGAAGCTGTAACCAATAGTAACCAGTACATTATTCTTTTGCATGAGTTTATTCTGAAATTCACGGAATAAATCAGAATAAGGGCTACCCAAGCTGGCATTTTGTTTTTGTGGTGTTGGGTGAATCATCACAGTGCCCATTTTCTGGAGGTTTTCCGCACTGGTTTCCTGAACCTCTCTTACCTTAAATAACTTTGATTCCTCATCATCCATTATCCAGTTTATGGAGCCATGAATTTTATACAAGTATATAAAATTGTCAATCACACTCCATTTTTCCTGCGATAAGTCCATTTTTTCAGCCAATGCGTAATTAAATATGGTTGGGTTAAAATACTTTTTAATCCCTCCAGAAAATCCATTAACGTAATGAATCCCCAATCTATCCAACGCTATTTCTGAGTACAAATCGTAGTTTGTAGTAAAAATGTTAATCTTTGGAAGGTTGGTGTTTCTAATCAATAACTTACGGTAAAATTTTTGATATAGTTCAAGTAGCGGTATGTCCTTTCCCTCTTGTTTATTCTCTTCATTTAGGTATCGCTTGATTAAAAACTTTTTTGCTTTTTGGATGATGTCCTGAATTTTTTCCAGTTTTTTGTTAATGTCATCATCATCTTCTTCCTCCTCCTCCTCCTCCTCACTATCTTCTTCCCCACCATCTTTTTTTTGATTAATAGATCGGTAAAAAAACTCTAAACTGTATAACGAACCAAGAAAGAACTCGATATTTTTCTGAAACTGATCGTCATTTACGTCTAACTTAATATTATCCTTTAACCAGGTTTTGTCATCCTCACTTAACTCTGATTCAAAAAATTCCTTGGCTAAAGGAATCATTGTTGGAATACCCAATTCCTTTTTATTTCCATCCTTGAATGAAGAACAACCAGAACCAATAAGGAAGGATAGGTTTTTAGTATCCAACCCCTTCCTAAAAGTCTCCTGTATATGTTCTATAGGGTCACTGTCATTATTTTTTTCGAGAATATTTTGTTCGCCTTTGAAAAAGAATATATCCGATTCATTATTCATAATATTGATTATTTAATTTACTCTAAAGTATTATAGAGTTTCTCAAAATTTTCCTCAAATCTCCCTTTCCGCTCCACTTCATTATAAAACGGCATACCCCAAATGGCATATTCCTTCCCTTTCCATAACTGTTCGATCTTGTGTTCTTCTTTTAACCGTTGCAGGAATTTCTCTTTCCATTCATCTATTTTCAGCAAATGACTGCCTTTGGGTTCTATAAATACCTGATAGTGAAAAGACTTCTTGTTCTTTTTATCAACGAGAAAAAGGACGAAATCCGGCTCAACAGGCTTGCCATCATCAAAATTGTAGATTTTAAAATGCCGTTCATTCCGTACCAGATAGACTTCCGAATACTTGTCCTTTAGCTGGTCATATACCTTGTTGATGTACTTCACCAGATACTTTTCCTCTGACGTGCCAAAGTTTTCATTGAATACGTACCAATCCTTGTCGCTCAGGTCAAGATTCAATGCCTGATTCGTTGTTTCGGATTGCCCAATGCCATATTCTTTGTCACCACCGTCTTCCCTTACAATGTTCATGGTTTTGTCCTTGATCTTATCCTTCAACATGTAAGGCTTAAACTCCTTTGTGCCCTTGTAGTCCACTTTTTCCGCTTGCAGTGCGGCAGCAATTTTTTCAAGAACTCGTATTGTGGCTTCCAGCTTGTCCGTTGGGGTGAAGTTATTTACACGTTCTTTGGTACCTTCCACTTCCACTTTGATTTTCCCTAAATAGTCTTCGGAAGTGATGAATTCAGAAATGGATTCAAGGTTGGGTAGGTATTTCCGTAGATTGGAAAACCGATAAAAGTCCAGCTTATTGATGGCTTTACGAACAACAGCTTCCCCAAAATTCCTAATTGCGTAGTCCTTCTGCTTCTTTTTGATCTGTGTTTT
>PWER01000074.1 GCA_003553565.1 Nitriliruptoria bacterium | reverse complement strand
GGAGGGACCCGGGAGCGCTGCCCTCCAGCAGCGCGTCCGCGGCGGCGACGTGTGCGGCCGCGCCCCGGTCGTAGACCGCGAGGTGAGTGTCGCCCTGCAACGTCTCGGCATCGTAGGGCTCGGCGGTCGCGACGATGTGCAGCGGCGCTCCCAGCCCGCGAAGGCGCTCGTTGAGCCGCACCTGCTCGCCGTGGCGCCACGCCGACGTCGTCACCTGCACCACGGCATCCGCGCCCGAGGCCGCCTGGACCGCCCGCTCGATCTCCTGGTCCGAGGGCGCCAAGCGCGTGGTCACCGTCTGGACCTGCAGGCCGCGCGCCTCGAGCTCGTCTGCCAGCAGCGCGGTGCCGCCGTCCTCGGGCCCGACGACGGCCAGCGCGTCGCCGTCGGGGATCGGCGCGACCTCGCAGTCGGCCTCGATGGCGGTGGCCCCGGCAGCGGCCACCGCCTCGGCGGTCTCACGGTGCGCGTCCGCGCCGACGACCTCCCCAGGGTCATCGCCGGACACCGTCGAGGCCGGATCCTCGGCCTCGACGTCCAGCAGCCCGAGCTCGGCCTTCCACGTGAGGATCCTGCGGACCGAGGCGTCGACGCGGTCGCCGTCCAGCCTCCCGTCCTCGACCGCCTGCACGAGGCCGTCGCGGACCGCCGGCACGTCGGGGGGCATGAGCAGCACGTCGGCGCCAGCCTCGAGCGCGGCCAGGGCCACCTCGACTGGTGTCCCCTGGTCCTGCAGCGCTGCCATGTCGAGGGCGTCGGTCACGATCACGCCGTCGAACGCCAGGTCGTCGCGCAGCAGCCCGTCGAGCATGGGCGGCGACAGCGTCGCGGGCCGCCCCTGGTCGTCGAGGGCCGGCACCGCCAGATGACCGGTCATGATCGCCGGGACGTCCGCGTCGATGGCGTCCTCGAAGGGGACGAGATCGATGGCGCGCAGGTCCTCCTCCGAGCGCGACACCTCCGGCAGGGCGGCGTGGCTGTCCACGTCGACGCTCCCGTGCCCCGGGAAGTGCTTGGCGACCGCGCCGACGCCACCGGCATCGAGCCCGCGAACCGTCGACGACACCACCTCGCCGACCTGCTCGGGGTCCGCGCCTGGCGAGCGCACGCCGATCACCGGGTTCGCCGGCTCGGTGTTGACGTCAGCCACGGGGGCGAAGGTCACGTTGATGCCCACGGCGCGCAGCTCCTCGGCCGCGACCTCCCCGCTGGCGTGCGCGAGGTCCTGCTCGTCGGCGGCCCCCAGCGCCATCGCGCCGGGCAGCCGGGTGAACGGCTCGTCGGTGCGGGTGATGAACCCGTGCTCCTGATCGGTGGCGACCAGCAGGGGCACGTCGGAGCCCTGCTGGGCGGCCTCCTGGAGGCCCGCGGAGAGGTCCCGCACCTGGTCGGGCGCCTCGAGGTTGGTGAGGTCGGGGTCCGGGTCGTCGTCGGGTCCGGCGTGGGTGAAGTAGATGACCCCGCCCAGCGCGTGCTCCTCGACCACCTCGGCGGGCGTGGCCACGCCGAAGCGCTCACGGTTCTCGGCCGCGGCCTCCGCGCTCACCTCGGTGGGATGGTCGCCGCGAGGGTCGGCGACGATCAGCTGCCCCACGCGCTCCTCCAGGCTGAGCGCGTCGAGGCGCTCCTCGACGATGGCCTCGACGTGGGCACCGGCGTCCGCGGCCCCATCATCCGCCGCGGGCGAGTCGTCCTCGTCCGCGCGCGCCTCGTCCTCGGCCTCGCCAGGCCACCGCCGCTGCTCCCCTGCGTCGGCGGACGGCGAGGGCTCCTGCTCGTCGGCTGCCGTGTCGGCTGGGTCGCGCTCGTCGACGTTGGCCAGGGTGAGCAGGGCGCCGGAGAGCACGGCAACGACGAAGACCAGCGCCAGTGCAGCCCACCGGCCCCGGCGCGTCAGCCTCACTCCGCGCATGCCGCGTGCGGCGGGTCGGAGGAGAGGTCGCTGTCCACGCCGTCGATGCGCCAGCCACCGTCCTCCTCGACCAGCTCGTGGCCCAGCGTCCACCACGAGCAGCGCTCGCCCTCCTCGGGCGCATGCTCGGGCGCCCCGCTCTGGATGCTGACGAACATCACCTGGGCGCGGAGCCCGTCGCCATCCGACGCCAGCTCGGTCAGCTCTGGGTCGGCGGGGTAGTAGGTGGTGGCGACCCCCTCGACGAAGCCCTCGAGGGTGTTGGTGTCGCGCCAGTCGGCGCTGTAGCGCTCGTAGGCCCGCGTGTGGTCGCGCTGGTTGATCCCGTCGAAGTAGTCCTCGTAGAGCTCGGCGACGGCGTCGGCATCCTCGTGGGCGACGTCGTCGGCGATCGTGACCTCGAGGTCGCGCTCGGGCACGACGGGATCGTCACAGGCGGAGAGGTCGCCCATGCCGTCGGATGGGGCCTCGATCGCCTCGAGGGTCTCGGCGGTGGCCACGGTGGTGGGGTCGCCGGTGGTGACGACCACCGCGGCGACGTCCCCGCTGGCGTCGACCACCGGCGCTCCGCGATCCTCGGGGTCGGTGGCGACGGGCAGGTCGACGAGCTCGGTGCCGAGGTCCAGCACCACGCCCTCGGCCTCGGGACCGTCCTCGCCCAGCGTCACCAGCGCCGCGTCCACCTCGTCGTCGGTGGGCTCGGCCAGGCCCAGCGGCGCCGGCGTCACCGGGACCGACTGGAGCCGCAGGACGTCGACGTCGTTGCGCGCCTCGGGCAGGGCCTCCGCGACCTCGCCGAGCGGCGAGACGACCGCGCCCGCCAGGAGGCCGCGGCGCACTTCGCGGTGGGTGAGCACCCCGTCGTCGACGTCGACGCCGGTGACACGCACGTCCTCAGGGTCGCCGTCGCAGCTGAGCGTGTGGACCTCCACGAGCGAGGAGCCCGCCAGTTCCACGGCCAGCTCGGGGTCCAGGCCCTGGGGACCGTCGGGGTCCGCGTCGTCGTCGTCCTCGTCGAGCTCGTCGAGGTCCGCGGGGTCCTCGTCCAGGTCGGGGGCTGCCTCGCTCGGGTCATCGGGATCGCGGGCCTCGGCGTCGCCCGCGGGCTCATCCCCGGCCGGCGCCTCGGCCACGGGCGGATCGCCGTTGCCCAGGACGAGCCACGCCGCCACGCCGCCGCTGAGCACGGCGAGCGCGAGCACCAGGGCCGCCAGCACGAGCGCCGCGCGGCGACGGGGCTGCGACTCCCCCTGCTCCTCCCCCGGCATGGCGGGTGGCGGGCCAGCAGGCGGTGGACCAGGAGGCGGTGGACCAGGAGGCGGCGCACCAGGGGGAGGCGGCTGGTCAGCGTGCGGCGGCTGAGCTGGAGGAGGCGCCTGCGCCGGAGGCGGTGAGGACTGGGCGGGAGGCGGCGGAGGAGGCGGGTCGTGCTCCGGCTCGCCACCACCCGGGTGAGCCGCCGGGGTCCCGCACTGGGTGCAGAAGGCCTGGTCCTGACCCAGCCGGTGACCGCACTCCTCGCAGAACCTCATCAGCCACCCCTATCGCGGCTCGATGCGATGCCCACTGGCCTCGATCGACAGGATGAAGGATAGTGGATGGCAGGGACACCGAGCAGGTGTCGATGGTTTGCCATGAGATGCCCGCTCCGCCTGACCTCACCGGTCTGCTGCTATGGTCCGACACGTCGGAGGTCAGGGGCCCGGCCGTCGACCGGCGGTGCGCCGCGCGCAGCCGCGGTGATGCCGAGCCCGGCGCCGCGGCGCCACGCGAGAGAGCCGATGGCTCGAGAGGTGCAGCCATGAGCGACGAGGGATCGTTCCATCAGGGCGCGGCCCCGCCCGGCTGGTATGAGGTCGAGGGCGATCCGGGCCTCTACCGCTACTTCGATGGACACGCCTGGACCTCGCACGTCCATCGCGTGACCGCCCAGCAGG
>PWER01000154.1 GCA_003553565.1 Nitriliruptoria bacterium | reverse complement strand
TGCGTGGTCGCCGCGCCCCCGCGGCAGCAGCGCCGCCAGCTCGCCGGTCAGATGGGCGTGGTGCTCCTGCTCGATGAGGAGCAGCTCGTCGCCTGCGGCGTGCACGATCATCGGCGGTGTGTGGTCTGCAGGTGCTGCGAGGACTGGAGCGGTGACCCACGACGCGGCCCCGACCCATACGGGGCCGGGGCCGCACCGTCGATCATGAAGCCGCTTACTCGTCGTCGTCCTCGTCGTCCTCCGGGCCGCCGGGCTGTGCGTCGTCGTCGGCGAGGCACGTGGCGAAGTCCAGGACCTGCTCGCGGACCGACTCGCCGACGGCCTTCTCGCCGCCGAAGACGTGCACCCAGCTGATCGTGCAGCCCCGGTCCTCGAAGAGCTCAACAGCTGCAGCAGGGAGCTCGCCGTTCTCGTCCTCGTCGGCGAGCACCAGCGGCGCCTCGGCACGGCCAAGGGCCGGGCCCGCCGCGAGCGCATCCGCGAAGTCGAGGCCGGTGGCAACCCCGACGCCCTCGGCTGGGAAGTCGAACCCGTCCTCGCTGAGCCGCTCGGCGACGGCGACGGCGGTGCCCCAGCGGTCCTCGTCAGCGAGGCGCTCGACATCCTCGACGCGGTCCTCGACCGCAGCGAGCACGTCCTCGGAGACCGCATTCTCACCGCCGAGCACGAACGCCGTGTCGACCTCGAGGTCCTCCAGGGCCTCCTCAACGAGCTCGTTCAGCTCGTCCGCTTCGGTGAGCAGCATCGGCGCGCCGGTGGCGAACGCCCCCGGTCCTGCTGCCACCGCGTCGGGGAAGTCCTCGCTGGTGGCGATGAAGGCGACGCTCGCGGCCTCACCGTCGATCTCCACGGTGCCGGCCTCCGGCTCCTGCGCGGCTGCCTCGCGCGCGACCTCGGCCGCAGTCTCGACCCGGTCGCCGCCGCGCACGCGCTCGACGCCGATCGCGGTGTCGTCGGCGCTCGTGTGCTCGCGGAGGTGCTCCTCGACGGCCTCGCTGATCGCGCCGTCACCGCCGAGCAGGTAGGCGGTGTCCGCGCCGAGCTCATCGATCGCGTCGAGCACCGCATCGGGCAGCCCGCCGTCCTCGTCGAGGTCGCTGGGGGTCAGCAGCAGCGGCGCGTCGAGCGCCCCGGCCAGCGATGCGCCCGCCATCGCGTCGGGGAACTCCTCGCCGGTGGCGAGCACGACCGCGTCGGCTCCCTCCCCTTCGTAGGCTGCTGTGGCGATCTCGGCGGCGGTGGCGTACCGGTCCTCGCCCGCCGCAGGGATCTCCTCGGGGCGCTCGCCAGGTTCGGGCGGCTGTTGCGCCGGGCCGGCCTGGTCGGCCTGGGCCGGCACAGCGAGCATCGCCGCCAGCAGCAGGGCCGCCATCATCGTCGGCACGGTCCGTCGCTCGTCGTTTCTCGTCGCAACCCAACGCATCGGGTGCTCCTCTCTCTACCTCGAGTGGCCTGGTCGTCGTGGTCGTCCGACGTTCCGTTGGCCCGGGGGCTACCCGGCTGACACCTGACCAGCGCGCGGTGTCGTCTCTGTGTTACGACGCTGCGACGCCGAGTGACGTGATGGGCTGGGGGGATCGGCTGCGCGTGCTGGGCTGCGCGGACCAACAGGGGGTGGCGCCTCGACTGGGACCGGTCAGCGACGCTGTCGCGGGTCGGCAACGCGGGGCTCAGGGTTGGTTGCCGCCCTCGGCCCCTTCGGCGTCGGGATCGCCGGTGTCGCGGTCGTCACCCTCGTCGGACGTGCTGTCGCCCGGAGCGGCGGATGCGCCTGTGTGATCCGTGCCGCCGGGCTCCGTGTCGTCGCTGGCCTCGCTCTCGCCATCGGCGTCGTCGGCTGCGCCACCGTCGTCAGTCTCGCCGGCGTTGTCGGCCGCGTCAGCCTCGTCGGCTGCGCCACCGTCGTCAGTCTCGCCGGCGTCACGCTCGTCGCCCTGGCTGTCTGGCGCCGCGTCATCCGCGCCCGCGTTGCCCGCATCATCCGGCGCGTCGTCATCGGCGTCGGGGCGGTCCCCGTCCTCATCGCCGGGATCGGCGGGCGTGTCATAGGTAGGGCTCGTGGGGTCCGGGTCCTCACCTGCGTCGGGCGCCTCGTCGGCTCCGTCATCGCTCGGGACGGCATCCGGCGCATCCCGTTCCGGCGCATCGGTGCCGTCGGGCTCCGTCTCGCCCGTCGGGTCGGGTGGTGCGCCTGGCGCGCGCTCCGGCGGGGCCGCGCCCGGACCGGTCTCGTGACCGTCGGCGGCTGGCGCCCCGTCGTCGGCACCGCGGTCCTCGATCCGCTCCTGTGCGCGCTCGAGCGCCCGCTCGGCCCCCGGTGCGACCTCCTCGGGCACAGTGCCGGTGAGTGCGGCGAGTCGCTCGGCCGAGGTGCCCAGCGCCGCATCGACCGCGTCCTGCAGCGCGGGGTCGGTGCCAGCACTCGCCTCGGCGGCGTCGAGCTCGGCGAGGTGCCGCGCGAGGACGGAGGCCAGCCCGTCGAGGTCGCCGTCGCCCGCAACCAGTCCGGCGGCCTCGTCGATGCGCCGCTCGGCGAGGTCGAGGTGGTGCTCGACCCGCTCGCTGTCGCCTCCTGCCGTGACGAGGGTGACGCGCTCGGCTGCGAGCTTCACCGGGTAGAGCATGTCGCCGGGCAGCGCGTCCTGCGCGGCAGCGACCGTGATACCGCTGCCAGCCGTCACGACCACCAGGAGCATGAGCACGGCAGCGGCCAACCGCGAGCGCAGCGGCGCGGGCGCTCGCCGGGCTGCGTGCCGTGTCCCGGGCGCTGCCGACCGCGTCCTCGAGCGTGCCGTGCCGGGCGAGTGCCCCGAGGCCGTCGCGGTCCTCTGCGCCACATGATCCGCACCCGCTGTGTCGGCTCGCGTCGACCCCTGGGCCACCGTGAGGTCGTGCAGCGCCGCGAGATGCCGCTCGCGCTCGCGGGGCGGGACCGCACCGACGCCGAGCTCGGCGCGCAGCCGCGCCTCGAGGTCGCGATCCCCGGGAGGACGCGTGGCGGTGTCGGAGTCAGGGGGCATGGCGTTCCGTCAGCGCACGAGGACGAGGGTTCGTTACCGCGCCACCGGCACGGGCAGCGACGGGGTGGTGGGCGGCGTCGTGTCAGGTGTGCGGAGGGCCGCGCGCAGGAGCGCTCGCCACCCGCTCGGCGGCAGCGCTCGCGTCCTCGGAGGTCTGGTGGCCGAGGGTCTCGGGTGCCGACCCGTCGAGGGCCTGGCGAAGTGCGCCGAGCGCGCGGTGCTGCAGCACCCGCACCGCGCCGGGCGAGCGGTCCATGACCGCGCCCGCCTCGGCGGCGGTCAGCGCGCCGGCAAACCGCAGCTCGAGCACCTCGCGCTGATCGTCGGGCAGCGTGGCCAGAGCGCGCCGGACCTCGGCGTCGCGCTCGGCGTCGACGACCTGCTCCTCGGGCGTGGGTGGCGATGCGGCGCCCTCGGCGGGCGCGGGCTCGGCGGTGGCGGACAGCCGGACGTCAGCGGCGTCGCGCGCCGGCTCGCTCTCGCCGGGACGGTCGCCGGCGAGGACCTCGCGGCGCCGCCCGCGCTTGCGCTGCTCGTCGACCAGGTTGTGGCGCGCAGCCGTGAACAGCCAGCGGCGCAGCCCGGCCACGCCGCCCTCGAGGCACGGGGCCTGCTCGACGAGCTCGATGAACGTGGTCCCGACGACGTCTGCGGCGAGCTCGGGGTCGCCGCTGCGGGCACGCAGGTAGCGAAACAACGGGTCTGCCAACGCGGCGTAGGCCGCGAGCACCGCCGACCGGTCGCGCTCGGCGAGCCGACCGACGAGCGCGTCGTCAAGCGCGGGCGCATCCATTGGTCACAGCATCGGCATCAACCCGGGGGCACTCAAGATCACCAACGGACGGGTCGGCCTCACCCGTGCG
>PWER01000072.1 GCA_003553565.1 Nitriliruptoria bacterium | reverse complement strand
GCGGCGCAGCACCGCCACCTGGTGGCGCAGGACGATGATCTCGACATCCTTCGCGCGACCGGACCGGGTCGCAAGTGTGACGAGCCCGAAGACGAGACGGTAGAGAACCCAGGACATCACGACCTCTTGGTCGACAGGCGGTCAACGGGTGGCGTTCGGCGGCAGGGATGTGGACTTGCTGGGCGAGCAGACCCCGCGGGACGTAGTCCTGCCTGGAAGGAGAAGCGGAGCAGGAGACGTGGGGGTGCCAGAAGCCCGGTCGTCGGGCTTCAGGCCGCGTCCTGGCACTCGTCAGTCGGCGACCTCCACGTCGGCATGCTCGCGGGCGCGGAAGCGAAGGAAGTTGCGCGCGTCGCAGGTGTAGCCCTGCGCGCCGGGTTGGACTGGCGGCGTCAGGTCACCCTCGGGGTCGAGCTCCCTGGCCAGCGCGTGGGAGAGCACCGAGGGTCCGCCGGCCAGGCGGCGGCCACGCTCCGGGTGCGACGGGTCGCTGGTGGCCAGGACCGGCCGGTCGGTGCCCTCGCCGAACGAGTCGACGGCGATGGTCGCAGCGGTGGCCACGCGGTGCTCGCCGCTGTGGCGGTGCAGCGTGGGCTCTGGCTCTGGCTCTGGCCCGAGCTCGGGGGTGGCCGCGGCGAAGGCGGTCGAGGCGCGGGATAGACGTGCACGCTGATCAAGGTGCTGCGCACCGAGGCATCATCGCGGCGCGCATCGAGCTGGATGGTGTGCTCGCCTGGCTCCAGGCCCGCGGGGACCCGGAGCATCGCCTCGAACGCCCCGCCATCGTCGACAGACGTGGTGCCGAGCAGGACTGGCTCGGAGAACATGCACACCTCGACGGCGCTGTCGGCCTTGAGCCTCCCTCTGCCTGGCGCTGCTGCCCCGAGAGGCTGGGTGTGGCGATTGCCGTGCTTGCGCATGTCACACCAGCGTTCGTAGCCTACGCAATAGTCCTGAAAAGGGCGTACAGGTCCAGAGGCGACGGCGGGCCGTCGCGACATCGTGTAGGGGATGGGTATGCACCGTGAGCACCAGCCGCGCCGGACGCTTCGGGGCCTTCTGCTTGTGGTGGGCGCGTTGGCGGTAGCCGTGGCGGTCCCTGCGGGGGCAGACACCGAAAGCGAGCACTCCGACGGCGGGCAAGAGGCCGCGGAGCTGTGGCGCAGCCCCCATGATGTGATCGTCACCATCCCCGCCGATGAGCCTGAGGAGGCGGCGGAGGAGACCGCCGAGCGGCTGGCTGGCTACGGCGAGGTGGTGGACCTCGATCTCACCGATCGTGAGGGCAACCGGCTGCTGGGCGTGCGCACCCCGCCCGCCGCACCGGTGGCAGCCGAGCAGCTGGCGGCCGACGAGGCGGTGGCCGCGGTCGAGCACGCGCCGGTCCATCGCGTGCAGCGACCCTCGGATCATGTCGATCTCAACGATCCGCGCCTGGATGAGCAGTGGGGGCTGGTGGAGCACGAGATCGTCGACTTGTGGGACCGCGGCGGGGTGGAGCTCGACGACCCACCGATCATCGCGGTGCTGGACACCGGCGTTGATGCGACGCTCGGCCTCCCGGGCACGCGGATCCTCCCGGGATGGGACGTGATCATGAACCAGCCCCACTACGGTGACGTCGCAGCCGATCCGCATGGGACGTTGGTGGCCAAGGTCGCTGCTGCGGAGGCCGATGATGGCTATGGCACGGCTGGGGTGTGCCCGAGCTGCGAGATCTTGCCGTTCATCGTCATTGATGACCTGTCGTTCATGGACGATCCCGCGGTGACCGCGCTGGACATCGCGATCGGCATCGATTTCGCGGTCGAGGACGGCGCCGAGGTGATCAACATCTCTCTCGGCAGCCCGCTTGCGGACCCGTACACCGACGCGGCTGCGCGCGAGGCCGTGGACGACGGGGTCGCGGTGGTTGCCTCTGCGGGCAACGAGGGGATATCGGCAAGGAACTATCCGGCCGGGTATCCCGAGGTGGTGGCGGTCGGCGGGCTCGCAGAGTCGGGGGCAGCCCACTGGGCCACCAACTACGGCGACTGGGTGGCCACCGCAGCGCCCTTCACTCATCCCGTGGGCCAGTACGGCACGGCGGACGGCACGAGCTTCAGCGCCCCCATGGTCAGTGGGGCGATCGCGCTGGGCGTCGGCCTGGATGACAGCGTCGAGCCGCTGGACATGGTCGAGGCGATCGCCGAGACCGGCGCCGAGCACGACGCGTTCGCTGGGACGCTGCGCGCTGATGCGGCGTTCGAGGCTGCCCGGGGTGAGGACGCTGGCGGCCAGCCAGGCGACTCGGACGAGGGCGCCGAGGAGGTCAGCACCGTGCGGCTTGCTGGCGCCGATCGGGTCTTGACCGCTGCGGAGATCGCCGAGACCGAATGGGACCGCGACACCGACGTGGCGGTGGTTGCCACCGCCACCGACTTCCCCGACGCCCTGACGGCCGGGGCGGCGCTGCGCGGTGAGGGTCCGGTGCTGCTGGCCACCGATGAGGCGCCGGTCGCGACGACCGAGGTGCTCGAGGATCTCGCGGTCGATGAGGTGCTGATCGCTGGTGGTGAGGCTGCGGTGCCGGTGCCGGTGGAGGAGGAGCTCGCGGCGCGCCACCGCGTGACCCGGGTGGCCGGGGGCGACCGTGTGGGGACCGCGGCGCAGCTTGCGTTGGAGCGCTTCTCCGAAGCCAGCGAGGCAGTCGTGGTTGATGCGCAGAGCCAGGGGCAGGCCTTGGAGGGGGCAGCGATGGCAGCCCGTCGTGGGGTGCCCGCCTTGCTGGCGCTCTCCGACGAGCTGCCATCGATCACCAGCGAGGCGCTTGATGAGCTCGAAGCCAGCTCGGTGGTGCTGTACGGCGAGTTCGACGAGACGGTGGAGGACGCGCTGGCCGACGAGTTCGAAGTGACGCTTGCCGACCCGGACCTGCCGCCCGCTGCGGCCGAGGAAGCGCTGGTGGCCCGCGCCGACGACCTTGCCGATGCGCTTGCTGGCACCGCACTGGCCGGAGCGCGGGAGGCGGCGCTTGTGCGGTTGGACCGCGACGGGCTCACCGACCAGCAGCAGGAACACCTCGCCACGGTCAGCCCGACCCAGCTAACGGTGCTGGGCGGCGACGTGGCCCTGCCCGACGAGATCATCGAGGACGCCGTCGACGCCGCACAAGACGACTCATCGGAGCCCGAGCGCTGATCCTGGCCACGTCTCTCGAGGCGCTGTCGACCCCTGGAAGCTGCACCCGTGTCGCACGCGTCACCGTGCATCCTGGGCGTGCCGGCGCCGCATCCAACGAGGCCGGAGGCCCCCATGACCGTCTACCCCACCGTGTTCTCGCCGATCGCCCTGGGATCCGCCACCGCCAAGAACCGCCTGGTGATGGCCGCGATGGGACGCAACTAGGCAAAGGACGACGGGCTGATCACCCCGCGGTACCTCATCCCGCCGATGGCCCAGCCCGACGGCGTGGTGCTGCCCTACGCCAAGGCGATCAAGGAGGCGACCTCGTTGCCGGTGATTGGCGTGGGCAAGATCCGCACGCCCGAGCTGGCCGAGCGCACGCTGGCCACGGGCGGCGTTGACTTCATCGCCCTGCGCCGCACCTTGCTCGCCGACCCCGACTGGCCTCGCTGACCGCCGCCCAGCGCGGCCACCGCGTCACGCTGTGCGAGAGCGACGGCCACCTCGGCGGGCAGCTGCTCGCCGCGGCGCTGACGCCCTACCGGCCCGGCTGGGAGGAGCTGCGCCGCCATCTCACCCGCGAGCTCGACCACCGTGCGGTCGAGGTGCGCCTGCGCACCGAGGTGACGCCCGCGCTGGTCGACGAGCTCGCCCCCGATGTGGTCATCGTCGCCACCGGCTCCCAGCAGGTCCGCCCCGAGCTCCCTGGCGTCACCGACGACCGCGTGATCACCTCGCGCGAGCTGCTGGAGGGCCGCGCGGCGGCGATCAGTCCGGTGCTCGTCGCAGGCGG
>PWER01000120.1 GCA_003553565.1 Nitriliruptoria bacterium | reverse complement strand
GCCAGGCGAGGAGCGCGACAGCAAGCCCTGCCAGGGCCAGCGCCACCGCCGCCCCCGGCGGCCACGCGGCGGGCCACAGCGCCAGGTCGCGGTCGGGGGCGCCGGCCAACGCGCCGAGCCAGGCGCCCGCAGCGACCAGCCACGCGGCCGCGGTGGTCACGGCACCAGGTGGTCGCGCAGCTGCTCCAGCGTGGCCTCGCCGATGCCGGGCACCTCCAGCAGCTCGTCCACCGCGGTGAACTCACCGTGGGCATCGCGGTGGTCGAGGATCCGCTGCGCGGTGACCTCCCCCACGCCGGGAAGCTCCTCCAGCGCGGCGGCGTCAGCGTGGTTCAGCGACACCGGCTGGTCGTCGCCTGCGGCGTCGGCGTTGGCCTTGGCTCGCGCGGCGGCGTCGTCATCGACGTGGGGCACGTGCACCCGCTCGCCGTCGCGGACGATCCGCGCCAGGTTCAGCGCCTCCAGGTCGGCGCCGTCGACGGCTCCGCCCGCCGCGCCGATCGCGTCGGCGACGCGATCGTCCTCGGTCACCGTCACCACACCGGGGCGGGCGACGTGACCGCTCACGTGCACGGTGACCGGCGCCGGCTGGGCGGGCTCGGCCGGCGAGGACGCGCTCGGCTGCCCCGGGGACGCCTCCTGGGCGTCCGGAGACCCCTCGGAACCGGTGCGGTCAGGAGCCGTGGGCGCGAGCGCCTCGGGCCCCTCGCCCTCTGCGGCATCCCCGAGGGTGTCGCCCGCTGCGGGCTCGTCGGCTGGCACTGCCAGCCACAGCACGACCCCGAGGACTGCGACCGCGCCGGTGGCCAGCACCGCCAACGCCAGCCCCTCGGCGCGGGTGCAGCGCAGCGCGCCCCGCACGACCTCCAGGTGCTCCTGCCACTGGGCCATGGGGTGACGCTACGCCAGGCGATGGCAGGTGGCGCCGAGCAGGACGGGTGGGCTGTGGATCCCGGCGTGAGCGACGCGTCGCGCGCTTCACGCCCCAGCACGGGGGCCGGGCGCGCCCCGCGGCCGGTGCGGGCGGGTCAGGTCGCCGCGGGCTCGGGCACCGCCGCGGCTGCCACCCGACCGCACGTCGGGTCGGCGGCGAGCACGTCACCGGTCAGGGCGTAGGCGCGGGCGCGGCTGCCGCCGCAGGTCTCGCGCCAGTCGCAGTCGCCGCACACCCCGCCCAGGCGCGAGGGGTCGCGCAGCGCCCGCAGCAGCGGCGCGTCGCGGTAGACGGTGCCGAGGTCGTCGTGGCGGGCGTCCCCGACGGTCACCGGCAGGAAGCCGCTGGGCTGCACCTCGCCCTTGGCGGAGACGAACAGGAAGCCCTTGCCGTCGTTGGCCGAGCCCGCCGGCGGAGGGTCGAGGCCGAGCTCGCCGCGCACGCGGCGGTAGGTCGGCGCGGCGGTGGTGCGCACCCCGAAGGGCAGGTCGTCGGCGAGCAGCGCTAGCCACCGCAGCGTCTCCTCCTGCTCGGCAGCCGACAGCGGGGTCATGGTCTGCCCGCGGCCGGTGGGCACCAGGAAGAACAGGTTCCACATGGTCACGCCGAGCTCGCCGACCAGCTCGGCCAGCGCCGGGAGGTCACCGACGGTCTCGCGCGTGACCGACGTGCCGATCTGCAGCCGCGCGCCCAGCGGCGCGACCCACTCGCAGGCGGTGCGGCTGCGGTCGAACGAGCCCCGGACCCCGCGCAGCCCGTCGTGCGTGTCGGGTCCGGCGCCGTCCAGCGACAGGTGGATGGTGCTCGCGCCGGCCTCGACCAGCGAGGCGACGCGCTCGTGGCGCAGCAGGCCCGTCACCGCCGGGGAGACGCCCACGTGCAGCCCGCGCTGCCTGCCATGGGCGATGAGCGTCTCGAGGTCGTCGCGGCGCAGCGGATCCCCGCCGGTCAGCACCACGACCTTCGCGCCGGCCTCGGCGATCCCGTCGATCAGCGCTTGGCCCTCGTCGGTGTCCAGCTCGTCGGGCTGGCGCTGCCGGATCGCCTCGGCGCGGCAGTGCAGGCAGCGCAGACCGCAGGCGCGCGTGGTCTCCCACGCCACCGTGATCGGGGCCTGGTGGAGGTCGAACCGCGGCCGGCCGGGCGGCGCCGGCGTGGCAGCGGCGTGCACGGGGTGTGCGCCTGCGTGGCCGCCGCTCACGTCCAGGCTCCCTCGGCGGCGAGCTCCTCGATGCCGATCTCGGCGTCGGTGAGGTAGCACCCCGGGTCGGAGCCCCACTGGCCGTCGCCCACGGCCTTGGCGCGGGCCCGCAGGTTGCCGCCGCACACCGGCAGGTAGCGGCACTGCGCGCAGCGGCCGGCGAGGTGCTGCTCCTTGGACCGCAGCTCGCCGAGCAGGCCGGACTCGTCGGCCCACAGCTCCGAGAAGGGCTGCTCCTTGACCGACCCGACCTTCTGGCCCCAGCTGAACTGGTCGGGATGGACGTTGCCGGTGTTGTCGACGTGTGCGATCGCCTTGCCCGAGCGGTTGCCGCCGACGCGGGCGAGGCGCTCCCAGGCGGCGGTCGTGTCGCGGCCCCGCTCCTCCAGCCAGCCCAGCAGCCGGGCCCCGTCGGCGGCGTTGGCCACCGTCAGGATCTCCCTGTCGGGGCGCTCGACGCGCATCCGATCGGCGAAGGCGATGATGCGATCGACCGCGGCGCGGGACTGCTCGTGGGTGATGGTCTCGGCCATGGCGGCCCGTCCCCGGCCCGAGGGCGCGAAGTGGTAGAAGCAGGCGCGGTCGAGGTCCTCGGCCTCGATCAGATCGAGGACCTCCTCGAGGTGCGGGGTCGCAGTGGCGGTCAGCGTCATGCGCAGACCCACCCGCTGGCCGCGCGCCTTGAGGTTGCGCACGCCCTCGAGGCTGCGCTGGAAGGCGCCGGGCTCGCCGCGGAACTCGTCGTGGGCGGCGCCGACGCCGTCGAAGCTGATGCCGAAGTAGGAGAAGCCGGCCTGGGCCGCGCGGTCGGCGAAGGCCTCGTCGGCCACCAGCGTGCCGTTGGTGGACAGCGTCACGCGCAGCCCGCCCGCGCTGGCGTGCTGCGCGAAGTCCAGGGCCCTTGGGTGCATCAGCGGCTCGCCGCCGCTCATCAGCAGGCCGCTGGCGGGCATGGCGATGAGGTCGTCGAGGAAGGCGAACGCCTGCTCGTCGGTGAGCTCACCCGGGTAAGGCTTGTCGATCGACGCCGAGTAGCAGTGGCGGCACGCGAGGTTGCAGCGCCGCGTGACCGTCCAGGCCACCACGGGGCGACGGGCGCCGGCGGGCCGCCGCGTGCCGTAGCGGACGTCGTCGGGGTCCGGCGGGGCGGGGTCGAGCAGGCGAGTGAGGTTCAGCATGGCGTGAGCCTTGCGGTCGGATCCCTGGGCGCTGCGGCCAGGGTTGCGTGCGATGCAGGGGACCCCAACGGTCGAGGGTCCCTGATGGCCCGGGACCTTCGCGAGCACGCCGCTGCGAGACGACGGCGCAGGGCGTCGGCGCGGCGAGCAGAGGCGAGGCGAACCACGCTGCTAGCGCGCGCCCGGGTCGGTGTCGCCGAGCGCGGGCTCGCCGAGCAGATGGCCCTGCAGCAGGTCGCAGCCGGCGCCCGCAAGCCAGGTGCGCTGGCGGTCCTCCTCCACGCCCTCCCCGACCACCGTGAGGCCGAGCTCGCGGCCGAGCCCGATCACCGCCCGCGAGATGGCTGCCGCGGTCGCGTCGGTCGGGGCCTGCGCCGCGAAGCCGCGATCCAGCTTCAGGAACGACACCGGCAGCCGCGCGACCGCGCCCAGTGCGCCGTAGCCGGTGCCGAAGTCGTCCAGGCCGATGCCCACCCCCAGCGCCTCGATGGCTGACAGCTCCTCGACCATCCCGGCGCGTGCGGCGAGCAGCACCTGCTCGGTCAGCTCCAGGCGCAGCAGCGACGGTGCGAGACCGCTCGCGGCCAGCGCCGCACGGACCTGCTCGGCCAGCACCCCGGGGGCGAGCTGCTGGTTGGCGACGTTGACCCACAGCAGCAGCGG
>PWER01000173.1 GCA_003553565.1 Nitriliruptoria bacterium | reverse complement strand
TAGATAGGCAATGTTGTTACCACCTGATTGAACATTAGAAACGAGCTTTCGAGCCCTCGGAACTCTCTTTGCAAGCCTGCGGAGGTTAAGGATATCTTCTGTTCTTGTTACATTTTTTCCTCGCATCTTTTGAGCCAAAGTTTCATGTCCATTTTTTCGAACATAGATCGCGCTTCGTTAAAATTTTTCTCACTTTCTTCTTTTTTGTCTATCTTTCTTAAAAGACAGGCATATTCAAATAACAGTTTTGCTAATTCTATCTTTAACCCTGCTTCTCTCAATATTTTTTCTCCCTTCTCAAATTGATTTTTTGCTTGGTTTGATTCATCTTTTTCGCGGTAAATCATTCCTAAAATTCTATGACACATACCTCTTTCTAATTTTGCATCGATATCTTTTGAGATATTCAATGATTTTTGGGCTTTTTTTATTCCCTCTTTAAACTTTCCTTCTTCACCTAAAATTTTAGCCAATAGTGATAAAGGATAAACCAATTGAAGTTTATCTCCAATATCCTCCCAAAGCTGAATAGATTTGCGACAATGTTCTTTTGCCCTATCCTTTTCTCCCTTATCCTGGTAAATCAAAGCTAAGTTGTTATGGCCTAAAGCTAGGCAGTTTTTAAGATTTTTTCCCTTGCTTATCTCCATACTTCTTTCATAATAGTCTAGGGCCGTATCTATATCACCCCTCATATGATAATAATAGCCTAAATTATTTAGAGAGAGAATCACACCTCTTTTATCGCCTATTTCATCAAAAAGATCATAACTTTTTTGATAATTACTATATACCTTCTCTAAATCGCCTTTCCTCAAGTAAACATTTCCGAGATTAAGCAGAAGTTTAGCGATATCGCCTTTATCCCCGATTTTCTTGAATATTTCTAAACTCTTTTGAAAGTTCTCTAACCCCTTATCTATTTTACCTTTGTGCAAGTAAACGTTGCCTAAATTACTCAAGGAAGACGCTTGTCCATTTAGGTCCTCTAGCTCTCTTCTTATATTCAAAGCTTTTTTAAGTTGATCAAGAGCACTGTCAAATTCGGTTTGATGTATATAGACGGTTCCTAAGGCGTGATGAATATCCGCAAGATCTTTTTTTTTTCTATATCTTTCACATTCTTCATATTTCTGTAGAGCTTTTGAAAACTCCTTTTTTGCTGATTCAAAATTCCCCTGTAACATCTCAGTCCACCCCTTCTTATTCAATAATCTTACTGTTTCCTTATTTTTTTCGATCTCGATTTCTAAACCCTTTTCTACGAATTGTTTAGCCTTACTAAATTTCCCTTTTCGATCGTAGACATTAGCAATTTTTCTATAGATTCTTTTAAAATATCCTTTTCCTTCTTTTTCTTTTAGAATTCTATTGTAATATTTTAAGCTATCATCATATCTTCCGATTATAATATACAGATCTCCCAATTTTTCTAAAAGATTCCGTTTTTCTTCTTTCATATCAGCTTTATCAGCTAGTTCTAAAGCTTCTTTGTACATTTCTACTGCGTCTTCGTGTGCATAAACATTTTCAGCTTCCTTTCCTGCTTTCTTGAGATATTCAAACCCTTTAGAAAAGTCCTCTGCCTGTTTATAGTGAAAGCCAATATCGGAATAATACTCTTCAAGATCATCTTCGAATTCCTCTTCCATAGATTTGCCGACTCGGTTATGCAATTCCTTTTTAAGAGAATCCGGGATATCGTCATAGACAAATTTATGAATTAACCCGTGTGAAAAATAAAATATATCTTCGCTAGGTTTACCTTCCCATAATCCATTTCCAATTAGTATATCTATCGATTCTAAAAGATCGAAAGCTTCCATACTAGTCACTGAAAGCAATAAAGAAAATGGGACCTCTTCGCCTATGATGCTCCCTGTTTGAAGTACTCTGAGGTCATCTTGATTCAATCTCATGATTCTTCTCTCGATGATATCTCCAACTACTTCAGGTAAATCGATATCCTTCTTTTCGGTAGGAAATCTATTATTTTTTTGGTCTACTGTTCCATCCTCTAACATTTCTCTTAGTATTTCCTTAGAAAAAAGAGGATTGCCTTCAGAGGTCTCATGAACTAACTGAACAAATTGATCAGGTATATTGAAACTACCTGTGAGCCCCTGAGCAATTTCCTTTGTATCTTTCCATGTTAGAGATTCAAGTTCCAATTCTTCAAAAAGATTTTCTTTACTCATCCTCTGTAGAATCCCATCAAAGAAATCATCACCTGAATCACTTTGAGGGCGAGCGGCACCAATTAATAATACCGGCACATCCTCTAATCTATCAGATAGATAATGGAAAAGCATCAAAGTAGCTTTATCAGCCCACTGGAGATCGTCTATAAATACGACTATAGGTCTCCTTCTGGCCAATTTTTTTATATTTTTAGTTGTTTCAGAAAAAATCAGATCCCGTTTGCTTTCTATTTCTTTGAAATTTTGATAACTACTTTTTTCTTCTTTCTCACTTCCTTCTGAGAACTTTAAAGGTGTGAAATCTTCCTCATAGGTTTCAAAAGCTTCTTTAAAAGGAAGATATGGTTCAGAAGAACTATAATGTCCCTTCCCAGTAAGAAATTCGAAGTCATCTGAAATCGCTTGTTTTTTGAATTCGGTAACAAGCCTTGTTTTTCCTACCCCCGCTTTCCCTTTGATTAAAATTGTCAACGAAGTATCGTTTTTTACTCGATTCAATTTTTCTAGGAGAAAATTTATTTCATCATTTCGACCTACAAAAATCTCTTCCTCTCGTTCTTCCTGGTTTAAATATATTTCACCATCATCGTTTATGTTATTGAGAGCGAACATTAACGGATTTTGAGAGTTTACATGTGAATCGATATTTTCTAGTTTTACTTCAGACTCTGAAGAGTCCTTTTTGATGATAACTCTTTCTTTCTCTAATTCTTTCTGTATTTCTCTAGCTTTTTCTAACCCGTCTATAGTGAGAGTGTAAACTTTCCGACGTCTTTTATACCCTACAACTCTTCGAACATCTTCTTTTATCAATCCATCTTCCATTAGATCCTTAAGAAGATGACTAGTCCGGCCCTGAGAAAGGTCAATAGCCTCTGAAATTCCATTCTGACAAAGTCCATGAGGAGCTTTTTTATTTCTTTCAAATCCTTTACTTGAATCTTTTAGAGTTTCAAGATGAAGTAATATTTTATGTCTCCCACTAATGAACTTCATATCTCAAATCCTAATTGAAGCTTCGTCTATTTAGAAATTTCCTTATCATTTGACTTCTAGGCCCCCTCAAAAACCCCTATATATATGGGTGAACTTTAAATGGATTTTTTAGTTAAACTACTCTGCTGATAGAAAATTAAGAGAGGCAAGAATATATATGGAGAAGAAAACAAAAAATGTATTTTCGGTTTTAGTGATCGCCTTTGTACTGGTAATCGGAACCGCAAATGTTGTGATGGTCGTTGGATCCGCTGAAGGATCCGCTGAACCTATGTTTGAAGTCGATGAAGATAATGAAACTATCGTACTGACCAACGCACACACTGAGGACGAGGTATCCACTTTGAGTGGATATGGTGAGGTGATAGATCACTACGGAAGTAACCTACTTATAAGAACTGATCGACTAACAGCAAGAGAATTGGAAAACGAGTTCGGTGCACAGAGGTTAGACTACAGAAATGAGATAAGTGTGAAAGGTCATACTTTCGATACGAATCAAGGTTTACCTGAACTAGACTCCGAACTAACGATCGATAGCTACGACTCCGGAACTGAAGGAATCTACATCGTTGACATGATCGGCCCCGTCAATCCGGAATGGAGAGAGCGAATCGAAGATGTTGGTGCAGATGTGATAAACTATCAGCCAAACTACGCCTATGAAGTGGTCATGACACCAGAACAAGCAGATGATATCAAAGACTTTGAATTCGTAGATTGGGTTGGCGTATATCAACCGGAATTCAAACTGCACAACCAACTAGAGGAAGCGTTAGATGAGGAG
>PWER01000105.1 GCA_003553565.1 Nitriliruptoria bacterium | reverse complement strand
GCGCCCCCCACCACGACCGGCCCCACCGAGAGCGCCGCCACGACGACCGCGAGCACCACGACCGCAGCACCCGCCCCAGGAGCGAGCCCGTGAGCGAGGCCGACGTCATCGCCCTCGACCAGCACCGGCGCGCCACGCGCGGAGCGGCGCGCTGCGGCGCCCCGACCGCCGCCGGGCGCCCGTGCCGCAACCGCGCTGGCCCCTCGGGCTGGTGTCGGGTGCACGAGCCCGAGTCCCGCAACGAGCAGCCCGACGAGCCCGCCGAGCCCGAGGGCTCACCCGAGTCCGCAGCGGGCGGCACGAGCCGGCGCGGCGCCGAGGCCCATCCCGCCCGCGGCAGCCGCACCCGATCGCGGTCCGAGCGTGGCACCGCGACGTCGGGTCGCGCCGCCGTCGAGCGCTTCGACCGCATCACGCCACCGGCGGCGCGCCGGCGCAGCGCGGCCGCGCGTCCGCCCTGGGAGCCCGCACCGCTCCCTCGGCCGCAGCGGGCGGCGGACCCTGCCCGGGAACCCGCCGAGCACCCCGGCGAGGCCGGCGCCGTAGGCGCCACCGCGGACGCCGGCGACCGGCAGCCGCAGACCCTTCCGCCCTACCCCTTCGGCGACGCCGGCTCGTGGCAGGAGGCGGTCGGTGACGCGCTGGCGTTCCTGCGGCGGCGGCTGACCGGCGAGTACGCCGTCGATCCGCTGGGGTTCGACCCCGACCTCACCGAGCAGATCATGCTGCCGCTGGCGCGCCCGCTGTACCGGGACTGGTGGCGGGTGCGCACCCTCGGGGCGCAGCGCGTGCCCCCCGCTGGCGAGGGCGCCCTAGTGGTGGCCAACCACGCCGGCACGCTGCCGTTCGACGCGATCATGACCAAGCTCGCGCTGCACGACGAGCACCCCGACCATCGCCACCTGCGCGAGCTCGCCGCCGACCTGGCGCTGCGCACACCGGTGGTCGGGCACCTGGCCCGCAAGTCCGGCGACACGCTGGCCCACGAGCACGACGCCGAGTGGATGCTGCGCAACGGCGACGTCGTCGGCGTGTGGCCCGAGGGCTACAAGGGCATCGGCAAGCGCTACCGGGACCGCTACAAGCTCCAGCGGTTCGGTCGCGGCGGGTTCGTGCAGGTGGCGCTGCGCACCGGCGCGCCGATCGTGCCCACCGCCATCGTCGGGTCCGAGGAGATCTACCCGATGATCGGCGACGTGCGAGTGCTGGCCAGGCTGCTGGGCACGCCCTACTTCCCGGTGACCTGGACCTTCCCCTGGCTCGGCCCGCTGGGTCTCATCCCGCTGCCGAGCCGCTGGATCATCGAGTTCGGCGAGCCGATCGACACCAGCGGGTACGGCCCCGAGGCCGCCGACGACGCGATGCTGGTGTTCGAGCTCACCGACCGGGTGCGCGACACGATCCAGCAGATGCTCTACCGCAACCTGATGGGGCGGCGCTCGGTGTTCCTCTAGGCGTGCGCTCGGCGCTGGTGGCGCGGGCAGCGTCGGCGCGTCCGGCGTCGCCGCCAGCGCTCACGCCGCCAGCAGCAGCTGCAGCGCCAGCGCGCCCACGATCACCACCAGCAGCAGGGCGAGTACCACCGCGGTCCAGCGGCGCATCGGCGTGCCTCCTCCAGCCCGAAGGTCGGGGCGCCCGCGGCCACAGCCGCCATGTCGCAGCTCGCGCGGGGCAGCCTCGCGCGGTGCGCCCCGGAGGCGTCAGGCCTCGTCGTCGGCCATCGCCCCGATCAGCGCCTTGCACCACACGCCGAGGTCGCCGGGGTGGCGCGACGAGATGAGGTTGCCGTCCACGACGACGGGCTCGTCCACCCAGTCGCAGCCGGCGTTGACCATGTCGTCGCGGATGGCCGAGAAGCTCGTGGCGCGACGCCCCGCGATGATGCCCGCCGAGATCGGCACCCAGCCGGCGTGGCAGATGAACGCGATCGGCTTGCCCGCCCGGTCGAACTCGTGCACCAGGTCGAGGCACCGCTGGGAGCGCCGCATCGCATCCGGCGCGAAGCCGCCGGGGATGACCAGCGCCGCGTAGTCCTCGGCGTCGACCTGATCGACCGAGGCGTCCACGCCCATGGGCCCGTGCCCGGCCTTGCCGGTCACCGGGTTCTGGGACACGCCGGCGATGGTGACCTGGGCGCCCTCCTCGCGGAGGCGGTGGAGCGGGTACAGCAGCTCGCTGTCCTCGAAGAGGCTCGCCGCGAACATCAGCACCTGCTTGCCCTCGAGCTTGGGGGCCTCGGCCATGAGATCACTCCCTCATCGTGTCGCTGTCGGTGTCGACCCCGGCTCGGTGGGGGCGAGCCAGGACCTCTCCGCGCGCAGACCCTAGCGGTTGGCGTCGACCCGGGTGCAGGCGTCAGGCAACGGTCTCGCCGGCCAGCAGCGCCTGCGCGATGCGGCGCTGGCGCTCCAGGAACCCCACCAGCTGCTCCCGGTCCTCGCGGTAGGCGCGACAGTCGAGCTCCAGGGTGATCGTGCCCGAGAAGCCCGAGGCGCCGACGCGAGCCAGGAACGCCGCCAGCGGCAGCCCCCCGGTGCCCAGCGGCGCGTGGCTGTCGCGTCCCGAGCCGTCGTTGTCGGACAGGTGGATGTGCACCACCCGGTCGGCCAGCGCGTCCCATGCGCGCAGCAGGTCGATCCCGGCCACGGCGAAGTGGCTGGTGTCGAACACCACGCTGGAGTACGGCGCCAGGTCCTCGGGGGTGATCACCGACGACAGCGCCCGGCCGCGCACCGGGAACAGGTTCTCCATGGCGAAGGTCACCCCGCAGGCGTCGGCATGGTGCTCGGCCTCGCCGTCGCGCAGCCATCCCAGCGCGCGGCGCTCCCAGCGGAACGGGGCGTGGGCGACCATCACCTGCGCGCCGAGCTCGCCGGCGATCGCCAGCGACCGCGCGGTCTTGGTGCGGTAGTCGCGTCCCAGCGCCGAGCGCAGCAGCAGCATGTAGGGCCCGTGCACCACCGGCAGGTCCAGTCCGCTCTCGCGAGCGAACGCCGCCAGCATCGGGATGTCGCGGGTGGGTCGCTGATGAGTCAGCAGCAGCTCGGCGCCGGTGAAGCCGGCGTCGGCGATCACGTCCAGGGCCCAGCCCACCGGGTGCATCATCAGCGACGCGGTCGAGGCGAGGAGCTGCGGCCGAGCGCGCTCCCGCGCCGCGGCGTGCGCGGTGCGGGCATCACCATCACGACCCATGGGCGAGCACGGTAGCGCAGCGGGTGCGCGCCCGGCCGACGCTAGGCTCGCCCCGGTGACCGCACGCGGCCGCGCCGCGTGCCGCCCGCGACCGGCGCGAGCCCAGCAGGAGGACCGCGGTGACCCTGGCCGACACGCTGCACGCGACCGCGGCACGCCTGCCCGACAAGCCGGCGCTGCACATCGCCGAGGGCGGCCGCGTGGCAGCCTCGGTCACCTACGCCACGCTGGACGCACGGGCACGTGCGGTGGCCGCCGGGCTGCGCGGGCGAGGCCTGGCCCCACCCACCAGCGACGACCCCGCCGCCACGGTCGGCGATCGCGTGGCGATCATGCTGCCCAACAGCCCGGCCTTCGTCGAGACGCTCTACGGGACGTGGGCGGCCGGCCTGGTCGCGGTGCCCCTCGGCACCGGGTTGACCGCCGCCGAGGTCGCCGCCGTCCTGGTCGATGCCGACGCGCGTGCGCTGGTCGTCGACCGCGCCGTGGCCGCCACCGTCGAGGCCGTGCGCGCGCCGCTGCCGGGCCTCGACCACGTCATCGCCGTGGACCCCAAGGCGCCGGTCGCGCCCGCGCTCGGCGGTGAGGACGGCGACCCCACCGAACCTGCCGAGGCGCCCGAGCCGCTCGGACCAGCGGCCGGCCAGGCGGCCCTGGCGCTGCTGCAGTACACCGCCGGGACCACCGGCGCGCCCAAGGGCGCGATGCTCACCCACCGCCACCTGCTGGCCAACCACCGCCAGCTGGGCGGCACGCGCCTGGCGATCACCGAGGACGACGTGGTGCTCGGCGCGCTGCCGCTGCACCACATCTACG
>PWER01000031.1 GCA_003553565.1 Nitriliruptoria bacterium | reverse complement strand
AGTATTTTTGTGCTTACGTCACGGATAACGTTTCCGAAGAGGATCATATCATAGCGGCTAACGAGGGGAACGCTATTGGAGTGGCTGCAGGATATCATCTAGCTACGGGAAAGATCCCATTGGTTTATATGCAGAACTCCGGCATGGGTAACGCTACCAATCCTTTATTGTCGTTGGTTGATGAAGAGGTGTATGAGATACCGGTGCTCCTGATGATAGGATGGAGAGGAGAACCGGGGGTGAAAGATGCATGTCAGCACATCAAGCAGGGACGAATTACTAGAGAACTTTTAGATACGATGGAGATACCAAATTACGTCTTACCTGAAGATATTTCGGAAGCTAGAGGTTTGATAGAAGGGATAGTCGAAGGGATGAAAGAGGACGGCAGACCTCGTGCTTTGGTTGTCAGGAAAGGAACTTTCTCTGAATATACTTTGGGTGAAGTAGATGAAGTAAGATGTGAGATGAGTCGGGAAGAAGCTATCGAGCAGATGGTGAAAAGTGTGGGATGGGAAAGTGGTGAAAATTTAGTGGTTTCCTCGACGGGTAAAATTTCTAGAGAGTTGTACGAAGTCAGGGAGCGGTTGGGTCAAGGACACGAGAAAGATTTTCTGATGGTCGGTTCCATGGGGCACGCTTCTCAGATAGCTTTAGGTACTGCGTTGAAGAACGAAGATAAACAGGTTGTTTGTGTGGAAGGCGACGGTTCACTGATAATGCACATGGGTGGATTGGCTACGATAAGTTTGAACGAAGTTACGAATTTCAAGCACGTGTTATTGAACAACTGCGCACATGATTCCGTCGGCGGACAACCGACCGCAGCTCCTGTTGTCGGCTTTCAAAAGATCGCTGAGGGAGCAGGGTACAGAAAAGTGATGATGGCTGAGAGTTCTGTTGAATTAGAGGAAAAGATGGAAGAACTGCTTGCGGGTGAGGGCCCTGCCCTGTTAGAAGTCAGGGTGGAAAAAGGTGCTAGAGAAGATCTAGGAAGGCCAGATATCGGACCTTTGGATAGAAAAGAGATGTTCATGGACTTTTTACAGGATTGAATAGAGACTATGAAAGCGATAATACTCAACTCAGGCGAAGGCAAAAGGATGGGCGAACTGACAGCTGAAAAGCCCAAATGTATGGTGAAATTGAACGAAGAAACTTTGCTTTCTAGACAGCTCCGCATACTGAAAGATGTGGGTATAGACAACGTGGTCATAACCACCGGGCCACATGAAGGGGAACTCAGGGAACACGCAGACATAAATGCTCACGGCTTAAAGATAGAATACGTGCACAACCCCGTGTACGATAAAACAAATTACATCTATTCGCTGTATCTAGTCAAGGACCTCATAGACGATGATATACTGCTGATGCACGGCGACCTATTGTTCAGCGAAAGGGTGTTGGAAACGCTGATGGAGGAACATGAACGCAGCGTTTCGGTGGTTAGCTACGATAGAGATCCACCGGAGAAGGATTTTAAAGCAGTCGTTGACGACGGTAAGGTCAAACGTATAGGTGTGGACATTCAAGGCGTATTCTTTCAACCGTTATATCTCATGAAAAAAGATGATTTTGTGCTATGGATGAAGTCCATAGAGAGTTTTGTGGGACATGGTAATTCCAACGTATATGCTGAAGACGCTCTTAACCCTCTTTTGGATTCTAGAGACGTACTCCTGTATGCAGTTGATATCATCCATAAAATATGCATGGAGATAGACGACGTGGAAGATCTTGAAAAGGCAAGGGGGTTGTTGGATGGTTGAAGAATATTTTTACGACGGTAGCATAGAGAAGGTAAAAGAGATAGTATCTTCTCTCGGTGCCGAGAGAGTGTTTTTGGTACACGGCAAAAATTCTTACGAACTCAGCGGTGCGAGAGAGAAACTTGACGGCATTCAAGGTATTACGGAGTTCACCTATTTTTCATCCAATCCTACTTTGGACGAGGTCAAAGCAGGTATGGAAGCTTTCGACTACGATGTGATCGTAGCCGTGGGCGGAGGCAGCGCCATAGACGTGGCAAAATTGATCAATATCTTCTCTTTTCAGGAGCATGCACCTGAAAAGTACGTACTCAAAGAAAAGTCCATAGAACACAAGGGAATGCCACTGATAGCCGTGCCAACGACGGCGGGAACCGGCAGTGAATCCACCCACTTTGCGGTGGTTTATCTGGGCGGTAAAAAGTATTCCGTAGCACATGAGTATATACTGCCGGATCATGTGATCTTGGATACAGAACTCACATTGACTCTACCTAAGTATCAAACCGCGTGTACAGGGATGGACGCACTGTGCCAGGGGATCGAGTCTTACTGGAGCGTCAGGTCCACTGAAAATTCAAAGGAATATGCACGGAAAGCCATCGAATTGATTCTGGAAAACATAACGAAGGTAGTTCAGATGCCGGACGACATAGAGGCCCGGCGTAAAATGCTCTTGGGAGCGAACTATTCCGGCAAGGCCATCAACATCTCCAAGACCACAGCACCCCACGCATGTTCTTACGTGATCTCCACCAGATGCGGTATCCCCCACGGGCATGCTGTTGCCCTCATGATGAAGGAGTTCATACGGTATAACGGAGAGAACTACGATAGCGTGGTGGACGAAAGGGGAGAGGAGTACGTTAGAACGGTGATGGACGAGATTTACACTATGTTTGGGTGCAGAGGTCCGGAAAAGGCATCCGAGTTCTTTGCCAGTAAGATGGAGGAAGTAGGGTTGGAGACCTCTTTGGAGGATGTTTGTAAGGGGATCGATTTTGAGGAATTTGTTGAAGGTGTGAATGTGGAGAGGCTGGGGAATAATCCCGTGAGTTTAAACAGGCAAGAGTTAAATAAAATATATCCCATTGTGGCTGACAATGAACGAAGATGATGTAATTTATGCTCTGAAACATGTTAAAAATCTATCAGAGTACTTACATATGGCCGATTGTCTAGAACTTTTAGATAGATATAAATGATGTAAAAATCATGTCTGAAAAATATTTGGATCGTCCAGATCTTGAAGATGTTTAAAGCTTCTTAAAATTACCAATCTATCTAAACCCTTTTAAAAAACGGCGTAAAATCATTTAAAATTCTACGTAAGACACTGACGACTAACCTCTCACCCTTCCACCTTCACCCCCGTCAACCACATCTCCCATGTTAAGTCCGCCGTACAATCAATATATTTATCTTCTCCTACTTAATGTTACTGGGCATCCTAGGGGAGGAGGATGAGGGTGGGCGGGAGGTTATAAAGCTGGACATACTTAGAACTCACTCGGACCCGCGAAAATATTATTAGAGCGGCGGACAATCTCCCGATCAGAGGTCGCGATGCCCCAATATAACGATCCGGCCTTCGGTTAGGTGTGCAAAGCCTTATTCTCATGAAAAGTGGTCACTATGCCACACCTGCGGTTAAAAGGTCTATCGCACCTAACCTCCTGCTCTAAATTTATCGTTATTTTTCAGCATCCAATAGATGGCTTGAAGCAGCTTTCTTGCTCCATTCACTCTAGCTATTTTCGTAGGTTTTTCTTTTTTCTTTCTACGATAATACTGAGAGATCTTACTATTTGGACAGAATCGGTTATGATTCCCTATAGCATTGATGGTCACCCATCGAAGATATTTTGATCCTCGTTTGGTCATCTCTCCATGGTACTCTACTTCGCCGGATTGATGGATCGAAGGCGTCAATCCGGCATAAGAGTAGAGTTTCTTTTCCGATGAGAACCTGTCGATATCGGCTATTTCACCGTAAATAACACTTGCTGAATAAGTGGCTATACCAGGAATCGATTCGATCAGCTCTATTTCATCATATTTCTCTGCCTTTTTTCCTAGCTTTCTCTCAACTTTATCACATTGTTCTAGAGCTGTTTCGAACAAAGGTATCCATGCATCGACGAGAGGATGGTCTAATTTTTTTAGCCATCTAATCCCTTTCTTGTTGAACAGATCTCCTCCTGGATACTCGATCTTTTTTCTGTCTAATACACCTCTGATATGGTTCTTGACATTCCCTTTCATTTTACCTAAAGAGATCCTTGTTCGAGCTATTTCCCTCAACTCCCTGATATCTTTCTCAGGTACGTAACATGT
>PWER01000138.1 GCA_003553565.1 Nitriliruptoria bacterium | reverse complement strand
ATAAATCACCCCCAAACCTTCTCATACTCTTTTTGTACATCTTCAGCTACTACATCTAAATATATCTGTGTTGTTGATAACGAGCTGTGACCCAATATCTTTTGTAGTGTTCGGAGGTCCATTCCATTCTTGAGGCAGTGTACTGCGAAGCTGTGCCGCCATTTATGCGGCTTAGATGTAAAACCACATTTTCCAGCGTACTTATAAACTATATTCCTTAGTGTCCGTGAAGAAATATCGAACACAGGGTCATCTTTATTTAGGTTGTTTGTCCACATCTTTAACAAGTTCTTGATCTCCTGGGGTATGGGAACTACTCTGTCTTTCCCTCCCTTACCATTCCTTACCATTATTCTTTTTTCGTTGAATTCTAGGTCTTTTTTCTTTAGTCCTGTGAGTTCAGATCCTCTTAAGCCAGTTGTCCATAAAATTTTAAGTATTAGATAATCTCTTTGGTTTTGTTGATCGGCTTTTTCCAGCATTTGCTGTATTTCCGTTTCTCTATGGTATTTCGGTAATTTTCCTTTGTTGTTTCGGTGTGTTTGAGGTGTTTTCATAGTTATTACCCCCTATTTTTTTCCGTTTTTGTATGAAAACGGAAACACATTATTCATCATCCCCTTGGTAAATTAGTACGTGGTGTTTTTCTTCAATTATGCCTCGTTGTTTGAGTTTTTCGATCATTATTTGGAGTTGTTTTTCGGTCCATCTGGAGTTGTTGATCCAGTAGTTGATGTATTTTTGTTTGTCTGTTGTTTCCTGGATTTCCAAGGTGTGTTTTAGTATTTTGATTTGTTTGATTAGTTGTTTTTTTAGTTGTTGTTTTGTGAGTGGTTCTGCAAGTTCATGTTGGATTAGTGCGTTTGCTTTTTTAGTTGTTGTCTGTAAGATTGTGTTTTCCTGGTATGTTGTTGTTGTTTTGTCGTGGTTGATGTGGGTGACCTTGCTGTTGAGCTGTATCATCTTAGTCTCCATCATCTTTTTCCCCTTTTAGGGTTTCGTCAATTGCTTCGTCGAGGATGTCTGTTGTTTCTGTGTTTTTGTTTTCGGGTTGTTTGGTTAGGTCTTGTATTTCTGTTTGGCCTTGTGGGTTTGGGTCTTGTATTTCTCCGTTTTCTATCATTTTCATCATGATTTTGTGTGTTCTGGTGCGGTCGTAGTTTTCTGTTTTTTCGAGCCAGTCTAGTATCTGTGTTTTTGTGTTTTCTGGGTTGAGTTGGATTGTTTCTTTTATTTTGTTTGCGATTTCTTTTTGGCTTGCGAGGTTTTTGATTCTTATTCCTTTGAAGCCTCTTACTGCTGTTTGGCCGTTGATTTTGTAGTTTTTGCTGTATTTTGTGTAGTCGAGTTGTTTTACTCGTTCTGTGAGTTGTTGTTGTGTTTTTGGGTTTCTGTCTATTTCGTTTTTGCAGAATTTGACGTATTCTTGATGTAGTTTTTTAGTTGAGACTGTGTGGTTTAGTGAGTTGGTTGGTGTTGTTTGTTTTGCTATAAATCTTTCTATGCTGTCTCCGTTTGCTCTCCATTTTTCTCTGTTTTCTTTCCATTCGATAGTTTCTGTGAATTTGTTTTCGTTCATTTGGAAGTGGTAGAGTCCTTTTAGTATCCACACGAGGATTTGTTTTCGTTCGCTGAGGATTTCTTGTGGTAGGTTTGGGTTTTGTTTTTCTTTAGGTACGCTGTAGGGCATTTCTATCACGATCCAGCGGTTCCAGAAGGCGTCGTCTTGGCCTTGTGCTTTTGGTGTTGTGTTTGTTGCGTAGATGTGTTCTGCTGTGGGGTTGAGTTTGTCTTTTCCTTTGTGTTTTTGGTTTGCGCTTGTTATGTTTCCGTCGAGCAGTTGTTTGAGGTTTGCGAGGTTCTGTAAGTTTGCTCCATCGACTTCGTCAGTCATGTTAAGTAGTTTTCTTTTGAGTTCGATTATGTGGAAGTTGTCTCCTTTCTTAGCGAGTTTCTGCGGTGGCTCTCTGGATATTTTCTCTAGACCGAAGATGTCTTGTATTATCTCTATAAAAGTAGATTTTCCTGCGTCTGTTGGCCCGACCAACATAACTCCTTTTTTATGGAGTTTCTGTTTGATTAATGCGGTTCCTAGTACTTGTTGGAGTAGTGTTCGGTCTTTTTGTTCTGGTATTGTTTCTTGTAGGTAGTTTTTCCATTTAGGGCAGTCGATCGGTCTGTTTTCTTTGATTTTCTCTATATCTTCTTTTGTTATCTCTATATCGAATTTTGTTGTTGCATATCTGTTTGGGTTGTGTGGCTCTAGGCTCCAGGTTTTAGTGTTGAGTGCGTTTGTCTGGAATGTGATGTGGTTTTTGTCTCCGAGTGTGTCTTCTGGTATTATGTTTTCTATATTGATTTTTTCTATTGCTTTTGTGTATTCTCTTTTAGGTTCGTCGTCTTTGATTTTCTGCAGTATGTTTTGGAACCGTCCTTCTGCGTCGTTGTTGTGGTATACTCCGTTGTGGTAGTAATGGAGTTTTCCTTGTTCGTTGTCTGTTAGTGATTCGGTTGGGGTGACTGTGTGGTAGTTGTTGATAATGGTTTTGTAGAAGGTGTAATAGTCCGATGGGTGGTGTTGTTTCACGGCTTTTGCTCCGCAGACTTCGTCGTCTATGCAGTAGAGGTAGTCGTGTATTTCGCTGTCGCTCCATACTTTAAAGCATTTTCTACAGCTAAAGACGTATTTGCCAGCTAGGTTTAAGTGTTTTAGTGATTCTCCGAGTGGTTGTGGTAGTGCGATTGTTGTTTTTGATGGTATTTTTTGGCCGTTGTATTCTATCGGTTTGTCTATTGTTGTATAATGCTCTGTCTGTGTACTCCAATCTAGTGTGTCAGGATCGTTGACTCTGTGTATTGTGTGTGCTTTGATTATCTTTTCTGCGTATCCTCCCTCAAGCTCAAGATGTTCTTTGTATCTATCAAGTTTTTCAAGTGCTTTATCCCGGGCTGGATATTCCTGGATGTCTGCTGTTTCTCTACAGGATAGTATGCCTTGTTTTAGTAGTAATAGGCTAGTAAGTGTTCCGCCTCCACCGTGTTTGTGGCAGCACCATGTGCTTTGTTTTTTATGTATCTGGATGTTGTGGTTTTTTAGTTGTTCTGCGGTTTCAGATAGTAGTTCACGTTTATTTTGATCGGTTTCTATAGGTTCTTTAGAGTTTTTTTCGATAATTTTATTTGTATGCATCACATATCTATATGTGACACTTTCTTGAGACAGGGGGCCATCCCTCTGTTTCTCTCTTTTCATCTAAACTCACTCCTCTATATCCAGCTGATGGTTTATTTCTTTTTTAGCTTCTGAAATTCTTGGTTGAAAGACATCAAACTTTTCTGAAAGCCTTTCTTGGTATACACGTCTGTGTAAATCAGCGATTTTTTTGTTTATTAATGCTAAAGCTATTACTTCTGGTTTGTATCCTCTTTTGTAGATTTCATTGTAATTCACTTGTTTTTCAGTTACCTCGTCTTTTATGTAATCTTTTGTAAATCTTATATCCAGCTGTTCTGTGTATTCAACGATATAATGTATTATTTCTCTACGAAGTTCCTGTTCTGAGTGATTTTTGTCTGTAGCAAATGACATTATCTTGATTCTCCTATTTTATTTTTTACAACAACTATATCCATCCAAGTCATGCGCAACATCCTTCTCCAGGCTACGTAGAAACTCCCAGTCATCAGATTTGTATATAAACTCCTTGTCTTCCCTACAATCACTACACGAAGTTTCAACGATAAGAACTATAGAGGTCATGTCTTCACCTCTATCACATTATGTTCTGACTGCCTAACTGGCTGTTTCTCTTGATTTATATGATAGCAATGATATTCACGAAAGAACTTTCTGCAGTGAAGGAAAAACTTTATATAGCTCTGGCTTATCTTCATTGTATCTCTGCTGCTTGTTCAAGTTCTTCAGCATAATCAATCAAGACCGCGAGTTCTGGTATTTTTATTTTGAAGTCGTATTCTTCAGCTATTATTGTATTTTCAACTGTCTCTATGTGTTTTGAATGACTCCAGTTGTTTGTTTGTTGTTTGTGTGCGTTTCCGTACTCGTAGTAGATGTCTTTGTTGTCTATATAGATGTTTAGTTGGAGGTTTTCTGTTTTAATTGTTGTTTTTGGTTCTAATGTTTGTAGTAGTTTTTTTGCTTGTTCACCATGATATTGTACTTCTACGTTTCCACCGTCAGTTGTTTTGTTTGTTCTTTTTATT
>PWER01000084.1 GCA_003553565.1 Nitriliruptoria bacterium | reverse complement strand
GTGTCGCCCTCCTGCCAGTCGTGGTCGGGGTCGAACTCCGTCGCCACGTCCTCGCTCAGGTAGTACTGGTCGTCCGGGCTGTAGTCGAGATCCAGCACCCGCTCCCAGTCCATGGCGTGCTGACCAGCCACGTCGGGGTCGAACATGAACTCGGGCTGCTCGGTGTCGTCGTCCCAGTTCGTGTCGTAAGGGCCCTCCCCGTCGTCACTGTGACGGTGATCGGTGATGTGCTGGGCGTCGCTGTACCCGATCGGGTTGGAGCGGTGCCCGCGCCAGTGCCACAGGTCGAGGAAGTAGCCCGAGGCCTGCAGGTCATCGATCTCGTCATCGTCGAGCCGGCTGGACCAGTCAGTGGGATCGGCCAGCGTCCCAGGGATCTGCTTGCGCAGATCGTCGGTCCCCTCGCCGTAGATCTCCTCCACGTCCTCGCCCTCGATGTCCTCGGGGCTCATCTCGCGGGTGAAGCTGTGGACGGTGAGGAACCCGCCGTACTCGTCGAACCCGTCGACCGACCCGTCGTCCATGAGGAACGTGATCCGGTCCTCATTGAACCCCTCGCCGGTGCCGTCGGCATCAGCGCCGTACCGCTCCCACTCGCCGTCCTCGTACACCAGGAAGTCGTGGTGGAAGCCAGGGTTCTCCGTCTCCCACTCCAAGCGCCAGTAGATGTCGTCGTCGTCATAGGCAGCCCGGACCTCGAGCTCCCGGGTCACCTCGTCGGCTTCTGGTTGGGCCGTGCCATAGGCGCTCTCGTTGCCGCGAACGCCCTGTGAGGCGAAGGCCAGCGAGCCGACCGCCAACGCGGTGACGAGCACGACCACGACGCCGAGCTTCACTTCCTGTTGAGTCATCTAGGCCTCCTGGTGTCGCGGCGGCCCGCCGAACTCTGGCAGCGCCACCCATGGTCCCGTCCGACCTCTAGCCCCGTGAGAACTCACCGACCGTCCTTTCCTCGCCTCCGTCGGGGACCACCAGCCGGCTGTCGTGCAGCCACAGGACGCGATCGGCCCACGCCGCGACCGCGGGATCGTGCGTGACCACGACCCCGGCGCGCCCTTCGGCACGGGCTGCGCCGGCCAGCAGGCCCATCACCTGCTCGGCTCGATCGCTGTCGAGGCTCGCCGTCGGCTCGTCGGCGAGCAGCAGCCGCGGACCGACCAGCAGCGCGCGCGCCAGGGCCACCCGCTGCCGCTCGCCGCCCGACAGCGCGCCGGGCAGGTGACCGAGGCGGTCAGCGAGCCCCATCTCGACGAGCAGGCCCTCGGCCTCCCGCCGCGAGGCGCGCCTGGAGGCTCCGACGAGCTCGCCCGCCAGGGCGACGTTGTCCCGCGCGGTCAGGTAGGGCACGAGGTTGGCGGCTTGGAAGACGAAGCCGATGTGGCGGGCGCGCAGGCGCGTTCGGCTGGCCTCGGACAAGGTCCCGAGGTCCCAGTCGCCGAGCCGCACCGCGCCTCGTGTCGGGACGGTCAAGGCGCCGAGCAGGGCCAGCAGGGTCGACTTGCCCGACCCCGAGGGCCCGACGAGGGCGACGAGCTCCCCGGCATGCACGCTCAGGTCGACGCCGTCGACGGCGGTCACCTGCCGCTCGCCGTCCTCGTAGACCTTCGTGACCCGATCGGCTCGGATGACGAGGTCTCCAGGCACGCCGGTCTCGCTCACAGGGGCTCCTCCGCGACGGCGTCCTGCGGGTCGAGGCGCGACAGGATCGGCCACGCCGCGGCGGTCACTCCAAGCGTGGCCGCGACGAGGCTGATCCCCCCGACGGACGCGACGATGACCGGGCGGACCTCCATCGGCACGCTCGGCGGTGCCACCGTAGCCAGGATCACCGTGGCAGCCGTGGACACGATCAGCGCACCGACCCAAAGCAGCACCCCGCGCACGGCGACCGAGGCGAGCAGGGTGCGGGCTGGTGCGCCGACGGCCCGCAAGGCGGTCAGCAGGGCACGGCGCTCGAGCACCTGCAGCACGCCGATCAGCGCGGCGAGGCCGACCGCGACCGCCAGCGTCACCGCCACCACCGCGCCGAGCGTGACCTGTTGTGCCGACACGCCTGGCACCGCGGCGACCGCTCCCTCACGGGTCGTGACGGCGAGCTCGTCGTGCTCCTCGGTGATGGCCGTGGCGACCGCCTCGGGATGCTCGGTGGACTGCAGGACGGTCGCACCCACCAGCTGCTCGGCGTAGTCGGCGTCACGCTGCACCGCCTGGCGCAGTCGGGCCCAGTCGTGCTGGCCGAGCCAGACGGTGGGCTGCTGCAGGAAGCTGGCGTCGTCGACGAGGCCGACCACCTCGACCTCCCGCTCGCCGGCCAGGGAGAGCGTGTCGCCCACGACGACGTCACCGCCAGCCAAGGCGACGTCGACGGCGGCCGACCCGGGCTCACCGGGGCGAGGGAGGCGACCGTCGACGGTGTCGCGCGGCATCGCGGGCGCATCGGGGCTGAAGCCGACGGCCGTGACGCGCTCGGGCGCTCCCCCGCCCACGCTCGCAGAGGTCGGCACCAGACCGATCTGGCCGGCCGTCGCCACGTCCGGGCGCATCAGGAGCGCGGTCCGCTCCGCGCCGACGAGCCGGCTGCGCAGCAGCTGGTGGTTCGCGGCCTCATCGGTGACGACGACGTCGGCGTCGAGCGCGCGCAGCACCCCGGTGCTGCCGCGCACCAGCCCGTCCGCGAGCGCGGTCACCGACAGCGCGAGCAACAGGACCAGCGCGAGCCCGACCGAGGTCAGCGTGGCTCGCCCGGGACGGGCGCGCAGCTCGGCGAGCGCCAGGCGAGCCCCGGTCATCGGCGCGCCCCGAGCGCGTCGACCGGGGCAACGCGCGCCAGGCGGACCACGGCGACGGCGCTCGCCATCAGCGTCGCGGCGAGGGCGACGGCGGCGCTGGCAGCCCACGTGCCGGGCTCCCACCGCAGCGGCACGTCGGCGGGCGCGAGCCACGCGGCCAGCACGACCAGGAGGGCCGCGAGCACCGCGCCGACGGCGGTCACGACCAGGAGCTGGACCGTGAGGGCGGCGAGCAGCCGGCGCCGCGGCGCGCCCACGGCGCGCAGGAGCGCGATCGTGCGCTGGCGGTGCGCGACACCGGCGACGGCGAAGGTGGCCGCGACCGCCGCGACCGCCATCCACGCCACGCCGAGCAGCAGCCCGAAGCTCGCGCGCACGCCGGCCACGCCCGGAAGCTGGCTCGCCAGTGACGACGGTGGCGCCGCCTGCACCGGCGAGGAGGACCCGTTGAGGGCGGCGGCGAGCTCCTCGACCCCACCGTCGGCCCGCACCGCCATGGCCGTGGGCTCCACCTCGTCCGGGTCGGCATCTGCCGCCTCGGCGGCGATCTCGGTCCACGCGTCGTAGGTGACTGCTGCGGTCGGGATGGCGCCGAAGCGCGCCTCGGCCGTGAAGCCCACGATCTCCAGGACGGTGCCGGTGTCGACCAGGGTCAGCCGCTCGCCCAGCGCCGCGCCCTGGGCGCGGTCGGCGACGTCGAGCACCGCCTCCCCCGGCTGGCGCGGCAGCCGTCCGGCGATCACCTCGGGGGCGGCGGGGCTGTCGGGGTCCAGCCCCCAGAGGGAGAGGTCGAGCAGCTCCCCGTCCGCCACCCGCGCCCCCATGCGCTGCTCCCCGACCGGTGCCAGCTCCGCGCCGGCGGCATGCTGCCGCACGTGCGCCGCCGCCTCGTCGTCGATGCGGCTGGCCTGGAGCGCGCCCTGCGCGGCGGCATCCAGCACGAGCAGGTCAGCCGGGGAGGTCGCCACCTTGCCGGTCAGGTCGGTCACATGACGGTCGGCGATCGTGGCCAGCGCGGTCATCAGGGCAACGAGCAAGCCGAGCACAACGCCGAGCACCACGAAGCGCCCTGGTGCGTGGCGCAGCTCAGCGAGCCCGAGGAACAAACCATGACCTCACGAGTTGGGGTTGACGGATCATAGCGCCGCCGCCCGAGCCGACCAAGCGAGTGGCGGCAGGGGCGGGTCGCGGCGACGCGACGCGTGCCGCCGACGTCACCGCCGAGCCCGCGGCGCTGGAACGCCACCGGCGCTGGGGAGGCTGGTGCGTCACACGGATCGGCTCATCGGGCGTCGTCGGGCGACTCCGTGGCTGGCTCGGCGTCGGGCTCCGCGTCCTGCGTGCGGCTGCTGCTGCCGTCGGCGTCGGAGTCCTCGCGATCGCTGGTGGGTCGCCGCTGGGCCAGGCCGGGGGCACGCTCCCGTGCCCGGTCGGCCAGCTG
>PWER01000169.1 GCA_003553565.1 Nitriliruptoria bacterium | reverse complement strand
GTGCGGCTTGGCGCGTCGGCGCGGCCGGCCGGCTGGTACTGGGTGCGGATCGGACCGTCTGTGTGCTCATCTGCACCCAGTTCGCGGGCTCGGGCGGGATTGGGTGCGCGTTGGGCGGGATGGGGCGCGCGTAGGCGCATTGGGTGCGCGTAGGCGCACTGGGTGCGCGCGGGCGCCGGCTCCTGGAACGCCGAGGGCGCCATCGTCCCGGGTTGCCGGCCGCCCCGCGGTTCAGTACATTACTTGACCAGATGATGAAGTGTGCATGCGAAGGCACATGCCGATCATCGCAGCGCCCAGCCGAGGGCAGGAGGTGAGCCGCGACGGTGACATCCACCCACGACGGCCTGCCCGACGAGCACGTCCACGGCGACGCCCGGCCGGTGGCGGCCTCGGCGTCCGCCTACGAGAGCGCCGCTCGACTGTTCCACGCGGCCGGCGAGCCCGAGCGGCTGCGGCTGCTCGTGGAGCTGACCGCCGGGGAGCGCTGCGTCACCGAGCTCGCCGAGGTGACCGGCGCGAACATGAGCACCGTCAGCCAGCGGCTGCGCGTGCTGCGCGACGCCGGGCTCGTCGAGCGGCGCCGGCACGGCAAGCACCTGCACTACCACCTGGCCGACGAGCACGTCCGCGACCTGGTCGACAGCGCGGTGACCCACGCCGACGAGCTGTGACCGGCCAGCGGTGCCACACGGAGCGGCCTCGTGCCGCGCAGACCCCGACCGAACCCACGAGACGCACAGGAGGCACGCGACCATGACGCACCACGACCACCACACCCACCCGGGGCACGCGCACGAGCACGGCTCGGACTGCGGCCACCTGGAGGTGCGCCACGACGACCACGTCGACTACCTGCACGACGGCCATCTGCACCACCCGCACGACGACCACGTCGACGAGCACGTCCTGCCGGTGTCCGAGGAGCTGCCGGCCGACTGCACGCCCGAACACGACTGCGCCGAGTTC
This sequence comes from Nitriliruptoria bacterium, assembly GCA_003553565.1. Taxonomy (GTDB): domain Bacteria; phylum Actinomycetota; class Nitriliruptoria; order Euzebyales; family Egibacteraceae; genus PUKE01. Next base: position 3,277 of record PWER01000169.1, on the reverse strand, counting down.
GACGCCGAGCACGTCCACGGCCCCGGCTGCGGCCACGAGCCGGTGCCCCACGACGACCACACCGACTACCTGGTCGGCGGTCACCTGCACCACCCGCACGGTGACCACTGCGACCACCACGGCGAGCTCGTGCTGCGCTGACCGCGCGGCGCCTGCGTGGGCGCCGCCGGCCTGCGCGGCGCCGCCGGCCCGCCCCCCGCCCCCCGGCGGAGCGCTACCCGTCGCCGGGCACGGGCACGACCGCCCCGTTGACGGTCCACGCCTCGGGCGAGGCGAGCCAGGCGATGACCTCGGCGATCGCCTCCGGCGGGGTCCAGGCCGAGGTGTCGGCGTTGGGCATCGCCGCGCGGTTGCCGGGCGTGTCGATCATCTTCGGCGCCACCGCGTTGGCGGTGCGCCCGGTGCCCGCCAGCTCGCGGCCCAGCGACTGCACCAGCGCGTGCACCGCGGCCTTGGACGCCGCGTAGGTCGACAGTCCCGGCGGCGGGCTCAGCGCCGGCGCCGCGCCGACCAGCACCACTCGGCCGCCGGCCTCGCCCATCGCCTGCAGCCCGCGGTTGGCCACGGTGAAGGCGCTGCGCACGTTCAGCGTCAGCATCTTCTCCAGGGTGCTGGCGTCGTCGAAGTCCTCGACCTTCGTGCCGCCGGCGAAGCCGCCGACCACCGAGCAGGCCAGCCACAGGTCGCCCCAGTCGGCGGTGAGCACGTCGAGCACCGCAGCCATCGCGTCGAGGTCGGTGGCGTCCGAGCGCGTCAGCCGCAGACGGTCGTCGGCGACCTCCTGGGGGTGCGCTGTGCGCAGGGCCTCGGCCTCGGCCTCGACGATGTAGGGCACGCACACGCGCTCGCCGCGGCGCAGCAGCTCGGCGGTGACGGCCTGTCCGAGGGCGCCCCCACCGCCTGCCACGAGCGCGTTGCGGGGCCGATCGCTGGTCTCCGGTGCGGGCATCGCAGCTCTCCTGTGCGCGTCGGGTCCATCGCCACGGTGCCCCGCCGGGGCGAGGGCGAACCGGTGGCGTCGGTTCCCACCCTGCCCACCCTGCCCACCCTGCCCATCCTGCCGACCCTGCCGACCCTGCCCATCCCGGCAGGTCGACGCCCGTTGCGCCCACTCCGGCCGGCCACCATCCTTGCGCGAGCGGGAACAGGCCTCGCTGCGCCTGCGGGCAGGGGGCGCGCCGCGGGCCATCATCCTCGGGAACAGGACGCTGTCATGGTCGAGGGCAGAGCCGCGCTGGTGACCGGGCCGCGCGGCGTCGGGTTCGACATCGCACGAGCGCTGCGCCGCGGCGGTGCGCGCGTGTGCCTCACCGACCCGGATCCGGCGTGGCTGGACCAGGCCGAGGCGGCGCTCGGCGGCGGCGAGGACGTGCTGACCGTCGCCGCCCAGGGCCACGACGCCGCCGAGCGGGCGCAGGTGGTCGAGCGGTGCGTGGAGCGCTTCGGCAGCCTCGACCTGCTGGCCAACAACGCGGCGACGAACCCGCGGCACGGGCCGCTGGCCGACGCCGACCTCGGGCAGGTCGCCCAGGTCATCGAGGTCGGTGCGCTGGCGCCGCTGGGCTGGGTGCAGCAGGCCTGGTCGGGGTGGCTGGCCGCGCACGGGGGCGCGGTGGTCAACGTCGCCTCGTTCGCGTGGTTGGAGCCCGAGCCTGACCTCGGCGCCAGCGACGCCAGCACCGCGGCGCTGCTGCACCTGACGCGCCAGCTGGCCGTCGAGCTCGCCCCTGGGGTCCGCGTCAACGCGATCGCCCCAGCGCTGGTGACCTCGCGCCTGGGGGTGGCGCTGCACGCCGACGACGAGGCAGCCCCCGGCCCCTCGGCGATGCTGCGGCCCAGCTTCTTGAGCGATGTCGGCACCGCCGCGAGGTTCCTGCTCTCCGACGAGGCGGGCTGGGTGAGCGGCGAGACGATGGTGCTCGACGGCGGCCGGCGCCTCGCCGGCAGCACCGCCTGACGCCGAGCGGCGCTGGCTGGGCCGCCTTGCGCCAGCACCGCCTGACGCCGAGCGGCGCTGGCTGGGCCGCCTGACGCCAGCACCGCCTGACGCCGAGCGGCGCTGGCTGCGCCGGAGCGCTCGGCTCGCCAGCCTGTGCGCATGCGCCACGCCCCCGATGACCTGCCCGACCCGCCCGCCTACGACGGCGCGTGGGTCGGTGCGGTGGTGCCCGCCCTGCTCGAGGGCCGGCAGCCGCCGTGGCTGCCCGACCCGCTGGTGGGCGCCCGGCAGACGGTGCTGCTGGTCGTCGACGGCCTCGGCGCGGCGGTGGTCGACCGGCACGCGCCGCCCACGCTGGCCGCGATGGCGCGCCACGACCTCGACACCACGGTGCCCAGCACCACCGCCACGGCGCTGACCTCGATCACCACCGGGCGCACGCCCGCCGAGCACGGCATCACCGGCTACCGGATGCGGGTGGGCGGGGAGGTCCTCAAGACGCTGGCGTGGCGCACCGACCGCGGCCCCGACCCCGAGACCATCCAGCCGCACGCGCCCTTCGCGGGCGGCCGGGTGCCGGTGGTCACGCGCAGCGAGTTCCGCGGCACCGGCTTCACCATGGCGCACCTGCGCGGCGGGCCGTTCCTCGGGTGGAGCACCCCGGCGGTGCTCGTCGAGCACACGGTGGCTGCGGTGCGCAGCGGCGCCGAGCTGGTCTACGCCTACTACGACGGACCCGACAAGGTCGGTCACGAGCACGGGCCGGACTCGGCGGCGTTCGCGCGCGAGATCGCCGACACCGATCACCTGGTGGCCGCACTGCGCGCCGCGCTGCCGCCCGACTGCGCGCTGGCGGTGGTCGCCGATCACGGGATGCTGGCGATCCCCGCCCCCGACGACGCAGCCGAGGACGCAGCCGACGACACACCCGACGACGCGCCCGCCGACGTCAACGCCGCGCCCGCCGACGGCTGGCACGACCTGCGCGCGGTGCGGCGCCTGGTCAGCGCCTTCAGCGGCGAGGGACGGTTCCGCTCGCTGCACGCCGGCGCTGGAGCCAGCGGCCGGCTGCGCGAGGCCTGCGAGGAGGCCTACGGCGACCGCGCGTGGGTGCTCACCCGCGAGGCGCTGCTCGCCGGCGGCTGGCTGGGAACCGACCCGTCCCCGACGGTGGCCGGACGCCTGGGTGATGTGATCCTGCTGGCCCGTGATCGCCACGGCTTCGTCGCCCCCGACCTGCCGGGCGAGGGGACGATGCGAGGGGTCCACGGCGGGGTGCTGCCCGAGGAGGTGCGCGTGCCGCTGCTGGCCGACCGCGGCGGCCGCTGACCAACCGGT
>PWER01000096.1 GCA_003553565.1 Nitriliruptoria bacterium | reverse complement strand
TGACCACCAAGGTGTGGATGGCCAACGCCGCCCCCGAGGAGGTGCGCAGCTCCACCGAGGAGTCGCTGCGCGAGCTCGGCACCGACTACGTCGACCTGCTGCTCATCCACTGGCCGGTGCCCGACGTGCCGATCGCCGACACGCTCGGCGCGATGGTCGAGCTGATGGAGCAGGGCAAGACCCGCCACGTCGGCGTCAGCAACTACACGCCGTCACAGGCGCGCGAGGCCGCCCGCGTCGCGCCGATCCTCACCAACCAGGTCGAGTACCACCCGCTGCTCGACCAGTCCGAGCTGCTGGCCGAGGCCGCCGCCGACGGCCACCGTCTGACCGCCTACAGCCCGCTGGCCAACGGTCGGGCCGTGCCCCAGCACCCGGTGCTCGCCGAGATCGGTGCCGGCCACGGCAAGACCGCCGCACAGGTGGCGCTGCGCTGGCTGCTGCAGCAGGACGTGATCGTGCTGCCGCGCTCCACCAACCCCGAGCGCCGCGCCGAGAACTTCGACGTGACCGACTTCACGCTGACGCCCGAGGAGATGGCGCGCATCAGCGAGCTCGGCAGCAAGGAGGGCCGGGTCATCGACCCGCCGTTCGCTCCCGTCTGGGACACCTAGCGCCCAGCGGCGCGGCAGCCGCGCCGGCGGCGCGGCGCTGCCCGGCCGCGCCGCCGGCCCACCAGCAGCTCACCAGTGCGGGTCGGCCAGGCGCTGGCGCATCCCCGCAGCCACCACCCTGCGGGTCACCGCCGGGGGCAGCAGCCCGGCAAGCGCCGCGGCCACGCGGAAGTGCCAGCCCGGCACCACCCAGGCGCGCCCGGCGGCAGCGGCCTCCAGGCCGGCGGCGGCCACCGTCGCCGCATCGGTCCACAAGGGTGCGGGCACCGAGGCGCGCGTCAGCCCCGCGTCGGCGTGGAACTCGGTGGGGGTGTAGCCGGGCGCCAGAGCGGTGGCGGTCACGCCGGTGCCGCGCAGCTCCTCGACCAGCGCGTGGGTGAAGCTCGACACCCACGCCTTGGTGGCCGCATACGTCGCCGCGTAGGGCTGGGGCATCGAACCGGCCACCGACGACACGTTGAGCACCGTGCCGCGCCCCCGCGCGACCATCCCGGGCAGCGCCGCCCGGGTGAGCCGCAGCACCGCGGTGACGTTGACCGCGACCTCGGCGGCCTCGACGTCGGGGTCGGCGTCCACCAGCGGCCCGTAGGTGCCAAACCCCGCGTTGTTGACCAGCAGGTCCACTGGGGCGGCCGCGTCGGCCAGGCGCGCCTCGACGCGGGCGAGCCCCTCGGCCTCGGCCAGGTCGGCGGGCAGCACCTCCACGGCGACGCCGCGGGCGCGGGCGCGCTCGGCCAGCGCCTCCAGCGGCTCGCGGCGGCGAGCCACCAGCACCACCGCCACGCCGCGGTCGATCAGCCGGGCGGCGGCCTCGGCGCCGATGCCGCCCGACGCGCCGGTCACCAGCGCGCGCTGCCACCACCAGCGCGCCGGCGGGCGCCGCCGCAACAGCGCGGGCAGCCGCGCGGGCAGCCGCGCCGGCCGCAGCCGCGCAGGCCGCGCAGGCAGCCACACCCGCCGCGATCCCGCGCGGCCCGCGTCCAGGTCGGGTGCGTCAGCGTGAGCCATCTCCCGCAGTGTGACCCGCCGTGGCGGGTGCTGGCCACCCGCCGGCGCGAGGCGGGCTGTGGGACCCGAGTCCTGCCTGTATCGGGACACGCAGGCTGTGTGCGGACCTCGGCCTGGGCGATGATGCCCAGTGCAGAAGGCAGACCGGCAGCAAAAGACAGCGAAGGGCGTGGTAGCGACGACCGTGGCAGCACGCGAGACCCAAGCGACTCGCGTCACCGCCACCAAGGAGGGCGCGATGGTGCCAGGGCTGCTCGACAGGGTCCGCCAGCACCGCGCGCTCAGGTCGCAGCGCTTTGTCGAGCACGGCCGCGTGTGGTGCCCACGAGCGCAGGCCGATGTGGATGTGGATCGGTGCCTCGAGTGCCCGCGCTTCGTCGGCTTCGACGTCGGCGACCCTGCCCACGACCGCTTCGCGACCCTGCGCTGCCGGGCGTCAGCGACACGCCGGTTCGACATCTGGACCTGACAGAGGTCAGCGCCGGCCGCTGACGCCGCACGAGCCTGGACGCCGGCTCGGCCGGGCCGCCAAGAGGCCCGGCCCACACCGGTGCCAGCACGTGCCCCGGGTCGTGCCACGGCTTGGGCGTCGGCCTCGGCTGCGGCCGCTGGCCGCGGGTGCCGCCCCGCACTCGCGGCGGGTGCCGCGCGGGGGGCGAGGCTGATGCCTACCCCGGCCCGGCCGCCTGCGCTGGTCGGCGGCAGCCAGGCGGCCGGGCCCCTCACCCGCGCCGTTACACTGCGTCGGTGCCTGCCGCGGCGGGGCGCCGCCCCTGCGTCGCCTGCTCACGCCGCTTGGTTCGTGCGCCGACGAGGGTCCACGTATGGAGCTCACCGACACCACGCTGCTGATCGCGCTGGCCGCGTCCGCGGCGATCAGCGTCCTTGCCGTCGGCGTCGCCGTCGCGTCGCTGCGCAGCCAGCGCAAGCTGCGCCGCGCCTACCGCGCGGTGTTCGACGGGGAGACCCGCGACGTGATGGTGGTGCTGCAGCGCGCCCTCGAGGAGGTCGCCGACCTGCGCGACGACGTCGGCGAGGTCCGCGCCTACGCGGCCCAGCTGCGCGACCACGACCGCGGCGCGATCAGCCGTGTGGGCACCGTGCGCTTCGACGCGTTCGGCGACCTCGGCGGGATGCTGTCGTTCTCGACGGCGCTGCTCGACGAGCGCGGCGACGGCGTGGTGCTGACCGCCATCAACGGCCGTGAGCACACCCGCATGTACGCCAAGCCGCTGGAGGCTGGCGACAGCCGCCACAACCTGTCCGAGGAGGAGCGCGAGGCCATCGAGCGCGCACACGCCTCGGGCAGCGAGCTCGCCGAGCCGCCCGCGCCCGCCGCGCGGCGCCGCCGCAACGCGCCGCAGCCGGCCGCACCGGCCGGCGACGTGCCGCCACCCCCGCCCGAGCGCGCCAGCGACGGGCAGCCCCCGCGCGGCCAGCACGCTGCCGAGCGCCCGGCGCGCGCCAGTGACGAGGTCGGCTCGTGAGCGCCCACGTCGAACCGAGCGCCGCCGCACAGGCCGAGGCCGGCGCGCGCGGGAGCGGCGCGGCCGAGACCGGCCCCGCCGAGACCGGCCCCGCCGACACCGGCCCCGCCGACACCGGCGCTGGCACGCAGGTGGCCTACCTCGGCCCTGATGGCACGTTCACCGCAGAGGCCGCCGCCGCGCTGGTGCCCGATGCCGAGCTCATCGCCCACGAGACCATTCCCGAGGTGTTCGCCGCGGTGCGCGCGGGGCGCGTCGACCACGGCGTGGTGCCCATCGAGAACATGATCGAGGGGTCGGTCAACGTCACCCTCGACGAGCTCACGTTCGGCCCGCCGGGGCTGTATATCCGCCAGGAGGTCGTGCGGCGGGTGCGGCTGCACCTGCTCGGCCATGAGAGCACGCGGCTGGACCAGGTGCGCGTGCTGCGCAGCCAGCCGGTGGCGCTGGCGCAGTGCCGTCAGTGGGTCGCCGCCCACCTCGACCACCCCCACGAGGAGGCCGAGACCTCCACCGCCGAGGCCGCCCGCCTCGTCGCACGCGCCGACCCGGCTGCCGGCGAGGCGGCCGTCGCCCCGCGGCTGGCCGCACAGCGCTTCGGTCTGGCGGTGCTCGCCGAGGACGTGCACGACGTCGCCGAGAACACCACGCGGTTCGCGGTGCTGGGCACGTCGATGGCGGCGCGCACCGGCGCCGACAAGACCTCGCTGGTGGTGTTCTTCGGCGACGATCGTCCGGGCCTGCTGCTCAAGGTCCTCGAGGAGTTCGCGCTGCGCGGCATCAACCTCACCAAGATCGAGTCGCGGCCCGCCAAGACCACCCTCGGCGAGTACTGCATCCTCATCGACTGCGAGGGCCATCCGACCGAGGCGCGCATCGCCGAGGCGCTGCGCAGCGTCCACCGCCACGTGGCCGAGGTGCGCGTGCTGGGTGCCTACCCGCGTGCCGACGGCGCGCCGCCCGGGGTGCATCCGGCGGACTCCGACGGCGCCTACGCCGAGGCCTCGGCGTGGCACGCCCGCCTGCTCGACGACGTCGACCCCTGACCAGCGCGGGGCCGCCATGATCATCCCGCATCGGGTGCTGCTGGGTGTGGTCGTCGCGCTGGCGGTCGGCGCGGTCGCCGCGATCGCCTGGCTGTGGCCGCCAGCGCCCGAGGTCGAGGAGCCTGACGAGGCGGTCGAGCGCGGCGAGCTCGTCGACGCCACGATCGTGGACGTCGAGCGCCTCGACGACATCGACGATCCGGGGCTGCCGCCCGGGGCGGTCAACGTGGTGCTGGTCGCCGAGCTGGAGGCCACCGGGGAGCTCGAGGTCTTCCCGATGGTCGACGAGACCGGCGACCTCTACGAGGTGGGCCAGCAGGTGCGCCTCGAGCCGTTCGAGCGCGCCGACGGCGACACCGACTGGCTGGTCGCCGACTTCCAGCGCGGCCCGGCGATGCTCGCGCTGACGGGGCTGTTCGTGCTGGCGGTGCTGGGCCTGGGGCGCTGGCAGGGCGTGCGGGCGCTCGCGGGGCTGGCGATCACCTTCGCGCTGATCATCGGGTTCATGGTCCCGGCGATCCTGGCGGGGCGCAGCCCGGTGGCGGTGGCGTTGGCCGGGTCGGTGGCGATCATGATCGTCACGCTGTACCTGGCGCATGGGTTCAACCGCAAGTCGACCGCAGCCGTGGTGGGCACCACCGGCGCGCTGGCGTTGACGGTCGGGCTCGCGGCGCTGTTCGTGGAGCTTGCCACCATCACCGGGTTCACCGACGAGCAGGCGCGGTTCGCCAACGTCGAGGTCGGTGGCTTGAGCCTGCAGGGCCTGCTGCTGGCCGGGATCATCGTCGGGGCGCTGGGGGTGCTCGACGACGTGACCATGAGCCAGGCCTCGACGGTGTTCGCGCTGCGCCGCACCGCGCCGCGCCTGGGGTTCGCCGGCCTGGTCAGCGAGGCGCTGGCGGTGGGCCGCGACCACGTCGCCGCCACCGTCAACACGCTGTTCCTGGCCTACGCCGGCGCGGCGCTGCCGCTGCTCATCCTGTTCGTCACCGCCGACACGGGGCTCGGCGAGATCATCACCGCCGAGTTCGTCGCGGTCGAGGTGACCCGCACGCTGGTGGGCTCCATCGGCCTGGTCGCGGCCGTGCCGATCACCACCGCGCTGGCCGCCGGCGTGGCGCTGGCCGAGCAAGGTGACGGCGCCGCGGACGCTGACGCTCACGCCGAGCCGCCACCCGACGCCGACCCGTCATCGAACGCCGCGACGCCGCCGGACGCCCAGCCGGCGCCGGAGGCCGAGCCGGCGCCGGAGGCCGAGCCGGAGCCGGACGCCGAGCCGGAGCCAGGCGCGGAGACCGAGTGGGAGCAGCGCCTGCGCCGCTCCTACGGGCTGGACCAGCCCTGAGCGCAGCCTCGCGCGCCGCACCCCACCGCGACCGGCGCTGACCACGCGGTCAGGGCGTCCCAGCGCGCCCAACCCCCCGAAGGCTTGCTAGACGTTCGCGACGGGTGGCGTGTTATGGGCTCCGTGCCTGTCCCGCCCTCGTCCCCACGGACAATGACCCTTGGTCACGCAGCGCTTACGGTGCGCAGCCACAGACGATTGCGGGGACGAGACCATGACACGGCTGCGGGCGGCCGCCAGCCGGGTCGCGGTGCTCGCTGGGATCGGGTTCGCCCTGGTCCTGGCGAGCACCGCCCCGGCGCTGGCAGGGAGCGATGACTACGAGCAGACCCTCGACCTGACCTTCCCGGTCGAGGCGGTGGCGGCGCAGGAGGTGTCGGGGCCGCACGGCTACGACAACCCCGGATTCACCAACGACTTCTACCAGAGTCGGTCCAACAGCTGCGGGCTGCACCGGGCCACCGACGTGTTCGCGCCGCACGACACCAAGGTCCACGCCGCCGAGGGCGGCGAGATCATCGAGATGCCCGAGACGCGGCCCAGCTATGGGTGGCTCATCACCGTGCGCGGCGACGACGGGCGCCACTACCGCTACATCCACCTCGGCCGTGACGACAGCAACCGCGACGGCGCCTACCGCGCCGACCTCGGCCGCGGCGACCGGGTCGAGCGCGGCGAGCACATCGGCTACGTGGGCTCCTCGGGCAATGCCTCCGCCGGGAACCCGCATCTGCACTTCGAGATCATGGATCCCGCGGTGACCGCGACGCCGTGCTCCCATGATCGGCTCGGCGGCTACCTCAACCCCTACTTCTCGCTGGTCGATGCGGTCGAGCGGGGCGACGTGCCGGGCAGCGAGGCGGATGCCGGCACCACAGCGGACGACACACCTGACGAGATCGAGGTCCCCGACCACGTCGTGCGCGTGGCCGGCGCCGACCGGGCCGAGACGTCGGTCGAGCTCGCCGAGCGTCTGGCGCCCGACGGCGCCGACGAGGTCGTGCTCGCCGCCGGGGATGCGCCCGCCGAGGCCAGCGTCGCCGGCCCGCTGGCCGCCGCCCGCGAGGCGCCGATGCTGCTCACCGGCCGCGCGGAGCTGCACGAGCGCGTCGCTGAGGCGCTGGCTGACCTCGATCCCGACCGCGTCACGCTGGTGGGCGGCGACGAGCTGCTTGGCAGCGCGGTGCGTGACGAGGTCGCTGACCTGCTGCCGCAGGCCGACACGCAGCGCCTGGGCACCAACGACCCGTTTGCCACCGCAGCGCAGATCGCCGAGGAGGTCTGGGCCGAGACCGACGCCGAGGACGACGCGGAGACCGACGCGCGGCGCGCTCTGCTGGCGGTCGGCGAGCACGACGACCCCGACCGGGCCTGGCCCGATGCGCTCGCGGCCGGCTGGCGCGGTGCGCTGACCGGCGAGCCGGTGCTGCTGGTCGAGCACGAGGCCGCGCTGCCCGAGGCCACCGCCGAGGCGCTCGCCGACGTCCGTGAGGCCACCATCGTCGGCGGCACCGCGGCGGTGTCCGACGCCATCGCCGATCAGGCCGCCGAGGCGCTCGGCGACGCTGACGCGCTCGACCGGCGCGCAGGCGTCGACCGCTACGCCACCGGGCTGGCGCTCGCGGACGACGTGCTCGCCGACGGCCTCGCCGACCAGGACCGTCCGTGGGCGACCACCGGGCGCAACTACGCCGACGCGCTGGGGGCCGCCCCGACGGTCGCCGACGAGCAGGGCCTGCTGCTGCTGGTCGACGGTGACGCCGCCGGCTCCGACGACGCCGTCGCCGAGTGGCTGGACGAGGCCGACCTCGACGCCGACGAGGTCATGGTGATCGGCGGTCCGGCTGCGGTGAGCGACGAGGCCGCCGCCGCGCTCGGCTCGGCTGCCCACCCCGAGTAGCGCCGCCGCCCTACCTGCGCAGTGCCCGCCCGGCGGCGGGGCGCAGGGCGCGCGGGCGCAGCGCTCGGTTACGCTGCGGGCCACCGGCCGCGGTGCCGACCTGTCCGGCTGGCAGGCCAGGGCAGCGCGGCCGACCGCGACCCGACCCTGCGACCGAGGCATGTGACCCATGATCGACCTGCGCGCGCTGCGCGATGACTTCGAGGCTGTGGCCGCCGCCCTCACCCGACGCGGCGTGGACCGCGCCGAGCTGGAGCGTCTGGCCGAGCAGGACGCCCGCCGCCGCGCGCTCATCGTCGAGGGCGACCAGCTGCGCTCGCAGCGCAAGCAGGCCGGCAAGGCCATCGGCCAGGCCAGCTCGCCCGAGGAGCGCGAGCGGCTCATCGCCCAGACCAAGGAGGCCTCGACGCGCCTGTCGGAGGTCGAGGCCGAGCAGGCCCAGATCGAGGCCGACCTCGACGCGGCGCTGGCCCACCTGCCCAACCTGCCCCACCCCGACGCGCCCGACGGGCACGACGAGGACGACGCGGTGCCGGTGCGCTGGTTCGGCACCGCCCCGCAGCACACCGCGCCCGCCCGCGACCACGTCGAGCTCGGCGAGGCGCTGGGGATCCTCGACCTGCAACGCGCCGCCAAGATCGCCGGCACCCGCAACGCGCTGCTGCGCGGCCCGGCGGTGTGGCTCGAGCTCGGGCTGGTGCGCTACGCCCTGGACTACCTCGACGCGCGCGGGCACACCCCGGTGATCCCGCCGGTGCTGGTGCGCGAGCACGCCCTGTACGGCACCGGGTTCCTGCCGGGCTCGGCCGAGGAGATCTACCACGTGCCCGCCGACGACAAGTACCTGGTGGGCACCTCCGAGGTGCCGCTGGCGGCGATGCACGACGACGAGATCCTCGACTCGGCCGACCTGCCGCTGCGCTACGCGGGCTTCTCGACCAACTTCCGGCGCGAGGCCGGCGCGCACGGGCGCGACACCCGCGGGCTGATGCGCGTGCACCAGTTCGACAAGGTCGAGATGTTCAGCTTCACCACCGCCGAGCAGTCCGATGACGAGCACGAACGGCTGACCACCATGCAGGTCGAGCTGCTCGAGGGCCTCGGGCTGCACGGGCGCGTGGTCGACATCGCCGTGGGCGACCTCGGTGCCTCAGCGCAGCGCAAGTACGACTGCGAGGTGTGGCTGCCCGGCCAGGAGCGCTACCGCGAGCTCACCTCGTGCTCCAACTGCACCGACTACCAGGCGCGCCGGCTGCGCTGCCGCCACCGCGCCCACCCCGAGGAGGACACCGCGCTGGTGCACACCCTCAACGGGACCGCCTGCGCGGTGGGCCGCACCATCGCCGCGCTGCTCGAGACCCACCAGCGCGCCGACGGCACCGTGGCGGTGCCCGAGACGCTGGTGCCCTACGTCGGGCTGGACGTCCTCACCCCGCCCGCCTAGCCGCCGCGCCGCGGGCGCCGTGCCACGGCGCGCCGCGTCCCGAAGCCGACCCGCACACCGCACCCGAGGCGAGCCAGGAGGCCACGATGGCAGCCGTCGCAGGCGTCGACGTCGGCGGCACCAACATCACCGCCGCACGCGTGGAGGGCGGGGCCGTCACCCTGCGCGAGAAGCGCGCCACCCCCCACACCGGCCCCGACGCGGTGCGCGACGCGATCGCCGAGGCGGTGCGCGCCCTCGGCGAGGTCGACGCCGTCGGCGTGGGCGTGCCCGGACCGGTGGGCCGCGACGGGGTGGTGCACAGCACCGCCAACATCGGCGGGTTCGACGAGCCCACCCCGATCGGCTCGATGATCAGCGACGCGCTGGGCGGGCTGCCGGTCGGCGTGGGCAACGACGCGAACCTCGGCGCCCTCGGTGAGGTGCGCCACGGCGCCGGGCAGGGCTCGCGCTTCCTGCTGGCGGTGTGGCTGGGCACCGGCGTGGGCGGCGGGCTGGTGCTGGACGGCCAGCCCTACATCGGCGCGTTCGGCGGCGCCGGCGAGGTCGGCCACATGGTCGCGGTGCCCGGCGGCGCCGAGTGCAGCTGCGGGCGCCGCGGCTGCCTGGAGGCCTACGCCGGACGCTCCGGAATGGAGCGCGCCGCCCGGCTGGCGGCCGCCAACGGCGAGGAGACCCGCCTGATCAAGGCCGGCAAGGCCGACCAGCCGATCAAGTCCGGGCGCTGGGCCAAGGCGGTGGCCAAGGGCGACCCGGTGGCCACCCGCCTGCTCGACGACGCGGTGCGGGCGCTGGGCCACACGCTGGGCTCGCTGATCAACCTGCTGGACGTCGACACGATCGTGTTCGGCGGCGGGCTCACCGAGAAGCTGGGCCAGCCGCTCATCGACCGGATCGCCGAGGCCACCCACCCGGTGGTGATGCTGCCCCACCGACGCCGCTCCATGGTCGAGGCCGCCCTCGGCGACGACGCCGGTGTGCTCGGCGCCGCCGAGTACGCCCTGTCGCAGCGCCGCGGCTAGCGCCACCGCGCCTCGCGGCGTGGCGCCGGCGCGGAGGTCATCGCGCGGCCGGGACCCGGGGCCGCCTGTCGACGGGACCTTCGCCCCCTCCTGGCAGGGGAGGCGCTCAGCACCATCGGCGGTGATGTTCCCGGTTCGCGAGGCCCAGACCCTGGCCCCCGACGTGGTGCGCCTCGTCGTGGAGGCGCCACGCGTGGCCCGCTACCAGCACCCCGGCCAGTTCGTGATCGTGCGGGTGCGCGAGGGCGGCGAGCGCATCCCGCTGACCATCGCGGGAGCCGACGCGGAGGCCGGCACCATCACGCTGATCATCCAGGCGGTCGGGCTGACCACCCGGCTGCTGTGCACGCTGCAGCCCGGCCAGGCGATCCTCGACGTCACCGGCCCGCTCGGCGCGCCCAGCGAGGTCGGCTACGAGGGCCGCGTGGCGGTGGTGGCCGGCGGGGTCGGCAGCGCCATCGCCTACCCGCGCGCCGCAGCGCTGGCGCGGGCCGGCAACGAGCTGGTCACCATCCTGGGTGCGCGCACCGCCGACCTGCTCACCCTCGAGGACGAGCTCGCCTCGGTGTCCGCGTCGCTGCGAGTCGTCACCGACGACGGCTCACGCGGGCGCCGCGGCCTGGTCACCGACGTGCTCGCCGACGACGTCGAGGCCGCCGCCGCCGGCATCGCGCCGCTGGACCTCGTCCTGACTGCCGGGCCGGTGCCGATGATGGGGGCCGTGGCCGACGTGACGCGCCCGCACGGCATCCCCACGGTGGCAAGCCTCAACCCGCTGATGGTCGACGGCACCGGCATGTGCGGCGGCTGCCGCGTGCAGGTCGCCGGCGCCACCGCCTTCGCCTGCGTCGACGGACCCGAGTTCGACGCCCACCAGGTCGACTTCGCGCTGCTGCACCGCCGCAACCAGGCCTACCGCGACCAGGAGCGCGCCGCCGCCGAGGCCGCCCAGGCTGCCGCCGAGGCCGCGCAGGCGGAGGCCGAGGCCGATGACGGGTGCGCCGCCACGCAGCCCCAGCCGCGACCGACGCTGCGGGAGGCGCGCTGATGAGCAGCACGTCGCCGTCGGGTCGCACCCGCAAGGAGCGCATGGCGCTGCCGCGCGTCGAGCCGCGCGAGCACGACGCCACCGAGCGCGCCGCCAGCTTCTGCGAGGTCGACCTCGGCCTCGACTGGGAGGGCGCCCAGCTCGAGGCCGACCGCTGCCTGCAGTGCGTGCGGCCCCGCTGCATCGAGGGCTGCCCGGTGGGCATCCGCATCGACGCGTTCCTCGGCAAGGTCGCCGAGGGCGACATCGACGGTGCCGCCCAGATCATCTTCGATGACAGCTCGCTGCCGGCGGTGTGCGGGCGCGTGTGCCCCCAGGAGTCGCAGTGCGAGGCGACCTGCGTGCTGGCCAAGAAGGACAAGCCCATCGCCATCGGCCAGCTCGAGCGCTACGTCGCCGACGCCGCCCGCGCGCACGCCCCACCCGCCCAGCGCGTCACCCCCGACCCTGACGGCGGCAGCGCGGCGATCGTCGGCAGCGGGCCGGCAGGGCTGGCGTGCGCCGCCGACCTCGCCCAGGCCGGCCACGAGGTCACCGTCTACGAGGCGCTGCACGACCTCGGCGGCGTGCTCGCCTACGGCATCCCGCAGTTCCGGCTGCCCCGCGATGTGCTGCGCGCCGAGATCAACCGGCTCGCCGAGCTCGGCGTGCGCTTCGAGACCAACGCGCCGATCGGTCAGGCCGAGGGCGTCGACGACCTGCTCGCCGAGCACGACGCGGTGTTCCTCGGCGTCGGCGCGGGCGTGCCGCGCTTCCTGAACGTGCCCGGCGAGGACCTGGTCGGGGTGTCCTCGGCCAACGAGTTCCTCACCCGCGTCAACCTCATGGAGGCCCACCGGCCCGACGCCGACACGCCGCTGCCGCAGGTGGCCGGGCGCCGCGTGCTGGTGTTCGGCGGCGGCAACACCGCCATCGACGCGGTGCGCACTGCGCTGCGCCTCGGCGCCGCCGAGGCCACGATCTGCTACCGCCGCTCCGAGGAGCAGATGCCCGCCCGCGTCGAGGAGATCCGCCACGCCCGCGAGGAGGGCGCGCAGTTCGCGCTGCTGACCAATCCCGTGGAGCTGCTCGACGACGGGACCGGCGCGCTGGCCGGTGCGCGGCTGCAGCGCATGGAGCTCGTCGAGCCCGACGACGGCGGCCGCGCCCGCCCCAAGCCGATCCCGGGCAGCGAGCACGAGGTGCCCGCCGACCTCGCCGTGGTGGCCGTGGGCAACGAGCCCAACCCGCTGCTGCGCCGCGCCGCCCCCGACCTCGAGCGCACCTCGCGCGGGACGATCGCGGTGGACGAGGAGACCGGGGCGACCAGCAAGCCGCGGGTGTACGCCGGCGGCGACATCGTCACCGGCGGCGCCACGGTGATCCTGGCGATGGGCGCGGGCCGGCGGGCGGCCGCGTCGATGGACCGCGAGATCCGCGCCGCCAAGTCCGGCGCCGCCTGAGGCCTTCAGGCCTGTCGAGTCACGCCTGTCGAGCCGCCGCGAAGCGGCACGCGAACGCGTCGAAGCTGCCCAGCCCGATCGTGCGGCGCTCGACCAGCGCCAGACCGGCTGGCTCGGCTGCGGCCGCAGCGACTCGCGGGGCGGTGAGCAGCCACACCGCGCTGCCCCCGACCTCCAGGCGCTCGGCGGTGGCTGCCAGCGCAGCGCGGTACAGCTCGCGCAGCTGGGCACGCCAGCCCGCCCGCAGCCCGTACGGCGGGTTGGTCACCACCGCGGCGCAGCCCGCGCCGTAGGCCTCGGGGCGGCGCGCGTCGCCCACGTCGAGATCGACCAGGTCGGCGACTCCGGCGGCAGCGAGGTTCGACCAGGCCTGGCGCACGTGGGCGGTCTCGCGCTCGCGGGCACGCAGCAGCGGCGGACGATCGCCGCGCTCCTGGGCGCTGCGCACCGCCGCGTCGACCGTGGCGCGCGCCGCCCGATCGGCCAGTCCCAGCGGCGCCAGGCGATCGCCGACGCCTGCGCCCCGCGGCGGGCGGCGCAGCGCGGCCAGCGCCGCCTCCACCGGGATGGTGGCGCCACCGCAGAACGGGTCGACCAGCCGCTGGTCGGCGCGCCAGCCGGCCAGGCCCAGCAGCATGGCCGCCACCGCCGGGTTCAGCCCGGCGTGATGGCGCACCGCGTAGTAGGCGCGCCGGTGCAGGCTGCCCACCGTCAGCTCGCAGCCCACCCGCAGGCGCTCGTCGGTGACCTCGACGCGCACCACGGTGGTGGGCTGCTCCAGGTCCACCGGCAGGCGCCGCCCGGTGCGAGCGCGATGCGTGGCGTTGACCGCGTCGCCGGCCACCCGCGCCACCTCGGGCGAGCGGAACGCCTGGCGCCCGTGGCGCTCGGCGACCACCGCGAACGGCGCGTCGGGCAGGTCGGGCAGGGGCGCCTCGCGCACCGCGGTGAACACCTCGGCCAGCGAGGCTACCTGGGTGGCTGCGACCAGCCACGTCACCCGCGTGACCGTGCGGGCTGCCCGCAGCGTGGCCAGGATCGCGGCGATGTCGGCGCGCCCGTACACCGAGCCGCGCTCCCACACCAGCCCGCAGGCGGTGCCCGTCTGGGCGGTGCGCGGGGTGGGCACCGGGGCGGGACGCCAGCCCAGCGCGGCGAGCTCGGCGGCTGCCTGCTCCTCGCAGCCGCCCGGGGTGGAGGCCCACACGGTCAGCGTCGGACCGTGGCGGGGCAGCGGGATCGCTGAGGCTGCCGCGGTGACCGCGTCACCGGGCAGCAGTGGGGGCTCGACGGTGCGAGCCGGCAACAAGGTGGTCACCACGCGTCGTCAGGGCAGCGGCAGCCAGGCGGCGCCGGGCTCGTCGATGGTGTCGGCGTCGCCGACCGCCAGCACCCCGTCGCCGGTGGAGGCCACCGCGCCCTCGTGCCAGCCCACATCGCGGGGCGGTGCCTCCAGGCGCTGCCAGGGGCGGCCGAGCTCGGTGGCACGATAGCCCTGCGCGTAGCGGGCGGCCGGCGCCAGCACCAGCTGGTCGCCGGCGGGCAGCACCTCCACCCGCCACCACTCCAACGGCGGGTCGACCTTCAGGGTGCGCGAGATCGCCCCGGTGGCGTCCCACTCCCACGCCGCCGAGGTCTGCGCCCCCTCCGGTGCCGGGCCCAGGATCAGCCCGCCGCCCTCGGCCCACGGCACGATCCGCGGCGTCCAGCCGCTGGGGCGGGAGGGGACCGGTGCGGCCTCCGACCACCCCTCGTCGGGATCCAGGCGCGCCCATGCCGGCTGGCTGCTGACGTCCTCGTCGGGGGTGCGGCTGACCGCGACGAGCTGGTCGTCGACCCGCACGCTGGAGGGCCCGGCGGTGGTCGGCGCGAACGGGGTGGGCTCGGAGCGCCAGCGCTCGGCGTCAGGCGACAGGACGGCGGCGTCGGTCTCGGCGGGCGCCTCGCGTGGCAGCACGTAGGCGGGCAGCAGCCACAGCTCGCCGTCGAGCATGCCGAGCGCATCGTGCTCGCCGGGCGGCGGGTCGGGCAGGCGCTCCCACCCGTGGCCCCGCGGATGGGCGCGGGCGGCGGCGTAGGCGCCGCCCGCGTCACGACCGAACGCGATCAGGTGGTCGTCGTCGCGCCACGCCTCGACGACCTCGGCCAGCGGGATGCGCCCGCGGCGCTGCCACGTCTCGCGGTCTGGGGCCAGCGCCAGCGTCTGGGCGGTGTCGTCGGCATCGGTGCGCCCGCCGAGCACCAGCGCCTCCTCGTTCAGGCCTGCTCCGGCGACCGCGTCGGCGTCGCTGGTGACCACCACCGGCGAGGACAGCGGCTCGGGCGGGGTGGTCAGCGCCTCCCAGCTGGTCTCGGCCTCGGCCAGCTGGTCGAAGTCGGCTGGCGCCTCGTCGGGGGCGGCGCCCTGCAGCGCCTCGCCGTCGACGGGCGCCTCGTCGTCGGCTGGCGCGTCGCGGTCGGGGGCGCCCTGCAGCTCGCCGATCGGCAGCTCGTCGTCGTCGGCATCGTCGACGGCGACGACGAGCGCGGCCAGCGCGGCGACCAGCCCGGCGACGACGACCGCCGCGGCGATCAGCCACCCGCGCGGCCGCGGCGCACCGACCCGCTCGAACTCGGCAGCGTCCTCGGCGTCGCCTGCGGCGGCGCGGGGCGGCTCGGGCGAGGGGTCGCGGGTCATGGGTCAGCGCTCGTTGCCGGGATCAAGGTCGGGATCGAGCAGGAACGCGGCGGTGGTCGGCTCGCCGTGGACGTCCTCGCCGCCAAGGGCGACCAGCCGGTCGTCGGCGATCACCACCTCGGGCTCGCGTCCCAGCGCCTGCGGCGGGGAGGCCAGCGGCTGCCAGTCCTGCGGGTCGCCGAACGCGCCGGGCAGCAGCCAGGCGCCGTGCAGCCCGCCATCGCGGCGCAGCAGCAGGTCCTCGCTCAGCGCATCGACGCGGAACCCACCTGGCTGCAGGGTCACCGGCGGGTCGGGCCAGCCGGGCTCGTCCCAGCCCGCCTCGGGGTGCCAGCGCGCCGCCTGCGGCTCGCCCTGCGCGTCGGGTCCCAGCAGCGCCACGCCTCGGGTGGGGTGCGGTGCCCAGTCGGGCTGCCAGCCGGGCTCGGCCGGCGCGAGCGTGGCCTCGCCCCAGTGCCCCTGCGGGTCCAGGGTGGCGGCACCAACGCGCTCGCTGGGCGCGCCGACCGGGCCGAGCACCGCGATCTCGCCGTCGGTCTCGACTGCGCCGCTGCCGCGGGCGACGACCGGCGCGTCGTCGTGGTGCTCCCAGCGGCGCGTGGCCGCGTCGTAGTGCTGCACCTCGGCGGGCTCGTCGTCGCGTCCGCGCACCAGCAGCAGCGCCCCCTCGCCGATGTGGCCCAGGCGGCTGCCGCCGAGCTGCGGCGGTGGGGCGGTGTCCCAGGCGCGCTCATCCAGGTCGAGGGCGGCCATCGCCGGCGGCGTGCCCTGCCCGCTGCCGAGCAGCACCAGATCGTCGCCGACGCCAGCGGCCAGCGTCACGCGCGCGCCGCCCAGCGGCGGGGTCGCAGCGGTGGACCACTCGGCCTCGTCGCTCTCGGCGTCGCGGTCGGCGGCCTCGCCATCGCCGTCGAGGGGGAGGCTGGCGACCTCGGTGCGCAGCCCGCCGCCGCGGTCGGCGGCGGCAGCCGAGCCGGCGACGTGGACCGCACCGTCGGCCCATGCGGCTGCGCTCATCGCGCCGGCCTCCAGCGGCACGTCGGGCAGGCGCTGCCACTGGCCCACCGCCAGCGCGCCGTCAGCCTCTCCGGCGGCGGGCTCGCCAGCGTCGTCAGCCGGGTCGAGCTCCTCGACGGTCAGCGGTTCTCCGCCCCGATCGGTGGCCAGCACCAGCGCGAGGCCGACGACGGCCACTGCGGCCAGCCCGAGCAGCGCACGCCGTCCACGACCTCCCGCGGGTCGGGCGCGCTGCCAGTCGTGCACGGCTCACCGCCTGGATCGTGCGCTGGGTGCGCCAGGATAGGTCGCTCGTCGTCGGAGCCGTCGCAGCCCGATGCCGGCTGCCAGCAGCGCCACCCCGATGGCGCCGCCCACGAAGTCGCCCATGCCGATCGTGCCAGCGCCCAGCAGGGCGCCCACCGCGATCAGGGCCCACGACAGCGCGGTCATCGCCGACCCCCTCACCCGGTCGCGCGTCCGACGGCGGCCTGCCCGCGCTGGGCCAGGACGATCAGCACGAGCAGCACCGCGGCGACCAGCCCGGCGACCTCGAACCCGCCGACGCCGACGTCCTCGGCGTCGACGACCTCGAAGGTGTGCGACGAGGCCACCACGTAGGCGTCGCCATACTGCGGCGGGTCGGCGTCGAGGTCGACCTCGCGCAGCGCCCAGTGCAACGTCCACTCGCCGGTGGGAGCGTCGGGGTCGAGGGCGAGCTCGTGCTCGATGAGCTCCTGGTCGACGACGTCGTCGCCGAAGATGTTGGCCATGCCGATGCCCTCGTCGACGGCCTCGTAGGCCTCGGGGTCCAGCAGCACCGCCCCCATCTCCTCGGCGGTGGTGCCCACCCCGGAGCCCTCGGGCGGCTCGCCCTCCAGCACGGTGGTGAAGTGGGCGTCGCCCTCGTAGTCGAAGTCCTCCACGGCCAGGCGCACCGTGCCCAGCTCCTCGCCGCGCACCAGCTGGGCGGCCTGACCCGAGCCCACCGGGGTCCCGTCGAGCTCGAAGACGATCTCGCCGCCCTCCACGCCGAGCTCGTCGGCCCAGTCGTCGACCTCGTCCAGCGCGCCCCGCACGTCGTGGGTGGCTGGCGGGGCGAGCTGCACACCTGACAGCGCCAGCGGTGGCAGCGTCATCGCGGCCTCCTGCATCACCTCGGGGTGCCGGCGGGTGCTGCCGCCGGCGCGCGCGTGGGCCGCTCGCTCCCTGGGCGCCGCGCCGCCGAGTCGACCGAACCCCTGTGGCCCCCGCGGGGTTGCGGCCCCGGCGTGCCTCGCCCGTGAGCCTACCCAGCGGCCCGGCGCGTCCTGCACGCGGGCAGCGCGTCAGCGCTGCGTGCCACCAGCGCCACGGGTGTGCGACGCTCGCGGCGTCGGCCCCGATCGCCAAGGGAGCGCCCCTCATGCCCGCCGAGCCCACACCCCACCAGCGCGCCACCGCCGATGCGGCGCCGCGCACCCCGGAGATCGCCGGGCTGCGGGCGCTGTTCATCAACGCGACGCTGACGCCCTCGCCGGGGCTGTCGCACACCCAGCGGCTCATCGACCGGTCCGCCGAGCTGATGCGCCGCCAGGGCGTGGTGGTCGACCAGATCCGCGCCGTGGACCACGCGATCGCCTTCGGGGTGCAGCCCGACCTGACCGAGCACGGGTGGCAGCGCGACGACTGGCCGGCGCTGCTGGAGCGGGTGCTGGCCGCCGACGTCCTGGTGCTCGGCACGCCGATCTGGCTGGGGGAGCGGTCGTCGGTCGCCTCGCTGGTGATGGAGCGGCTCTACAGCGCGTCGGGGTGGACCAACGCGCGCGGGCAGTCGATCTACTACGGGCGCGTCGGCGGGTGCCTGGTCACCGGCAACGAGGACGGGATCAAGCACTGCGCGATGGGCATCCTCTACGGCCTGTCGCACCTGGGCTACACGATCCCGCCCCAGGCCGACGCCGGCTGGATCGGCGAGGCCGGCCCCGGCCCGTCCTACGGCGACGACGG
>PWER01000183.1 GCA_003553565.1 Nitriliruptoria bacterium | reverse complement strand
GAGCTGCCCCAGCTGTGGAACGTGCTGCGCGGCGAGATGACGATCGTGGGGCCGCGGCCCGAGCGCCCCGAGCTCGTCGCCCAGTTCGAGCAGGCCATCCCCGGCTACGAGCGTCGGGGGGAGGTGCCGCCCGGCATCACCGGTCTGGCCCAGGTCCACGGCCGCTACCACACCGACCCCGAGTACAAGCTCGGCCACGACGTGCAGTACCTCGTGAACTGGTCGCCGGTGCTGGACCTGCAGATCCTGCTGCGCACCCTGTGGGTGATCCTGGCGCGACGCGTCTGACGCCCGACGCGGCCGGAGCGCCTATCCGTCGCCGCGGCGCATCCGATCGATCCGTCGCAGGGCGCGCACGACCCGGCGCCCCTCCAGCCGCGCCAGGCGCTCCTCGCTGTGCTCGGCCCGCGCCTGCGCCTCCTCCAGCTCCCGCTCGAGGCGTCGGATCCGGCGGTCGCGCTTGGCGAGCCGAGCCTCCAGGCGCTCCTCGCGCTGCTGGGCCCGCTGGAGCGCGTCGAGCTGACGTTCGGAGACCGCCGTGGGGCGCCACCGGTGCCCGTGCCCGATGCCACGCTCCGAGCCGCTCTCCCAGCCTCCGCCGAACAGCTCCTCTGCCACCTCGAGGACGTGCTCCCACGCCGGAGCAGCACTGGCCGATCCTGCGCGATCCTGTGCGACACGGGCGGCGGTGCGCACTGCGCGGCGGCTCCACGCCAGGACGGTGGTCTCGGGCGCCTCCTCGGTGTCATCGAGGGGTGCGGTCAGCCGCAGCACGCCCGCTCGCTCATGCGTGACGAGGTCGTCGAAGAGCCCCTGCAGGCTGTCGCGCTGCAGAGGGATCGGTGTGTCCAGCGTGACTGTCAGGGGGGCAGGAGGCGGCTCCGCCTCGCCGAGCAGCACCCGTGGCTCGTCGTGCAGGCTCTCGCGGACCCGCCGAGCGCCCCGGTCCGCGTCACCCCGCACGACCACGGTCACGTCGGCCAGGTCACCGGTCAGCGCCGCGTCGACGGTTGCCAGCACCGACTCGGGGTCAGCGCCGGTGGCGTCGAGCTCCACGACGGCGCGGGGCACCGGCACCGCGCGCCCGACCCGGGCAGGCCGCAGGGAGGGTGAGGGCACCCGGTCAGCGAGCCACAGCCGCTCCTCCGGCGAGGACGGGCCGGGCTCGCCCGCATGCAGCCCCGGGGCCGGTGTCCAAGCGCGCGCCGCCCGGTCGGGCACCACGACCGTCCCCTCGGTGATCGCGCGCCAGGCGAGCTCCCGGTCCTCGCAGACCGCGGTGCCCGAGCCGTCGGGGTGCAAGGCGGCCTCGGCCTCGTCTGATGCCGCTGGCTCGCGGCGCAGGTCGGGCTCGGCGAACCCGCCGAGGGCGCGCAGATGGTCGCGGCGGACCGAGGCGTTGGCGGGGACGACCGCGCGCGTGCGTTCGGCATCGGGACGCGACAGGTCCTCGGTCTCCTCGAGCAGCGCCTCCCACCAGGGGACCGGCGCGGCGTCGGCGTGCTCGAGCAGCGCGAGCACGTCCTCGTCGGGAGCGTCGACGTCGGCGAGCGCGTCCGGCTCGATGCGGTGCAGCGCGCCCACCACGAGCAGGTCGCGCGCAGCGCAGTGCCAGCGCGCGTGCGCGCCGACGAGGCCGGGGTGCGCCACGGCCTGGGCGCCGAGCAGCAGGACCACGTCGCCGCTGGCTCGGTCGATGCCTCGGTTCCTGGCGGCGCCGAGCGACCGGACCGTCCCGTGGTGGTCCGACAGCGCGATCACCGGGGTGCCGCCCGGAGCCGTGAGCGGCTCGGGCAGGATCGCGCCGTCCCAGCCCGTCACCAGCACCTCGAGGCGCTCGGCGGGATAGCGCTGGGCCTCCAGCGAGGCCAGGACCCACGGCAGGGGACCGCCCGGGGTGCGCACGGGCACGACGACCGACACGGTCGGGCGCCCGTGGGCCCCGGGGGCGTCCAGGTCGCCGACCGGGAGGCTGCGCCAGTGGTTACCCTGCACCGCGGCGGCAGGCGGATGGCGCGGTGGGCCGTCGTGCATGAGCGCTGCCCCCAAGGACGCTGACCGGGAGACCACGGGATGGACCGCGACACAGCCTACGATGCGCGCACGGGCTGCACGCTTGCGGAGCTGGCGCCCGAGGCGCGCTGGGCGGTGCTCGCCCCTGGGCGTGACGAAGCCCGTCAGCTCGTCGACGACGCGGGTCTGTCCGACCCGCTGGCCGTCGGTGCGCTCGACGACCCCGGCTGGCATGCCTGGGTGCGCAGCCTGACCAACGAGGACGGGGTGCTCATCGCCACCGCGGGCGCCGGCTGGCTGGCAGCCCTCGAGGCGCTGCGACTGCTGCAGGCCCGGACCGGACCCTTCGCCCTGGTCTCCCCCTCGCTCACCGCGCTGACGTCGACGCGGCGCCTCGAGGGGCGGGCCACCGAGGCGCGGGTGGTCCGCCTGCTGCTGGCGGGCGAGCCGACGCCCGCGCTCGTGCGCGCTCGGCGGGCCTTCGGCGCGGCAGCCACGCGCGGCGATCAACGGCGGGCGCGGCTCGCCGGGGCAGCGTCCCCCGCTGCGGCTCGCCGGGCGGCTGCGCCGGTCGCCCAGGTCCACGAGGCGCCGCAGCGCGTCGTGCTCGACCCCGCCGCGCTGCCGGTGCCGGACTGGCGCTGGCAGCCCTCGCGCGGTCCGCTGACGGTCTCGCCCTCGCAGTCCCTGCCCACCGACATCGGCCGCCATCACCACGTGCGGGTGGAGGCCGGCCCCGAGGACGCCCCGCGGGCGGTGGCCGCGCAGGTCGCCGCCAACGCAGCCCTGGGGCTCATGGCCGAGGTCGTGGATGGCCCCGAGGGCTGGAAGGGCTTGCTGTCGCCGGACCTCGTGGCCGCCTGGGACGCCGCGGCGGCCGCTGACCTCGATGAGCCGACCACGCGCGAGCGTTGCGGGGTGCGGCTGTGCCGTGCAGCCCGGAGCGGGCATGATCCCCGCGTGCTCGCCGCGGGCGCCGAGCATGCGGACGAGGCCACGGGGACGGCGTCGCGTCACGCGCCGCGCCAGCCTTCGGTGTCGGTGCTGCTGCCCACCGGGCGGCCCGCCTTCCTGGCCCATGCGCTGGCCCAGGTCGCCCGTCAGCGGCACCGTCCGCTGGAGCTCGTGCTCGCCGCCCACGGCGAGGAGGCGGCGCGAGGCCTCGCGCCGCTGGAGCGCTCCGCGCTGCCCGACGACGTGACGCTGACGGTCGTCCAGGTGCCGGGGGACCGCAACCTCGGCCAGGTGCTGCGCGCAGCGACGGAGGCCGCCTCCGGCGAGGTCCTGTCCAAGATCGACGACGACGACTGGTATGGCCCCGAGCACGTCGGTGACCTGGTCGCCGCGCTGCGCTGGATGGGTGCGCCGCTGGTCGGCAAGCCCTTCGACTTCGTCTACCTCGGGCGCCAGGACCTCACGCTGCGGCGGCGCCCGCGCATCGCCGAGGTCTACGGGACCCGCGTGGCCGGTGGCACCCTGACGCTGCATCGAACCGACCTCGCCGAGCTGGGCGGGTGGGCTCCGGTGTCACGGGCAGTGGACCGCCGCCTCATCGAGGCGGTCCAGCGCGAGGGCGAGCGGTGCTACCGGGTCCACAGCCTCCAGTACGTCCACAACCGGCACGGATACCAGCACACGTGGCCGGTGGGCAGCGACTACCAGCTGGCGCGCGCCCGGTGGCAACGCCCGGGGCTGGCACGTGAGGAGGCGGAGCTCGATGGCTGAGCCCGTGACGCGCGCCGGCGCGTCGGACGCGGGCGCGTGGGGCGCGAGCGAGGACCCTGACCGCCTGGCCGACTGGGCGCGGGAGGAGGGTCGCTCGCTGCGCACGATCGTCGCGCTCGAGTGCGAGCCCGAGGATGCCCTTGCCGATGCGCTGCACCAGGCGCCGGGGGGCGCGCGGCTGCTGGTCATGGTGGCGCGGGTGCTGCCCCGGACCGTGGCCGTGCTGGAGCGTGCGCCGCTCGCGCGCCTGGACGCCCTGGAGCTGGTGCTGCTGCGCGGGATCGACGGCGGCCGGGGCCAGGACGCGCTGCTGGCCTGCGCGGAGCGTGCTGGGCTGCACCCCGCGTCAGCCCATCCCGTGGTCGTGCGTGGGCTGACCGGGGTCCGGGTCTGCCTGGTGCCCGAGCCCACATCACCGGGGGCCGCGCTCGCCGGCCTGGCCGAGCTCGCCCGCCACACCGCTCCCTCGGTCGCGCGTGAGCGCCCCGGACCGCGCGTGGCCGTCCTCGGCCAGGTCGGCGAGTGGGTCCAGGGGCTGGCCCACTCGACGGTGGTGGTCCCCGGCTGGGCCCGTGAGCCCATCGAGCT
>PWER01000119.1 GCA_003553565.1 Nitriliruptoria bacterium | reverse complement strand
ATGTATATAAAACAGGCAGATATGTAGGTAACTGAATATTTTGCAGTCTGCATAGTGTTTTGTCTCGGGTGACAGTGACGAAGCCCGCAGGCTGCCTGTATTTAGATACATCCTAAACGTTATCGCCAAGGCCAAAAATGAAAGTAAACAAAAAGATTATGGGAATTTAAAAACCTATATTATGAGTAGATATCAGTCAATAGTAAATGTAAATTGCAAAAAAAAATTGATGATTTTTTTTTGCAATTTACAGATGTTCTGCTTCTCGGCACACTATGAAATGTTGGGGATTGCGGGCTTCGTCACTGTCCACAGTTGCAAACGCTGATGCGGGTTAGAAACATTAACATAATTATCTAACCCTCAATGTTTTATACACGATATTACCACACGTTTTTTAAATAGTTTAGTTCTTTATTTTCAAATGATTTTAAAGATAATTACTAATTTAATACACATAACTAATCTCCCCCTGTTTTCAGAGGAAGATTAGTTTTAACAAATGTGATTTCCTTAATATTTAGTGTTCATTTTCTGCATGACCACCGCCGTGTTCCAAAATATCATGAATGGCTTCAATTGTATGAGTATAGTCTACATAGGCCTTTACATACTCACGACCTTTTTCTGGCGATTTATCCTTCTCGTTGTATAGGGCAGCAACTAGATTAAACTTTTCTCTTACAACTTTTTCAATATGACCATTCAACTTACCTACCAAGTCATCTACACTTTTATTTTCTATTGCCTGATCGCTTAATAAAACAATCCTTTTGGTTGTGCCAGCCGGCTTTAAGCCTGTAAAAGGCGCACCCTCAGTTTCTCTATGCAATCGCACCAGTGTTTCGAGAAAGTGTTTCTCAACAATTTGATAAATTTCTTCATCCCCATTTCTTAGATTATAAGTCTTATTGAATAAGGAGATGATTTCCTGCTCTTGCTCCTGATTAATCCACTTCAAAACTAAATTCACATTGTTGGTTTCAAGAGCTTTAATGGCATCACCAACAACTGGCCCATCATACGAATCGCAGTGTGCAAGCGATGTAACAGGGAGTGCAAACAAGAAACTAATAATTAAGCCAAAAAATAGATTGGTTTTCAGTGGGTTACGTTGTGTGTTTTTTACACTTACGTTGTTTTTTAAAGATTTTTTTTCTTTTGTTTCCATAAGTTTAATTTTTAAGTTTTTAATAAATTGATTTAAACAAAAGTAAGGTCAAATTAATGCTTGTGCGACCTAGTTTATAAGTTAGCACTTCTTTTTGCTCTTAAATACGGCCTAGTTTAGAAGGTGAGACTTCTATATACCAGGGTTAGATTTTTCATACTCACTGGGAGTAAGTCCTGTCATTTTCTTGAAAATCCGATTGAATGCTGACTTTGAGTTAAATCCACAATCAAATGCAATTCCAAGTAATGATAAGTTACTGAATGCTGGGTCGTTTATCTTGGTTTTTACTTCATTAACTCTGTAACCATTTATAAAATCGAAAAAGTTGCATCCAAACTTTTCATTAATTACTCTTGAAAGTTGATAGGCTGGAATATCAATTAATGATGCTAGTTCAGGAAGTGTAATATCAGGGTTTAGATATGGTTTTTCTTTCTCCATTATGCTGTTTATTCTGCCAATAAAATCTGCAATCTCCAGCTCACTCAAGGGTATATTTTGATATTTTGTCCTTTGGTCAGTCACAAAGTTATGGCCATCAGCCGGGAATCGAGTGAAAATCTCTTTCTGTCTTAAACCAAAATAACCAACAAGGATAATAAATGCTGAAAGTGATAGAAAAAGTCCATCGGTGCAAAAAGCCATTGATGCGAAATGAAAAATATGATGAACAATTGCTATTACAATTAAAGCCGACCAAATAATTCCGAAAATGTAAACGAGCGTTTTCAACCAATCAAGGTTGATTTCTTCTGTAGTTGAGAAATTATTTAAAATATTTATGTTGATATTTTTAAATTTTAAGAAGGAAGCAAAAAAGTAAACCGATCCTGATAATGCCGTAATTAAGAGGAATATAACGAAAACAATTGGTGGTTCAACTTTGATTGTCACATGGTCCATTCTTATTCTTGAAGAATATTCAGGAAACAATAAGGAGATTAATAGGTAAAGAAAAAAAGAACAAAAGGGGATAAAATGGAGCAAATCTCTTTTTGCAGGTCTATTTTTTCCTGTTGTTAATGATTCGATATACAGGTATAAAAAAGGACCATGAAGTAGAAACATTGAAATTATAAATCTTGAAATATGTTGAATTCGGATAAGCAGCTCGTGAAATGAAAAAGTGTAAAATGCAGTAAATAAGCCAAGATATATTAGCCAATAAAATAATATCTTATCATGAAGTGCTTTAGGCTTTTTTTGTAAAAGTAATACCGCTAAGAATAAAGCATTAAATGCAGCTATTAAAAAAACATATTTCATCTCTTCTCTTATTTATCAGGCTGTAAATGTACTATTAAATCTCATTTTGGTTTTTCGTCTTAAAATTGTGACTAACGTAAACTTTAACTGCTTATAATCAGCGAGTTATTAAAACCAAAATCTTCCGGTTTCAAATCAAATTTAGCAACATTTTTTTTAATATTCTTTACCATTTTTAGTTTTCTTTTTTGGTCTAAAAATAAATATTCTGATGGTGGGTTGTATTGACATTTTTTAGTTACCATTGTCCAGATAATAACTGCAAGTTTTCTTGCTGTGGCACTTACTGCAGCAGTTCTGCCTTTTCGATATGCAATTCTTCTGAAGAAATTAGAAAGATGAGTATCTTTAAGGTTACCTATTGCATTTGCAGCTTGCCTTAAAGCTATTTTTAAACGATTGCTGCCTTTAGAAATTTTACTACTTAATATTTTCCCCCCTGATATTTTATTATTTGGAGCTAAACGAAGCCATGAAACAAATTCTTTGGAAGTGGAAAATTTATGAAAGCCTTCAAGTCCTATTTCGCTCATTATGGAAAGTACTGTGCTATGACTTAAACCTTCTATTGCCATAAGGTCAACACCTCCAAAATATTGAAATGCAACCTGGTTAAAATTTTTTATTCCTGGTGCATTTTTGTTTTGTCTTTTATAGGGTTTTTCACATGTTTTTAAATTGGAGTTTTCGGGCTGTTTTTTCAATTCTTCTTTTACAAATTTCTCAATAATCTTATCACAGGCTTTTATCTTTCTTTGATAAAAGTTATAACTCTCAAATTCTTGTTTTAAGCCAAACAAAAAGTCTTCACGATTATTACCATGTAAAGCTTTTGCTATTTCTTCTTTTGACTTTTTACAGTTATAGTACCGATGTTCGGCAAGTTTATTAGGGTCAAGGTTTCCTTTACAAATATCTTCAATAATTGCAAGTCCTGTAAGCCCACAAACATCTTTTACAACCACATCTAATCTGAAATTTAAAAATTTTAGATATTTCTGCATTTTTCTTGATGATGCAGCTGCAAGGTCAAGCATATTACTTCTTTGACGACAGTATGTTCTAAGTTTTTCAGTTGTTTCACCAGGTAAAAAACTACTTGTCAATAAACCTAAGGCATGGAGCTTCTGTATATGCCGGCAATCTTTAACATCTGTTTTCTTTCCTTTTGCATGTTTTGTAAATTTTCCATTGCATAAAACTACATCAATTCCATGTTTTAATAGTTCTGCATAGAGGTTTTGCCAGTAATCCCCGGTTGATTTCATTGCTACGGATGTGATACCATAAGACATTAAACATTCACATAATTTAGTGAGGTCTTCGGAGTAAACACCAAATTCTTTTACATCTTCTAAAGACTGTCCAACTGCTACAAAATGAGAGCGACTGCCTACATCAATACCTGATGCATTTGGATTGATGATTTCCATTTCCATTACTTTCTTTTTTTTGCCATTGTATAATTTTTTGAAATTATTTATAAAAAAGACTCTAAGTGTTTTGTTTCACCACGTTGTTAATATTTTTTCTTCTTTCTTATTATGAAGTGAAGCGTAGCGGAACGGAATAATGAGAAAGAAGAAAGCGTCCGAATGAAGACTTGTTTTATTAATTTTGTTTAAACTTTAAAAATTTATAAAAATGAAACAAGAGTATCATTCGAACGCAGTAACAAATCTACACAATCGTAGAGAAATTAAAAAGAGTTCTTTGAAAAATTATGAATTAGCTAATCTTTATAATACCCCTACTGCCTCCATCAGTAAATGGAGGCATAGGGTAAATATTGAAGACAAGAGCTATCAACCCAATAAGATAACATATGCTTTAAATCAACTGGAACAAGGTCTGGCTATATCTTATCATTAATAATGAAGGAGTTAACAATTTCAATCTCTTTATAATCAATGTAAATTTCTATTCGGGATCGTCTTGGAAATTTAAATCTACTTTTTCCTTTAATTATGTTTTTATCTGCTGT
>PWER01000178.1 GCA_003553565.1 Nitriliruptoria bacterium | reverse complement strand
GCGTCAGGCACCGCCGGCCAGGTATTGGGCGATCGCGTAGGTGGCGTGACGGTTCAGCTGGCTGCGCGAGTGGTCGTAGCCGCGCGTCGTCTTGGGGTCGGTGTGGCGGGCGAAGTCCTGCGCGTCGCGCAGCCCGACACCGGCATCGAGGGACGCGGAACAGCACCCACCGCACCAGCCGGCCGGGGAGCTCCAGCGGTGCGGGGAAATCCTCCATGGCCGCGTACTCCTCGGCCTTGGTGTGGCTGCAGCGCGCGAACCAGGCGATGTCGCAGAACTCCCACAGCCGTGCGTAGCGCCCGGCTGCGGGCTCGGCCTCGGCACGGCACGCCGCGCACCCACAACAGCGGCAGCGGCACCGCCTGGTGGGACCTCGTGTGGCCACCTCGCGTCCTTTCGTCAGGACGCGGCGCACCTGTGACGGCGAGCGCCACCCACCCAGGGGCTCGCTGCATGATCGCCACGAGCAGGCTGCTGCGGCGGCGATCGCCCGCCTGCCGGTGGCGCGCCGGTGGCCCACCGGGAGACCG
This sequence comes from Nitriliruptoria bacterium, assembly GCA_003553565.1. GTDB lineage: Bacteria > Actinomycetota > Nitriliruptoria > Euzebyales > Egibacteraceae > PUKE01. The sequence continues at coordinate 3,955 of PWER01000178.1, read as the reverse complement.
CACGCCACGGGGACATCGCACTCCGCGCACGTCTTGGAGCGGTTGGCGCCTGGTCGCCAGCACGGAGCTCCACCCGTGCTCCCCATGACCTGTCACCCAGGTCTCACGCAGCGCGTTCTGGGCAGTCCCCGCTGTTGACGGGCCTAGAAGCGGCGTGGTGCCCTCCCGCCATCCGACCGCCGCGCCGTGGCCGATGAGCACAAAGCCGACACTGCTCCCTGTAAGGTGATGTGAGATGCTGACGACTCTGGGTGTGGCCCGAGGGGTCGCTCTGCTCGCGGTGCTTGCGCTTGTGGCAGCCGCATGCGGCCCAGCACCGGACGAGGATGACCCCGATGACGTCGCTGACGAGGATGCTGCGTTCACCTGGGCGGTGACCGGCGCCGATGGCCCGACGCACGAGGCCGTCGCCGACCTGTGGAACGAGGAGAACCCCGATCAGCAGGTCGACTTGGAGCTGCTCTCGCCCGAAGCCGACGACCAACGTCAGGCGATGTTCAACGACCAGGTCACGGGCGCGGGCGAGTACGACGTCCTCGGTCTCGATGTGATCTGGACTGGAGAGTTCGCCGAGGCCGGCTTCATCGAGAACCTCGACGACATGAGGGATGCGGTCGACGGCTACTCGATCCCGGGGACGGTCGAGTCCGCCGAGTGGCAGGGCGAGCTGTGGGCGGTCCCGTACGTGACGGGCTTCGGCTTCCTGTACTACCGGACCGACCTCGTCGACGAACCCCCGGAGACCTGGGAAGACCTCTACGACACGGTGCTGGAGGTCCAGGAGGACAACCCTGACATCGACGGCTACGTCGGACAGGGCGATACCTACGAAGGCTTCGTCGTGAACTACCTCGAGTACCTGTGGAGCGCGGGAGGCGAGGTCTTCGACGAGGAACAGTCCGCATCCTTGCTGCTCGAAGGCGATCACGCCGAGAGAGCGATCACCTTCATGCAAGACGCCTTCGAAGAGGGTGTCTTCGCCTCCGACTTCAACACCATGGTCGAGGACGACGCCCGGCTGGCGTTCCAGGCCGGCGACGCCATCTTCATGCGCAACTGGCCCTACGCCTACCCGCTGGCTCTCGAGGATGATGACGACGACCCGAGCGATGTCGTCGGTGACTTCGACATCGCCCCACTACCGACCTTCGAAGGCACCGACGCCGACACGATCTCGACGCTTGGCGGGCTCAACAATGCGGTGAGCACGCTCAGCGAGAACCAGGACGTCGCACGGGAGTTCGTCGAGTGGGCCGCGACCGACCGTGAGGTCCAGGAGATCCTGGCCGAGATGCAGCCCCCGCCCACCGCGCAGTGGGTGTACGACGAGTACGAGGACTTCCTCGACGAAGACCTCCATCCGATCTACGAGGTCCTCGAGCAGGTCCAGGAGGAGGGACGTGCCCGCCCGCCAGTGCCGGGCTACAACAGCTTCAGCCTGGCGGTGCAGGAGAACCTGCACGCGGTGTACGCGGAAGGCGCTGATCCGGGTCCCGCGCTCGAGACCGTCCACGAGGCCGCAGAGGATGCGCTCGTCGAGGAGATCGACCCTGATGAAGAGGCCGAGGAGCTCGACGACGCGGTAGACGAGGAGGCAGACGAGTGAGCCCACCGCGCCTTGCCCTCATCGGCGCGGGCGACCGCGGGGCGGACGTCTACGCCGACTATCTGCGCCGCTACCCCGACGAGGGGGTGCTGGTCGCCCTCGCCGAGCCGGACAAGGCGCGGCAATCCCGCGTTGCCGAGCGTCACGCGCTACCCGCCACAGGGCACCACGACGACTGGCGGTCGCTGCTGGCCAACGCTGACATCGGCATCGACGGCGTCATCGTCGCCACCCCCGATGGTGAGCACGTGGCACCCGCCGCAGCAGCGCTCGAGCAGGGTGTCGACGTGCTCATCGAGAAGCCGATCGCCGACAACGCCGACGAGCTCAACCAGCTGCGCCAGGCTGCGGACGCCTCTGACGCCACCGTCACGGTGGCCCATGTGCTGCGCCACACGCCGTTCTTCGCGCGGCTGCACGAGCTGGTGGCGCAACAGGCCATCGGCGAGCTGGTGCACCTCGACCACACCGAGGCGATTGGACACTGGCACTTCGCGCACAGCTACGTGCGGGGCAATTGGCGACGCGCTGCGGACTCGTCCCCGATGCTCCTGGCCAAGGCCTGCCACGACCTCGACATCCTGCGATGGCTGGCCGGCTCCGCGTGCACGAGCGTTGCCTCCACCGGGGCGCTACGGCACTTCCGCGTGGACAACGCGCCGGAGGGCGCACCCCAGCGCTGCCTGGACGGATGTCCAGCAGCTTCCACGTGCCCCTTCCACGCCGGACGCTTCTACCTCGAACAGCTGCGCGATTGGACCGGCTGGCCGGTGACCACCCTGGTTGCAGACCCCACAGACCTGCGCGCACGCGAAGACGCACTTCGCCAAGGCCCCTATGGGCGGTGCGTGTACCGCGCCGACAACGATGTCGCTGACCATCAGCAGGTGCTGCTGGGCTTCAGCAACGGCGTCTCGGCGACGCTCACCGTCACCGCGTTCACGCCGCGCAACGCCCGCACCGTTGCTGTCCGAGGCACACGCGGCGAGATCCTCGGCGACCTCGAGCACGGCACCCTGACCGTGCGCACCGTCCCTGCAGCCTGGCACGACGCCCCCGCTGACGATGCCGAGACCGCCCGACGCCGCACCGCGCCGGTCCCGCTCCATGACGAGCACTCCGAGCGCGTCAGCCTCGCTCCGCACCCACACGACCACCCGATCGCACCGATCGTCAACATGGTGGGCCATGCGGGAGGAGACGACGCCATCATGCGGGACTTCGCACGCCGGCTCCGCGGGCGACTCGCCGGCGCCCCACGCGAGGAGGCCCGTACCTCGCTGGCAGAGTCGCTCGACAGCCACCTCATGGCGTTCGCCGCCGAGGAAGCGCGCCGTGCAGGGGATGTCCGACGGCCAGCCTCGACACACCGTGGCGACCCCAACCAAGAGCCCTGAGCAGCACCGTGAGCGACACCTCCGGGCCATGCCACACCCCCAGGACCGACCCGGGACGGGCACGAACAGCCTGCTGGCAGACGACGGTGGCACCGCGCCCGTCGGTGGCCTCGCACCGCTCGGCTGCAACCCCAAGCAGGGAGGGACGCGGTGACAGACGCAGCACGTCCGCCGACCAGTAGGCCGCCTTGGGCGTGGCAGCTCATCGTCCGCGCGGTGCGCGCGTTCCTGCGCTGGCTGTTCGGATGGCGTGTGCGCGTCCACGAGGCGGCGACCATGCCGCCCGCTGACCAGCCGCTGGTGGTGGTGTGCAACCACACGTCGAACGTGGACCTGCTGCTCGTCGCCGACACCTTGTGGCGTCACCTGCGACGGTGGGTGCAACCGCTGGTCAAGACCGAGCTGTTCCATGCTCGCGGGCTTGGCGCGCTCGTGCGGCGGACCGGAGCAGTGCCCGTCGGGCGGGGTGAGGCAGACCAACGCGAGGTGGCCTACGGCGACGCGGTGGCGCGCCTGCGCGCAGGTGGCACCGTCATGCTCGCTCCCGAGAGCACCGTCACCCATACCGGCGCGTTGCTGCCGTTGCGGCAGGGCGCGGCGCGGCTGGCGCTCGAGGCCGACGCCAACGTCCTGGTGGTGACCCACTTCGGCGCTCAGCGGGGGTTCTCGCCGGTCGTGCGCGTGCCGCAGCGGGGCGTGGTGGTCACCATGACCATGGACGTCCTGACCCCGCGTGCTGACGAGGACGCGGCGATGCTCACCGGTCGCATCGCCGCGACCCTGCTGGATCGCAGCGACGAGCTGCGCGCGGCCTATCCGCAGGCAGACCCCGGCGCCCCGTGGTGGCCGCCCTACGCGGTACCGGCGTCGCCGACCGAGACGGCTCGCAAGAGCCTCGAGCGCTACCAGGCGAGCATGAGCGAGGCCATCGAGCGCGCCCGTGAGCGCATGG
>PWER01000184.1 GCA_003553565.1 Nitriliruptoria bacterium | reverse complement strand
GACACATGCGTCCTCGACGCCGTCCAAGAACGCGTCGAGCACCGGCACGGCCTGGTCTCACGCGAAGACACGACCGTTCACAACGACCTCGGCGGCCTTCACCTCGCTGCCGCCTTGGTGGGGGCCGACGGCCTCGCCCATCAAACGGACAGAACCTACCCCTGGGCCCATAGGGAGGGGAAGTCCGGAGGTGTCGGGTCCTTCCGTGCGTCGCTAGCTGTTTGTCGCCTGACGAACCCTGGAGCGTCGTCTTGAGCTCCGTTCTGGGCTGCCTGTGCCCGTTCGATAGCCTGACGCAGCCAGGGTCCGCCGTGCGCGAGTTGCTCATGGATGAACGCGTTGAGCTCGGAGGGGTCGGGTTCACGTCGAGGTGCCTTGGGCTCGATGATCCATGTGAGGGGGTCGCGAGGGTCACGGATCCCGATGATGCCGACGCCGACCTTCTCTCCTTCGTGCTGCACAATCTCGAAGGGCTCGCGCCACTTGCTCTCCTCGTAGCCGAGGTGGAAGGCGGCATAGGCGCGCGTCCCGGCCTTGAGGAGCGCGAGGGTCTGGTAGACGCCCTCCACGTTAACCTCGTCGAGCTCCGGCCCTTTCACCTCGATGGGCACGACCTCCACGTAGGGCCCTGGCAGGTACTCGTAGCGCCGAAGGGCGACCATGGTGAGATCGGGCCGCGACCATCGGCCTGTTGACCGTCCACCGAGGGAGCGGTTGACCTCGACATGAAACCACTCGCCTTCGACGAGCTCGGCACCGCGGGTTCCCATCTTGGTAGGGACAGACGTAACGAGGGCTCCGGCCAACGGTGAGTAGAGCTCGTGCTCTTTCCATCGACTTTCAGTGCTCTCCCAGGGCACACGGCGCACGGGCCCATCCCGCCCTCGAGTGCGATGGAGGAGACGGCCTCCGGGGCGGTTCTCGCTCTGGAGTTCGTCGACGAGCGCGGTGATGTCTGCCCGCTTGAGGCCGAGGAGCGTGGCGAGCCTCTCCTCGGTGATGCTGTTGTCGTAGGGGACGTGCTCGAGGAGGCGGATCACGTGCTCCTCGAGCACGTAGGCGGCGGGATCCCGGGAGTTGCGGTCATATGCGGCGCTCATGGCGTGCTCCCTTCGGGTCGTGACGGTTGATGGCCGACATGGGCTCGATAGGTCGGCGTCGTGGGCCTTGGGATCCGAGCCTGGAACCGGAGCCGGAAGTATCTGCGACTGATCACGAGATGTCGAGTTCGGGACGTCGTTAGAGGTATGTGCCTGAAGCGTCGCTCGCCTCCCGTGCCAGGCGGCCCTGCGCAACGCTGATCAGCTCCTCCTCAAGCGGTGAGTCCTGCGCGTCGAGGATGGCGGTGTTGCACAGCGCCGCGAGGTCGGCGCCCGTGGCCCCGTCGGTGAGGTGGGCGAGCCGCCACAGCAGGTCGGGCCGATCCAGCCCGAGCGGCGCGAGGTGGCGGGCGAGGATCTGCGCTCGACCCGCCGCATCCGGTGGCGGGACCGGGAGGTGCTCGTCGAAGCGGCCCGCGCGGGTGAGCGCCGCGTCCAACGCATCGGGCGCGTTGGTGGTGGCGATGGTCACGAGGTCGCGGCGCGGGCCGTGCGCCCCGTCCAACGCCTGCAGCAGGCCCTGGAGCGGCACGGTGCGATCGGGCCGCGCGCGGCGGGAGCCGACGAGCAGGTCGAGGTCCTCGATGATGACCAGGGCAGGGGTGAGCGCGTCGAGCTCCGCGAACAGGGCGGGAGCGTCGCGCACGATCGCCGGCGCCTCGGCAAGGATCACCGTGGCCTCGCCGGCATGCTCGCGCGTGAGCACGCGGGTCAGCGCGGTCTTGCCCGAGCCCGGCGGCCCGTGCAGCAGCAGCCCACGCCGCGAGGACAGCCCGGCAGCGTGGAGGCGGTCGCGGCGAGCGAACACGCGCGCGACGTTGCGGTCGATCGCCGCCCACACCGCGTCGGGCAGCACCAGGTCGTCGCGGCTGCCCTCGGGCGGCGCGACGGGCTCGAGGGTGAGGCTGCCGTTGTGCTGGGCCTGCAGGACGCGCCCGCGCAGCACGTTCGCGGGACCGTCGGCCTCGGCGAGCACATGGTCGAGGGCCCGATCGGCGTGAGCAGCGGCGCCGCTCGGGGCGACGACGAGCAGCCGCTGTCCGCCGCGCAGGTCCTCGGGGTCGGGGCTGTGGAGCGTCACCAGCGGGTGGTCGGGGTCGAGGGTGCCGGCGGGCCAGGCGACCAGCGACTCGGTGGGCAGCAGCCGGGTGGCATCGCCGAGGTCGACGCGGCGACGGGTCGGCTCGGGTCCGTTGCTGGGGGTGGCCACCTCGGCGGTCGGGTAGCGCGCGATGAGCCGATCCAGCGCGCTGGCCACGTTGGTGCCGCGCACCGGCCCCAGCACGGCGGCGACCTTGGGGAGCTGGGGGAAGGGCGCGCCGAGGAACGCCGCGATCCGCTCGCGGCCGGTCTGGCGTCGCTGGCGCTGCTCGGCGCCGAGGTGGCGTTGGAGCACCTCGGCGAGATGCTCGAGCACCTGGTCGGGGGAGTGGCGCATCGGGATCCTCCGGGACGGGTCGAGGGCTGGTGGGCTGCCCCGCGGCCCGTGGGCCGCCGGGGAGCGCAGCGGAGGATGCAGCGCCGACCGCACCCGCGGCGGCGCGGTCACGGCCAAGCAGCCATCAGGCGTCAGCTGCACCGGATTCGCGCTCGCTCGACCGCTGTCATCGCAGGTCAGGAGAGGGTCGAGGGCCGAGCTGGCCCGAATGCCGTCGCGAGATCGTCACGGGCTGACCCACGCGCAGGTCGCAAGCGCCACGGCACGCGCGCGGTGACCGGAATCCCGCTCGCCGCCCCATGACGCCGCAGGTCAGCGCGCCAGCGACCGCCCGCCTTCTGCGCGCCGGGCACGCGCCACCCCTGTCACAGTCGCGCGCCAAGCGCACGCCACGTGCTGGCGGTGCCGCGTGCGCCCCGGCGCACCCCGCTCAGTCCCACAGGCGCGGCCCGAGCCCCGAGGGTCGCTGGATGCGCCGAGCCAACGCCTGGGAGAGCACGTCGCGGCCGGCGACCAGCGTCAGCCGCTGCGTGGCGCGGGTGAGCCCCGTGTAGACGAGCTCGCGGGTGCAGATCGGTGAGTCGTGCGGCGGCAGCACCACCACCGGGTGGGCGTACTGCGATCCCTGGCTCTTGTGCACCGTCGTGGCGAAGGTGGTCTCGTGCGCGGGCAGCCGCGAGGGTCGCAGCAGTCGCGGGGCGCCCTCGCGGTCGCGGAAGGCCACGCGTGGTGGCGCCTCGGGATCCTCGGCGTCGGCGATGACCACCCCGACGTCGCCGTTGGCGAGGTCGACGTCCCACGCGTTCTCGGTCACCAGCAGCGGGCGCCCCGGATACCAGGCGGCGCCAGCACCTGGGGCGGGCACTGCCGCGACGCGCGCCGACAGCTCCCGCTGGATCCGCTCGTTCCACCAGGCCACGCTCGCTGGGCCGCGTCGGTGGGCGCACAGGACTCGCACGCGCTCCAGGCCCTCCAGCGCCGCCTCGGCGTCGCCGTCGGCCGCGGCGCCGGCGACGTCCGCGTAGGCGGCCACGATCCCGGCGACGACGGGAGAGGGCGCAGGCTCACGAGCCCCGCCGGCCGCCCACGTCACCGGCGCCTGCGGGTCGTCGTCCAGCGCGTCGAGCGTCGCGAGCGCGGGCTCGGGGTCGTGGTCGAGGTCGCGGATGGCGGTGGCCAGGCGCCCGATCGCGGTGTCGGCGCCGAAGCGGTGCGCGCGCGTCAGCCGGGTGATCGCGTCGCGGATCGGCGGCCCGTCGCCGTCAGGCTGCACGGTCTGGCCGCTCGCGGCGGTCAGGCGCTGCGCGACCGGTGGCGAGTGTCGCGGGGGCGCGTCGGGGGCGTCGGCGCCGGCGAGGTCGCCGAGCACCGCGCCGGCCTCGACGCTGGCGAGCTGGTCACGATCGCCGAGCAGCACCAGCCGGGCGTGCGGCGGCCCGGCGTCGACGAGCTTGGTCATCAGCGGCAGCGACACCATCGAGGCCTCGTCGACCACGACCACGTCGACGGGCAGGGGAGTGGAGGCGTCGTGGCGAAAGCGGCTCGGGCGCCCCGGGTCGACGCCCAGCAGGCGATGCAGCGTCCGCGCGGGCGTGCTGGTCAGGCGCGTGCGCGTGGTCACCGACAGCGGCAGGCGTGCGGCGGCCTCGGCGATCGCCTCGGTGAGCCGCTGGGCCGCCTTGCCGGTCGGCGCGGCCAGCGCGATCCGCGGCGGTGCCTCGCTGCCGGCCAGGTCGAGCAGCGTCGCCAGGACCGCGGCGACGGTGGTGGTCTTGCCGGTGCCGGGCCCGCCGGTGATGACCGCCAGGCGGTGCGCTGCGGCGCTGGCCACGGCGAGGCGCTGGCGGTCGGGCTCGTCGCCACCACCGATCTCGAGCGCCTCCAGCGTGGCCCGCACCCCGGCGGGGTCGACGCCCTCGACCGCATCGCCGGCCCGCGCGGCGAGCGCCGCCGCCAGCCGTTGCTCGTAGCGCCAGTACCGGTCGAGGTAG
>PWER01000015.1 GCA_003553565.1 Nitriliruptoria bacterium | reverse complement strand
GGTGTTGCTGTAGATAATGATGGAAATGTGTACTCAGGAAGCTGGGATGATGAAGTGCATAAAATAGATTCAACAGGAAATAATGTATGGGAATACACAGGACACACAGAACGGGTGCGGGGTGTTGAGGTAGATAATGATGGAAATGTGTACTCAGCAAGCAATGATGAGGAAGTGCATAAGCTTAGTTTTAATCAGCCTCCAGTGTTCGATTCTGTGAGTAGTGATCCGAGTCCTCCGCAGATCGGGGAGACTGTTTCCTATTTCGCAGAATTAACTGATCCTTATGATGATTCCACTCTGGAAGAAGTAGAGCTAGAGTTGGAGTATGATGGTGAAACGGTTTACCAAGAAAGTAAGGATATGAGCGGTCATAGCGACAGTGCGGAGTGGATTGATGTTTTTGTTCCTGACGATACGGATAAATGGTTGAACGCATCTTTTACCGCTACTGATACAGAAGGAGATACTACAGAAGAAGAATTAAACTATTTCCTTGAGGATACTCCGCCAGAGATCAGTATCGAAAAACCTATTGATAATGATATTTATAATAATCAGTTAAATTATGAATTTGATGTTATCTCTAATAATGATGCTGTTCCTGATCAAGAGTTTAATTGTGATATAGAGTTTGATGGAGATCTTGTTGACAATGTTTCTGGATCTGGAGATTCTTCTTTTTCAAATAGTTTCTATCCAGATAATGAGGGAAAGGATCTTGAGTTCAAAATTAGTTGTACTGAAGATGAATATGGGGGAACTGCTGAAGAAACTGTTAAAATAACTTATGATAATACTGAGCCTGAAATAGATGTTGTTGAACCTGAAGAAAAAGTTGTTTATGAAAAAACAAATGTTCCTATACAGTTTTCAGCTAGTTCAGAAATTACAGATGTTGATAGTTGTTGGTTTGAAATAGAAGAGGTACATGAAGGATATGAATGCGGGGATGAAGTAGATGTAGAGCTGGATAAAGTAGGGAATCATACTTTAGAAATGTTTGCAGAGGATGAAGCAGGGAATATAGGAAGTGAAGTTATTGATATAGAAACTTTTTTCGAGAACAAGATAAGTGTTGAGGACAGTGAAACAGGGTACAGTATTGAAGGCTTTGAAGCTACTTTCACAGATGAAGAAACCGGAGACCAATTATATAGGAAAGAAACAAATGAATCTAGTTTAAAGTTCAATACTTCAGAGCTGCTGGAAGCAAACAGTGTAGAGTTAAGAATAGCTTCAAAAGGGTATGGTACAGAAACAATAAATTTGGATGTCGATAAAACATTTGAGCTAGACCAAACATTCGAACTTAATCCAGCAGGGCTGCATATGGAAATATTTGATGAACAAACAAATTCAGAGATTAAGAAACCTGCAGAAATCATGTTTATGAACAGTTCTAAAAACAGTTTTTACGGTTTCGGAGCTGAACTAATAGAATTCCAAGCTACTGATTCTCCCGAAAATCTTAATAACCATAAATCTGCGTGGGATGGAGATCCTGACACCTATTTTCTTGTTGATGGTAATGCAGGTTACGAGATGACAGGAGAAGTAGCTATAACACCTGGAAAAAACGAAATAGTAATAATAGGAGACACAATTGATTCTGACAACTACAAGTATCTTGATGAAGTAGAACTAGAAACAACAGGAGGAACCTGGGAAACCATAAAAGACGATTTCTCCGATGAACAAAAATTTGTTATTGAAGTAGAAGACGGAAACTCATATACAGGTAAAATAAGAGTATCAGGTAGCTACGGTGGTACTCACTCAGATATGGAGATTAACAATATTTATGCTAACAATCTAAACCCTCCTTCAAAAAACTATGATGAATTAGAAGTAACAGGAAATATAGAGATCCAAGTAACAGACTCAGGGAACAACTATCCTGTTAGAACATATTACACAAATATAGATAGGTTCAGCACAGTAAACCTAGACACATACCTGTTACAAGACACAGAAGGAATATATGTACAGGTAGAAGTATATGACAGAAGCGGGCAGTTTGTAGAAAATGCAGAGACATCTGTTCAAAAACAGTTTGAAGGAAACTGGAAAACAGTAGACCAGAAAAAAACAGGAAGTGATGGATCCTCAAGTTTCTTCCTAGATCCTAACGCAAACTATAAAGCAATAGTGAACCATCCAAACTATGTAGCAGTAGACGCAACTTTCTCACCTGCAAACTACCAATACGATGCATTAGAACTAGTATTATCAGAAGACAGAGATCTAGGATTCTTCAACATGTGGGACACCATTTCAACAAAAATACTGCCAGATAACAAAACAGTATACAGTGAAAAACAGGACTTTGAGTTTCATGTATTCGATTCAGATAACGAACTACAAGCATTCATGTTAAAACTAAAAGATGGGAACAATGAAACAATTATACAAAAAAGCGAGACAGGAACCCCTTCAGGAGGAACAATAAACATTACAAAAAACCTTACAAACTATGAAGGACAGGAGATAGAAGCTGTAGGAGAATTCATTAAAAACCAAACAACGTACAGGTATAGAAGAAACTACAGAGTGATATCCCGATGGGATGAAGGAGAATACAGTCTTTCCAGAGCCTTAACAGATCTTGATAACGAACTAACAGATCTACCAAAAGCATTAATAGCTATATTCATTCCTCTACTCTTCGGAGTAGGACTAGGCAGAAGAATACACAGAACAGGAGGAAGCATAGTAATATTAATGCTACTAGGTATCTTCACAGCATCAGGCTGGATAAACCCACAGATCTTTATCATAACAACTCTTGCAGGTGTAGGGGCTATAATATGGAGGTAAAAAAGAAATGGCAGGACAACTAACAAAACTATTGATATTCCTGGTTTCAGCTCATTTAATGTTTTTCCTAGCAGGACAGGCAGGGCTGGTACAATTTCAGGAAGAAGAAAACCCTCACAGAGAATTCATAGAAGTATTTGAAGACGGAGAACTAGAGGAAAGCGTAGATGTTCAAACAGAAGACTCTGGAGTTTTGGAAAGAATAACGGAGGTATTCCTATCCATACCAGTTATACAACAAATAAGTGAACTATTGTTCGGACCATACATGGTAGTAGGAAACCTGGAAATACCATGGGTAGTGAAAACATTTATACAAGCTGTTATAGGGATAATAGAGTTCACAACACTTGTTATACTAATAAGAGGGGTTAACATATGACAGAAATAGATCAAATGGTAAATGAAACAAACACAACAATACCAGGAGTTGAAGAATACTTTGCAGAAGTATCAGCAGAGAATACAAGTATCACAATGAACGAAACAGTTCAAAAAATAGGGGAAATAGCACCAGCTGCATTCGGAGCCAGAGAATTAACAGGGTTAATCCTGATAGCTATAATAGCCTTTGGACTATACAAGAACAAAGCAGGAATAGATATCTGGCTCACAACCATGACACCTACACTTTTTGTACTAGGGCAGTTCGGATTCCTACCATATCCAAACACATTCGTAACAATAAGCATCATAGGAATAGCTGCTCTAATAGCCAGAGGAATCAGCCAATTCTTTTAGGTGATACCATTGAGGCTATCAAACTTCGGATACACTGAAACAAAAAACACAAATCAAAGAAGAAACTCCTTATTAACAGCTGCAAGAAGGTATAAACCTGAAAGAATTATAAAAGCACTACAAAGCAGAAAATACAGGAAAGCAGGTTATAAAGAAAAAAGGTTAAGGGCGGATATTAATTTTTTGAAAAGGAGAACTATCAGAAGAGGAAGTCTTTTCATCTAACAAGTTTTTCCTTTTCTTAAAACCCTCAACAATCCCACTATTTACATATACAATTTTTTTCTGACCTTCTCTAACTCTTTTGACCACAGAAATATTTTCAAGATGTCTTAAATGATTGTTTAACTGAGCTTGAGAAATACCTAGCTCCCTAGAAATATTCCTAGGATAATTCTCTTCCTCATTATTCATAATAAGATTGTTTACAAGGAACTTCAAGATCTCTTCAGCAGTTTTAGAAAAAGCCATTTATTATAACACCTCTTCCTCAATCTCTCCTTCATTCATAGCCTGGAGAACCTCTTCATCCGACTTATCCTCCATATTACATATACTTTTAATCTTTGACTTAAACCTCCGGATCTTTTTATCACTATTAATATGCTTCTTATACTGTTCAACAACATTAACAGTTGAAAGATAAGCCTGAAGCTGTTCAGAAACCTCCTCTATCTCCTCCTCCGATTTCCCATTCTTATGCATAATCTCCATCTTTTTAATCTGTCTTTTAGAATGCTGTTCACCAGGGAAAAAAGTTTTCTGAACTGTTTTCCAAACATGAATCCCATAACCTAATCTATGTTTGGTAAAAGCATTTCCAGCCGCATTCAACCATTCAGATAATTTACTCATCTTATTATAACCTCCTTAAAAAACTGGTTCTCTATAGCTATTTGACCAAGAAAAACAATTAACGCCATCCTGATAGTAAACAAGATTTGCCATAAACTACTCCAAAATTTTTGAGGACCTACATT
>PWER01000130.1 GCA_003553565.1 Nitriliruptoria bacterium | reverse complement strand
GGGTCCGGCAGCCATGAACGCCGCGACCATGTGCTTGGTCACCGCGTTCTTCGAGCCGCGGACACGCACCTCACCGCGCAGCGGGCCGACGGGCTCCACGTGCCAGGCTGGCGTGCTCATGCGGCGGAACCTAGCGGACGCGCCACCCCCGCAGGGACACCACGGCGGCGCTCCGCCAGCTCACACCCGCGCATGCGGCGCCCAGAGCGGCGCCGAGCGCGTGCCGTGACCGGCTGTGCACCAGGCCGACGAAGAACAGTACGCTGCGGCGAAACCGTGCCCTCGACCCGCGGGTCAGGTGGTCGTTCAGTCCATTGAGCGCCAGCCGACGGGGGCCCCAACGGCTGGGCACAACCCAACAACTGGGCGCAACCGGACGCGAGGCAGCCCGTGCAGTAGGCAAGGACGGCATCATCACCAGCGAGCGCGACACCACCGGCGGCGCGACGGCGGCGAGGCACCGGACCGCTGCCAGCCCCGACGACGCCAGCGAGGCGCGCGTCGACCTCGGGGAGGCGCTGGCACTCGCCGGGGTGACGGTGCAGGTGCACGACACCGACGGCGCGCTGGTGTACACCAACCGCGACGCGCGCGACTCCACGGCCCCCGCGCCACCCGAGCCGTCAGCGACCGGCTCGACGCCCGGCTCGGCACCCAGCGCGTCGGGTCCGCGCGAGTCGCGGCACCTGCACCTCGTCGGCCGTCAAGCACGCAACCACCTCACCCTGCAGCTGCCGATCAGCCAGGCTGGCTCCTCCGGTGCCGCTGGCGAGCCCGCCGAGGTCGCGCTGACCGCGGACGTCACCGAGGTCGAGCGCGCCCCCACCAGCGTCGACGACGCCGCCGCCGACGCGCCGGTGGAGGAGGCGCACGCCGAGCTCTCGGCCGAAAACGCCGACCTGCATGCCGACAACGCCGCGCTGCGCCGCTCGAACCGCGACCTGAGCGAGTTCGCCTACATCGCCTCCCACGATCTGGCAGCGCCCCTGCGCGTCATCAGCGGCTACGCCCAGCTGCTGTCGCAGCGCTACGGCGACCAGCTCGACGAGAAGGGCCAGCGGTGGATCGGCTGGACCGTCGATGGCGTGGAGCGCATGGAGGAGCTGATCGCCGGGCTGCTGACCTACTCGCGGCTGGACACCGCCGCCGGTGACCCCGAGCCGGTCGAGCTCCACGCGCTGGTCACCGACGCGGCAGCCGCCAACAGCCGCGATGCCGCCGTCGACGGTCGCGTGCTCGCCGAGGCGCTGCCCACGGTGCACGGGGACCGCCGCCAGCTGCGCCAGCTGTTCGAGAACCTGCTGGCCAACGCCTGGAAGTTCCGCCATCCCGAGCGCGACCCCGTGGTCGAGGTGAGCGCCGCACCGCTAGGGGCACGCTGGCAGATCACCGTGGCCGACAACGGCATCGGCATCCCACCCGAGCAGCGCGAGCGCGTGCTGCGCATGTTCCAGCGGCTGCACACCCGCGAGGAGGTGCCGGGCACCGGCATCGGCCTGGCCATCGTGCAGCGCGTGGTCGAGCGTCACGACGGTCGCCTCGCGGTGGACGACAGCCGCCTCGGCGGCACCTCCATCCGCTTCGACCTGCCCGCCTCGGCGCCAGCGCACCACGCCGACCACGCCGACCACGCCGACCACCCCCACCACGCCGACCACCCCCACCACATCAGCAGCCCCGACGCGGAGAGCGCCCCGTGAGCACGTCCCCGACGCCACTGGAGCCGGTGCAGATCCTCCTGGTCGAGGACAGCCCGGCCGACATCGAGCTGACCAGGGAGGCGCTCGCGGACGCGCGCGTGGCCAACGACCTGCACGTGGTGCAGGACGGGGTGGACGCCATGGCGTTCCTGCGCAAGGAGCCGCCCTACGCCGAGCAGCCCACGCCCGATCTGGTGCTGCTCGACCTGAACCTGCCGCGCAAGGACGGCCGGGAGGTGCTGGAGGAGGCCAAGGCCGATCCGGCGCTTGCCCCCATCCCCGTGGTGGTGCTCACCACCTCCTCGGCCGAGGCCGACATCCTGCGCTCCTACGAGCTGCACGCCAACAGCTACATCACCAAGCCGGTGCGCTTCGACGAGTTCCTGCGCACCGTGCAGTCGCTCGAGGACTTCTGGCTCACCGTCGTCAAGCTGCCGCGCCGATGACCGCCTCACCCCGCCCCGCCAGGCTCCCGCGGGCCGCGCCGGCCGCGCAGGGCGCCGGGCAGGCAGCGCCGACCCGAGCGGCTGGCCCGCGCTCACCGACCGAGCAGGACGACGCGCCGGGCACAGTGCTCTACGTCGAGGACGACCTCGCCTTCGCCGAGCTGGTGCGCGAGCTGCTGGAGGAGCGCGAGGGATTCACTCTCGAGGTGGCGGTGGCCACCACGCTGCGCGACGGGTTGCGCCAGCTGCGCTCGCGCACCGACATCGTGTGCGTGCTGCTGGACCTCAACCTGCCTGATGCGCGCGCACTCGAGGCCGTCGAGCAGCTCACGGCCGACCTGTGGGATCCGCCTGTGGTGGTGGTCACCGGCACCGACGACGACGCCTCGGCGGTCACGGCGCTGCGCATCGGCGCGGACGACTACCTGGTCAAGCGCCGCGTCGACGGCGAGCAGCTCGAGCGCGCCATCAGCCACGCCACCGAGCGCCAGCGCAGCCGCCGCGAGCTCGCCGAGCGCGAGATCTTCGCACGCTCGGTGCTCGAAGCGATCGCCGCCGAGACCGCGGTGCTGGACTCTCAGGGCCGGATCGTTGCCACCAACGAGCGCTGGGACCACTTCGCCCGCAGCAACGACGGGCTGCCCTCCACGTGTGGCGTCGGCGCGGACTACCTGGCGGTGTGCGACCGCAGCGCGGCGCAGGGGCACGCCGGCGCCGCCGCCGCTGCGCGCGGGATCCGCGAGGTGCTGGCCGGCACACGGGAGATGTACGAGCAGGACTACGACTGCTCCACCTCCTGGCGCGATCACTGGGCCATCATGCGCGTCTCGCCGCTGCCGTCCGCCGTCGGTGGGGCGGTGGTCATCCACACGCCCATCACCGAGCTCAAGCGCACCACCGCGCAGCTGGAGCACCTCGCGGTGCACGACTCGCTCACCGGGCTGCCCAACCGTGCGTTCCTGCACCGGCGCCTCGCCCGGATCCTCGGCGATCGCGACCCCGAGGCGCTGGTGGCGCTGCTGGTGTGCGACCTCGACGACTTCAAGGTCGTCAACGACGGCCTGGGCCATCAGGTAGGCGATGCGGTGCTCATCGAGGTCGCCCGGCGCCTGCGGCAGTCGGTGCGTCCCGAGGACACGGTCGCGCGCCTGAGCGGAGACGAGTTCGTGGTCCTGGTGCAGACGCGCGACCACGAGTCCCTCGATGGGATCGGCAACCGGGTGCATCGCACCCTCGCCCAGCCGATCGCCCTGGACACCGGTGAGGAGATCTCCCTGGGCGCCTCGGTGGGCATCGCGGTCGCCGAGGACGCCGACGATCCCGAGACGCTGCTGCGTGACGCCGATGCCGCCATGTACCGCGCGAAGGCGCAGGGGCGCGCGCAGGTCCAGTGGTTCGACGAGCGCCTGCGCGAGGAGGTCCTCGAGCGCCTGGAGCTCAAGCGCGACCTGCCCGCCGCCCTCGCCGGGGGCCAGCTGGTGTGCCGGCACCAGCCCGAGGTGCGACTGGACGCGGGCACGCTGTTCTCGGCCGAGACGCTGGTGCGCTGGCAGCACCCGACCCGCGGCCTGCTCCCACCGAACCGGTTCGTGCCGGTCTTCGAGGCCGCCGGACAGGCCCACCAGCTGTTCGGCGACGTCCTCGTCCAGACCCTGCGCACCCGCCAGCGCTGGCAGGCCGCCCTCGGGTGGGCGCCGCCGGTCGCAGTCAACGTCTCGGCCAGCCAGCTCAAGAGCAGCCAGCTGGTCGACACGGTCGCCGCAGCCATCGAGCACCACAGCATCGACGACGGTGGGCTGTGGCTGGAGGTGACCGAGAGCGCCATCGCCGAGGCAGCGTCGCTGGAGACCTTCACCCAGCTGCACGCGCTCGGCGTGCGGCTGGCCATCGACGACTTCGGGACCGGCTGGTCGTCGATGGAGCGGCTGTCGCGCTTCCCCTGGGACCTGCTCAAGATCGACGGCTCGTTCGTGCGCCAGCTGGGCACCGAGCCCCGCGCCGCGCACGTGGTGAGCGCCACGATCGCCATGGCCCACGTGCTGGCCATCACCGTGGTGGCAGAGGGCGTGGAGACCGAGCAGCAGCACACCCAGCTGCGCGACATGGGCTGCGACATCGCCCAGGGGTTCCTCTACGGCCGACCCCAGCACGCCGACGCGCTCCTCGCGCGGATCGGCGTCGACGGCACCTGGCTGGGCGCCGGGCCGATGCGACCCGGTCAGCACCGCTAGCGCCACCGCGCGGGCCGACCGCCGGCGGGAGCCCGCTAGCTCGACGCGGCGGGGAAGAAGCGCCGCTGCGCCCAGCTGATCAGCTGCCAGCCCAGCTCCAGCACCGCGATCGCGATGGCGGCCACGCCGATGACCGCCAGGGTCACCACCAGCGGCGGCAGCGTGAGGTCG
>PWER01000139.1 GCA_003553565.1 Nitriliruptoria bacterium | reverse complement strand
GGCTCCACGTCGGCGGTCAGCACCATCCCCGTCGACAAGTCGAGGGTGGCCGCGCGCGTGAGCTCGTGGACGGTGTCGCCTGCGGTGACCTCGATGTGCAGCCAGTCCGTCGCATCGCGCTCCGGATCCAGATCGGGCAGGAAAGCATCGAGATCGTCGACGGTCTCGGGCGACCACTCCCAGGTGCCCTCGTCATCGAGAGAGTCGAGGTCGACTTCCCCTCCGGGATCGGGGGCGTCGATCTCACCGTCCTCATCAAGGTCATAGCGAACCGCGCGAGCCGACACCTGCGTCTCATCGCCGAACCCGGCCGTGTGAGCGGTCACCGTGAGACTGTCGTCCTGCACCTCGCCATCAGCGTCGATGACCAGCACCGCTGGATCGAGTGTCACGCCAAGGCTCCTGTCCTCCGCCGAGACCGTCAGCTCGTCAAGCGCTGCGATCGCGGTGGCAAAGGTGTTCGACCGGTCGGTTCCCAGCACATCCCACTGGACCTCGACCTCGACGTGCTTCAGGCCAGCCTCGCTGTCGTCGTCGGCACCGCCGTTGTCGCTGTCGCTGGTCGGGTTCACCAGGTCCTCGTCATCTGCGACGGTGATCTCGACCGCGAACTCACGGCTGCCTGTCGACACCGTTCTGACGTAGGGGTTCTCGTCACCGTCGGCGCTTTCCGGGGGGTCGTCGGGGCTCCCGAGCTCGATGTCCTCGAACGCCTTGCCGCGGAACTCCTCGAGCGTCTGCGTGCCGATGCGGGTGGCCTGGGAGTGGGCCTCCTGCTCCTGCGCCGAGCGCAGCGAGGAGATGAACACCGTCAGCAGCGCGAACAGCCCCACCGAGATGATGACCAGCGCCACGAGCACCTCGATCAGCGTGAAGCCGCCCTCGGACCGGTCCGAGGGCTCAAGGCGCGCGAGCACCCTGCGCGGGCGCGGTGTACGCGCGGTGGCTGCTCGGTCGCGGTCGTCCAACAGCCTCACCTTCGTGTGGGTCTCTCCTGGTGCATCGGCATGTCGCGGGTCGTTCTTGAGCAGGCGCGGCCGCCTCTGGGCGGGCCGCCCGCCACAGCGGGACGGGCGCGACCGCGTGGGCGTGGCCCCTCGGGCCCGAGCCCACGGACGCGACCTCACTGGCTCACACCACGACCCGGGCGACCTCCTCGAGGGTCGTGGTGCCTTGCAGCGCCTTGACCAGCCCGTCCTCGCGCAGCGACTCCATGCCCTGCGCGCGGGCGAACTTCTCGATGTCCTCGGCGGAGGCGCGCTCGGCGATGAGCCGCTTGATCTCCTCGGTGACGCTCATGACCTCGTGCACCGCGGTGCGTCCCCGGTAGCCGGTGTGCGCGCACGAGGGGCAGCCCACGGCGCGGTAGAGGTTGGGGATCTCGCCCTCGATGCTGTCGCTTGCGAACCCGGCGGACTCGAGCTCCTCCAGCGAGGGGGTGTAGGGCTGCTTGCAGTAGCCGCACAGGCGGCGCAGCAGCCGCTGGGCCAGCACGCAGTCCACCGAGCTGGACACCAGGAACGGGTCGATGCCCATCTCCATGAGCCGCGTGACGGCGCTGGGCGCGTCGTTGGTGTGCAGCGTGGACAGGACCAGGTGGCCGGTCAGCGCGGCCTCCATGCCGATGGCGGCGGTCTCGCGGTCGCGCATCTCGCCCACGAGCACCACGTCGGGGTCCTGGCGCAGGATGGAGCGCAGCGCGTTGGGGAACGTCAGGCCGGCCTTCTGGTGCACGTGGACCTGGGAGATGCCGCTCATGCGGTACTCGACCGGGTCCTCGACGGTGACGATGTTGACCGACGGATCGTTGATGGCGTTGAGGGCGGCGTACAGCGTCGTGGACTTGCCCGAGCCGGTGGGCCCGGTGACGAGGATCATCCCGTAGGGCTTGGTGTAGCTGCGCTTGAACCGCTGGAAGTTGTCCTCGCGGAAGCCGAGGTCGCCGAGGTCGAGCAGAACCGAGCTCTTGTCGAGGATGCGCATGACGACCTTCTCGCCGAACACCGTCGGCAGCGTCGACACGCGCAGATCGACCGAGCGGCCGCCGAACTTGCCGGTGACTCGCCCGTCCTGGGGGATGCGCTTCTCGGCGATGTCCAGCTCGGACATGATCTTCAGGCGGCTGGTCAGGGCGTTGTGGACCTTCTTGGGCTGGGTCTGCACCTCGTGGAGGACTCCGTCGACGCGCAGGCGCACCCGCGTCTGCCGCTCCTGGGGCTCGACGTGGATGTCGCTGGCGCGGTCGCGCACCGCCCGGGCGATCAGCTGGTTGCAGAACTTCACGATCGGCGCGTCGTCCGCGGCGTCGGCGAGCTCTTCGAGCTCCTCGTCGGTGTCGTCCTCCTCGGACTCGAGCTGGTCGAGGTCGCTGTCGCCCGACAGGTAGCGGTCGATCGTGTCCTCGACGTCGGTGCGCGTGGCCACGACCGGCTTGAGCGACCGGTCGGTGACGGTGCGCAGGTCGTCGAGGGCGACGATGTTGGAGGGGTCGCTCATGGCGACCACGAGCGCGCCGTCGTCGTTGACGCCGATCGGCACTGCCCGGTGGCGTCGCGCCAGCGCCTCGGGGATCATCGTGACCACGCTCGGGTCGACCATCTGCTGGCTCAGGTCGGCGAAGTCCATGCCGAGCCGCTTGGCCAGCGCCGAGACGAGCGCGTGCTCGGTGACCAGGCCGCGCTGGAGGAAGATCCGTCCAAGGTTGCCGCCCTCGGCGCGCTGCTGCTCCAGCGCTGCGTCCAGCTGCTGCTGGTCGATGAGGCCTTCGGCGAGGAGGATGTCGCCCAGCTGCTGCTGCGGGTTCTTCACGATGGCGCCCCTGGCATCGGTCGTCTTAGCGCCTGTCGGCAGCGCTCCCGGGGGACTTGAGGGCCAGTGCGGTCCGAGATGCCGCGCTCGCCTCTCTGTCGTCGGTGCCAGGCGGCAGCGTGACCTTCCTGGCGCCTTCGAGGGGCGAGGGCTCAGCCATCGGGAGGAGCCGCCCCCGAGCTGACGTCGGCTCCCACATCCTCGGCCTCCAGCACCACCTCGTGATGCACCCAAGCGGGCAGGTGGCCGGCGGCGGCCGCCGCGCCGCGCTCGCGCCGCGCCAGGGTGCGGGCGCGCTCCCAGCGCGTGTCGGCGTGGGGAGCGCCGACCACGACCAGGCCCTGGTCCACCAGCTCGGCGAGCGCGCGCACGGTGGCCCACTCCCCCGTGCCGACCAGGTCGACGAGGTCGCTGACGGTGCGCCGCCCGTCGACCTGTGCCAGCAGCGGCCAGGCCTGGCGGGGCACGACCACGTCAACGTCGCCGGGTGCCTCTGGCGCGAGGGTCACCACGGCGTCGCCCAGCGGGATCCGCTGGCCCAGCTCCTGCCAGTGCTCCAGGCGGCGCAGCGCCTCGGCCACGACCTCCTCGACCGATAGCGGCTCGCCGACGGGCTCCTGCGGCGGGGTACGGGCGGAGAAGCGGAAGCGCGCGCCGTGGCTGCGCAGCAAGGCGAACACCGCGCTCTGGACGCGCTCGCGCTCCACTGCGCGCACCCGCTCGGCGTCCAGCCCACCGATGGCCTCGATGGCGCGGGCCACGCCGCCGTGCTCGTCGCGCGCGGTGATCGCCGCCTCGATCGTGGCGTGGTGCACCAGCCCGGCGGCGAGCAGCACCGCTCCGAGCGCGTCGCCGGCAGCGCTGGTGCTGGCGGTGGTGATGGCGCCGTCGCGCACGTGGACGTGGCCGGTCAGGTCCTCGGCCTCGACGACCAGCACGCCGGTCGAGCCCGACTGCGCCAGCAGGTGCAGCACCTCCGACAGTGCGAAGTCCTTGAGACTTCCCTCGAGCATCGCCGGCCCCCGGACGCGGGTGTCGGTGTCGGTCCTGGATCCGAACGGCGCACGTCCGGTCCCCTGCGTCCCATCGGCGGGATGCCCCACGCACTTGAGCGTGCGGGCGGGAACCAGGCGGTCAGCGCCGGTGCGAGGCTCCCATGGCCTGGGCCAGCGCCTCGCCCAGGGCTGCGCGCGGGGCGGGCTGGCCCGTCCAGCGCACGAACGCGTGGGCGGCTTGGGCCAGCAGCATGCCGCGCCCGTCCACGGCACGCGCGCCCGCGGCCGTGGCGGCTCGCAGGAACGGCGTGGGCTCGGGGCGGTACACGAGGTCGAGCGCGATCTGGTCGTCGGCGAGCGTCATGAACGGGTCCGGCAGCGGCTCGTCGGCCAGCCCGAGCGGGGTCGCGTTGAGCACGACGGTGACGGGCTCGCGGTCCCCCAGCGGGCTCGCCCCGTGCGCGAGCGCGAGGTCGGTGACCTGCTCGGCCTGCTCGCGGCGTCGGGCCCAGACGCGCACGCGTGCCCCGAGGCGGCCCAGCGCCACCGCGGCAGCCCGAGCTGCTCCCCCAGCGCCGACCAGCTGCACCGGCACGCCGGCGGCGAGCGCGAGGTCGTCGGCCAGCACCTCGTGCAGGCCGGTGGCGTCGGTGTTGTCGGCCACCAGCCGGCCCCCGTCCCAGAACAGCGTGTTGCCCGCGCCCACGGCCTGCGCCTCGTCGGTGCAGGCGTCGACCAGCTCGACCACCGCCTGCTTGTGGGGCACGGTGACGTTGGCGCCTAGCGCGCCGAGGGCGCGCAGGCCCTCCACTGCTGCGGCCAGCCGCTCGGGGGGCACGTCGAAGGCGAGGTAGGTGGCGTCGACGCCGGCGGCGGCGCAGGCGGCGCGGTGCAGCGCTGGTGAGGCGCTGTGGTCGACCGGGTGGCCGAGCAGCGCGAGCAGTCGGGTGCTGGCGCCGCCGATGCTCACGAGTCGTCCGCCTGCTCGTCGATGGCCTCCTGCTCGCGCTCGGCCTCGTCGATGTCCTCGCCGGCCTGCTCGAGCAGCTCGCGGTAGGCGGCGACGTTCTGCCGGTGCTCCTCCAAGGTCTCGGCGAAGGCGTGCGAGCCGGTCTCGAGGTCATCGACCACGTAGAAGAGGTGGTCGGTGTCCTCGGGCGCGGCGGCAGCGCGCAGCGAGGCGTTGCCGGGGGCGGCGATGGGGGTGGGCGGCAGCCCGTCGCGCTCGTAGGTGTTCCAGTCGGAGTCCACCTCGAGGTCCTCGAACAGCACCCGCTCGGTGTGCTCGCCGCGCGCGTACTGCACCGTCGCGTCGATCTGCAGGCGCATCGGCTCCTCGAGGCGGTTGTGGATCACCGAGGCGATCAGCGGCCGCTCCTCCTCCAGGCGGGCCTCGCGCTCGACGAGCGAGGCGATGATGAGGGTCTCGTAGGGGTCGAAGCCCTCGACGGGCTCGACCTCGGCCAGCCGCGACTCCGCGGTGCGCACCAGCCGCCGCAGGATCTCGGCGGCCTCCTCGTCGTCGAACACCTCGTAGGTGTCGGGCCACAGCAGCCCCTCGAAGGGCTGGGCGCCCTCGGGGAGGTCGTCGACCGGCACCACGTCGGGCACCTCGAGGTCCTCCAGGGCGACCACGAAGTCCTCGGTGTCGTGATGGGTGCCGTCACTGAGGCGGTCGAGGGTCTGCTCGACGGTCAGGCCCTCGGGGATGGTCACCCGGTAGGTCGATGGGCGAGGGTCGTCCTGGAGCGCCGCGATGGCCTCGCGGGGGCCCATGCCCTCGCGCAGCTCGTGCTCGCCGGCCTGCAGGTTGCCCGCACGCGCATCGAAGCGCGCCGCCACCCGGAAGGCGAACGCCGACCCGATCACCTCCTCGTCGACGAGGATGTCGGCGATCTCGGCGGTGCTGGTCTGCTCGGGGATCGTCACGGTGACGGGGTCGCCGTCGCTGCCCCCGACCGTGGTCCGCGCGTCCTGCAGCAGCCACCAGACGCCGGCAGCGGCGGCGAGCAGCAGCACCAGCAGCACCACGGCGAAGACCTTCGAGCTCCGCGACAGGGTCATGGCGTCTCCGCGTCGGGCGCTCCGGGTCGCAGCGGCCGCGCGTCCAGCCACCCCTGGAGGATGAGGGTGGCGGCGACGCGGTCGCGCTCATGGCGACGGTCCTGGCGCTTGCGGCCCGCCTCCAGCAGGGTGCGCTCGGCCTGGGCCGAGGTGAGGCGCTCGTCGACGAGCTCCACGGGCCACGAGCGGGCGCGCAGCGCCGCGGCGATCTCGCGGGCGCGCTCGGTGGAGCGCGTGTCGTGGCCGCCCAGGCCCAGCGGCAAGCCGACCACGATCACCTGGGCGCCCTCGTGGGTGGCGAGGTCGGCCAGGCGAGCGGCGACGACGTCGGGGTCGGCGTCGCCGGGCAGCGTGTCGCGGGGCGAGGCGATCGTGCCGGTGGCGTCGCTGACCGCGACCCCGACCCGCTTCTCACCGACGTCGACCCCGAGCGCGCGCACGGCCTTCAGCGCCCTTCGAGCAGATCGCGTGCCGCGCGGCGACCGGCAGCAAGTGCGTCGTCGAGCGCCTCGGCGTTGCGCCCGCCGGCCTGAGCGAGGTCGCCCTTGCCGCCCGCGCCACCGCCGACGGCCTGCGCGGCGGGGCGCAGCACCTCGGCTGCGGCGACTCCCTGATCAGCCAGGTCCTTGGTGACGGCGCTGACGAGCATCGCCTTGCCGTCGTCGGTGGCTGCGCCGAGCAGCACCACGCCGCGGTCGAGGCGGTTGCGCAGCTCCAGGGCGAGGCTCTTCAGCCCGTCGCGGTCGGCCTCGTCGACGCGGCCGGCGACCACGCTGTGGTCGGCGACGCGCTCGGCGCTCTCCAGCAGCCCGTCGGCGCGGGCCAGCAGCGCCTGCTGGCGCACGCGGGTCAGCTCCTTCTCGGCGGCGCGCAGGCGATCCATGAGCGCTGCGACCCGGTCGGGGGCCTCCTCGGGGCTGACCTTGAGCATCTGGGCGATCTGCTCGGCGACGAGTCGCTCCTTGGCGAGGTGGTCGAGCGCCTCGGGGCCGGTGATCGCCTCGATGCGGCGGGTGTTGGCCGAGATCGAGCCCTCGTTGAACACCGTGAAGACCTGCACCTCGGGGCTGCGGTCCACGTGGGTGCCGCCGCACAGCTCGATGGAGAAGTCGCCGATGCGCACCACCCGCACGCGCTCGCCGTACTTCTCGCCGAACAGGGCGATGGCGCCCATGCGGTCGGCCTCTTCGCGGCTGGTCTCGAACGATTCGACCGGGTAGTCCTCGCTGATGCGGGTGTTGACATAGTCCTCGATGGCGGCGACCTGCTCGGGCGCAACCGCCTCGAAGTGGGGGAAGTCGAAGCGGAAGCGGCCAGAGTCGATCGCCGAGCCCGCCTGCTGGGCGTGGTCGCCGAGCAGCGAGCGGATCGCGGCGTGCAGGATGTGGGTGGCGGTGTGCCCGCGCGTGATGGAGGTGCGCCGCTCGACGTCGATGGCGGCGTGGGCCTCCTGGCCGGCGTGCACCTCGCCGGCCACCACGCGGCCGCGGTGGACGTGCAGGCCCTCGACCGGCGCGACGGTGTCGGTGATCTCTAGGCGCCCGGTGTCGGTGCGGATCAGGCCGTGGTCGCCGAGCTGTCCGCCGCTCTCGGCGTAGAAGGGCGTGCGGGGCAGGACGATCTCGACCTCCTCGCCCTCCTCGGCGGCCTCGCGCATGCCGGCGCGGTCGAGCACCGCGCCCACCTCGGTGGCCGCCTCGGTGTCGGTGTAGCCGACGAACCGCGTGGAGCCGACCGTGCCGGCGGCCGCGCGGTAGGTGTCCAGCGGCACGCCTCCGTCGCCGCGCTTGGCGGCGGCGCGGGCCCGGTCGCGCTGGGCCTGCATGTACTCGGCGAAGGCATCGCGGTCGACCTCGACGCCGCGCTCGGCGGCGATCTCGACGGTCAGGTCGATCGGGAAGCCGTGGGTGTCGTGCAGGGCGAAGGCGGTGTGGGCGGGCAGGTGCGGGCGCGCGGCGGGCGCCTCGCTATCCCCGGCCTCGCTCTCGGCCTCGGTCTCGCCGTGCTCGCGCTTGGCGTCCTCGATCGCGGTGTCGAGCATCGTCAAGCCGCTGCGCAGGGTGCGCTGGAAGGCCTCCTCCTCGGCGGTGGTGATCTTGCGGATCAGCGAGGCCTGGCTGCGCAGCTCGGGCCACGCCTGCCCGAGCGTGGCGATGACGCGGTCGGTGAGCGCCGGCATGACCGGCTGGTCGGTGCCGAGGTGGCGGGCGTTGAGGACCATGCGGCGCAGCAGCCGCCGGAGCACGTAGCCGCGGGCCTCGTTGCTGGGCAGCACGCCATCGGCGATCAGGAAGCTGGTGGAGCGGGCGTGGTCAGCCAGCACCCGCAGGCTGACGTCCGAGGCCTCGTCGCGGCCGTAGGGCACGCCGGTGGCCTCGCTGGCGGCGTCGAGGATCGGGCGGATGACGTCGGTCTCGTAGACGTTGGGCTGCTCCTGCAGCAGCATCGCCAGGCGCTCCATGCCCAGCCCGGTGTCGACGTTCTTGTTGGGCAGCTCCCCGAGGATCGTGCCGTTCGCGTCTTGCTCGTACTGCATGAACACGAGGTTCCAGAACTCGAGGTAGCGGTTCTCGTCGACGTCGGGGCCGCCGTCGGCGCCGTACTCGGGGCCGCGGTCGTAGAAGATCTCGCTGCACGGCCCGCACGGGCCCGGCCCGCCCATGCTCCAGAAGTTGTCCTCCGCGCCGCGGCGCACCACGCGCTCAGCGGGCAGCGGGGTCTCCTCGACCCACAGGCGCGCGGCCTCGTCGTCGTCCTCGTAGACCGAGGCCCACAGCCGCTGCGGGTCGAAGCCGAACCCGTCGGTGACCAGCGCCCACGCCCAGCGGATCGCCTCGGCCTTGAAGTAGTCGCCGAAGCTGAAGTTGCCGAGCATCTCGAAGAAGGTCAGGTGCCGCGTGGTGGTGCCCACGACCTCGATGTCGTCGAGCTTGCCGCGGATGCGCACGCACTTCTGCACGCTGGCCGCGCGCGGGTGGTCGGGGGTGACCTCGCCGAGGAAGTAGGGCTTGAACGGCACCATCCCCGCCACGGTCAGGAACACCGTCGGGTCGTTGGGGATCAGCGACGCCGAGGGCCAGACGTGGTGGTCGCGCTCGCGGAAGAAGTCGAGGTAGGTGCGGCGGATGTCCTCTGCGCGCATCGTGGTGGGCCTAGGTGTCGTCGGAGCGTTCGGGAGCCGGCCCCCCACGGTAGACGGCGCGGAGCTCGGCTTCCTTCTGGGCGGCGGCCTCGCGACCCACCGCCACCGCATCCCGCCAGCGGGTGCCGAGGTCGCTGGCGCGGCGCGCAGCCGCCTCCGACACGCCCGCGGGCGTGGCGGCGTGCTGGGCGCGGTCGAGCTTGCGCACCGCCCAGCTGCCGATCAGCACGCCGGCGCCGAGGCCGACGCTTGCGAAGAACAGGCGCTTGAACATCAGGCCCTCACGAGCGGTCGCGTCGCGCCGACCGCACCGCCGCCGAGGTGCCGGCGCCGAAGGCCACGACCTTGATCAGCGGGTTGGCCACCGCGGTGCGCACCACGTCGGCGAGGTTGTCGGCGGTCTCGGAGATCGACTGGACGTTGGCCATGATCGCATCGACCCGAGCGAGCTCGGTGTTGACCCCCGACAGCGTCTCGTTCACCGAGCCGATGACCGGCACCGTCTCGTTGGTGAGCTCCTCGACGCTGCGGGTCAGCTCCCGCACGGTGGTCACCAGCGACAGCAGCAGCGCCATCAGGCCGATCATGCCCGCACCGAAGGCGACCGCGGCGATGATGGCGGCCACGCCGAAGGGGCTGACGTCCAGGGTGGTGCCGGCCACCACGAACCCGACCGCGATGACGAGCACGGCGATGATCGCCGCCGAGACTCCCACTCTGCCCATGACCGCTGCTCCCCGTGCCGGTGTCGCCCAACGTCGGCGCGCCAGGGCGGGGCTCCCGCGCGGTGGCACGCCAGCCGCAGCCTAGGCGTCTGGCGCGGCTGTGCGCGATGCCGCGGCGCGCGGCGCCGCGGCGTGTGCGACCGCGGCGCGTGGTGGTGCAGCCTAGGCCACCGCGGGTGCGGCGCGCCAAGCGCGCGGGCGGCTCCGTCAGCGTGCCGGCGCACCGAGCGCGACGGCTGCCATCAGTGCGGCGGCGCGGTCAGCGCGACGGCAGCGTCTCGGGCAGCACGATCGGCTCGGCCGGCAGCGGCCAGGTCAGCGTCGGGCGACGCCAGCCGGGCACGGGCACGGTCAGCGCGGTCGGGGCGGGCAGGCGCTGCTGGCCGTGGCGGTCAGCCACGACCACCGCGTCGGCCTCCAGCCACCACGCCACCACCGCGCCGTGAGCGCGCCACGCCTGCGGACCCAGCCCGTGCGGGGCGAGCTCGGCGACCAGCACCGGCTCGGCGACCAAGCCCCGGACCGGCAGCGGCCCGCGTCCGACGACCACCAGGCCGACCTCCGGTGCAGCCGGCGCGGCGGGTGCTCCCGCGGCGGGTGCGCCCGCGTTGGCGAGGGCTGGGCGCGCCACGGCGCTGGCCCACCACGAGGTGGGCAGCAGCAGCGCGGTCAGCGCCCGGGCCAGGCGTCCCGCCAGCAGCGCGCGGGCTCGGCCACCCGACGGCAGTGCCGTGACCCCCGCTGCGTTCCCGGTTGCTGCGCCCGCAGCCACCGGTGCGCGCATCCCGCTCATCCCGTGCCCCCCGACCGTCCCGCCTGTGCCATCGGCACCACCCCCATCCCCCGCGATCGTCGCCGCCCACCAGCCGCGCGCGGCGCACGATACGCACGCGGCGCTGACCCCCGCCAGGGCCGCGTGCAGCAGGCTGTGGACCGGTGACCGCGCGCTGTGCGGCGCCCGTGGCGCGCAACGGCCGGTACCGTGTCCGGCGATGAGCGCAGGAGGGGTGGCCGCGCGTCAGAGCCGTCGGGCTGTGGTGCCAGCGCTGCTGGGCGGCGCGGCGCTGCTGGGCGGCCTGGGACTGCTCGGCGCGGGGGCCGAGCCGGCCGACGCGCACCCCTTCGGCCCGCCTCCCACCGCCGAGGTGACCGCCGAGGGCGAGCAGGTCCGGATCCACTGGCGCGCCGCCGCCGACGACGTCATGGCCGTGGGCGCCGAGGCCGGCCTGGTCGACGAGGACGTGGTCGACGACTACCTCGAGGTGACCGCGCCCGGTCAGGGCTCGGACGAGCTCGAGGAGCGGCTCGCCGCCTCGCCCGAGCTGGCCGAGCACCTTCACGAGCACCTGCGCGTCGCCCAGGACGGCCAGCGCTGTCCGGCGAGCGTCGACACCGACGCGGTCGTCTGGGAGGGCGCGACCCTGACCGCCGACTGCCCCGAGACCATCACCGAGGTGGACATCACCGTGTCGCTGCTGCACGAGCGCCACCCGGCCTATCGCACGTTCGCCATCGCCCCGACCGAGGCCGAGCCGGCGCACGCGGTCCTCACCGAGCAGGAGCCCACGGTGACCTGGGACCTCGCCGCGGTGCGCGGTGAGGACATCGCCGAGGCCGAGCGGGCCGCGCTGGCTGACAGCGACCCCGAGGCGACCACGACGTCCGGGTCACTCGCGCTGCTGTGGCCGATCGCTGGCCTGCTGGCGCTGGTGGGCGCGGCCTCGGGGCTGGCGGCGTGGCTGGGCCGCCGCAGCCCGAGCGCGCGAGGCGCGCCATGAGCGCGCTGCCCGCGGGGGCGCTGCCGGCCACGGGGGCGCTGCCGGCCACGGGGGCGCTGCCGGCCGACCTCGGCTGGTTGGAGGAGCACCTGCTGGCGCTGTGGGATCTCGGCCCAGCAGGCCCCATGGCCCTGGCCGCGGCCGTGGCGGCCGCCCTGCTGGTCGGTGCCGCGCACGCCGCCGGCCCGGGGCACGGCAAGACCGTGGTGGCCGCCTACCTCGCCGGCGGCAACGGGCGCACCCGCGACGCCCTGGCCCTCGGCGCGGTGGTGGCCGCGCTGCACACCGCCTCGGTGGTGGCCGTGGCCCTGGTGCTGGTCGCGGCGGCACGCACCGCGGAGGTCGCCCTCGTCGACGCCGCGGGCGGGTGGCTGCGGCTTGCCGCCGGGCTGCTCGTCGCAGCGGTCGGGGTGGGGATGCTCGCGCGCGCCGTGCGAGCCCGACGCACCCGGCGCGCGCGCACCCACCACGGCGCCGCCGCCGACAGCACCGACCCAGCACACACCCACGGCCATGCCCACGCGCTGGGCCCGCTGCCCGCCGGCGTGCACCCCCTGTCGCGCCAGGGGGTGGTGCTGCTGGGTGCCGCCGGGGGGCTGCTGCCCTCCCCCAGCGCGCTGCTGGTGCTCGCCGGCGGGCTGCTCACCGGCCGGCTCGGCGTGGCGGTGGCGCTGGTGGCCGCGTTCGGGGTGGGGCTGGGCGCCACCATCGCCGGGGTCGGCGTGGCGGTGCT
Organism: Nitriliruptoria bacterium; assembly: GCA_003553565.1. Taxonomy (GTDB): domain Bacteria; phylum Actinomycetota; class Nitriliruptoria; order Euzebyales; family Egibacteraceae; genus PUKE01. Next base: position 6,509 of record PWER01000139.1, on the reverse strand, counting down.
GCGCGGTCGTGACGCGCTCGCCGACCGGGTGGAGGGCTCGCTGCGGCTGCGCCGCCTGCAGGAGGCGGTGCCCCTGGGCGCAGCACTGCTGCTGGTCGGTGCCGGCGCGGTGATGACGCTGCTGGGGGCCGCGCGGCTGCTCGGATGAGCCCCCGGTGCCGCGCCCGAGCCCCCGGTGCCGCGCCCGCACGCCCGACCCCCGGTGCCGCGCCCGACCCGCCCGCCGGCTCACATCTCGATGTGGGGGCGCGTGGGCTCCTCGTGGTCCTCGAGGATCTCCACCGCGCTGCGCGCGGCGTCGGCGAAGGGCCGCAGCACCACCGTCGCGCCGGCATCGCGCAGCAGCGGCACGTCGTTGGGCTGGCGGGCTGCGACCGCGGTGAGGCCGGCGAAGCCCGCCTCCTGCAGGTGGGCCAGCAGCACGAGGTTGGCCTCCCCGTCGCGCACGGTGGAGATCACCCAACGCAGCGAGGCCATCGGCAGCAGGTCGGGCAGGTGGCTGTCGGTGACCTCGCCGTAGCGGATCGGCACGCCCTCGGCCTCGAGCTCGCGGAGCGCCTCGGGGTCGTGGTCGACCACGATGGGCGTCCAGCCGCGCGCCACGAGGCGCTCGACGACCTGGCGCCCGTAGCGTCCGGTGCCGAGCACCGCCACGTCGGGCTGGACGACCTCCCGGTCGAGGTCCTGCTCGATGCCGCGGTGCGCCTGGTTGCGCTCGAACACGCCCAGCATGGGCTGCAGCCGCTCGTAGAGCGCATCGGCGTAGGTGATCATGTAGGTCGACAGCCCGATGGTGACCAGGCCGACCACGGTGATCAGCGCCACGACGTCGTCGCTGATCTGGCCGAGGTCGGCGCCCAGCGCCGCGAGGATCAGCGAGAACTCGCTGATCTGGGCCACGGTGAGCCCGGCGCGGAACGACACCGCGGTGCGGTAGCCCATCGCCCCCATGATGACCATGACGATGATCGGGTTGCCGATCAGCACGAAGGCGCTCAGCACCAGAGCCTCGACCAGCAGCGCGCCGGCGGCCTCGAAGTCCAGCTGGGCGCCCAGCGCCACGAAGAAGAACAGCAGCAGGAAGTCGCGCAGGTTGGTCAGCCGCGAGCCGAGCGTGTCGCGGTAGGGCGAGGACGCCAGCGACACGCCGGCGAGGAAGGCCCCGACCTCCTCGCTGAAGCCCAGCACGTCGGCGGCGGCGGCCAGGGCCACGGCCCAGGCGATGGCGAACAGCACCATCAGCTCGGGGCTGCGCGCCAGGCGGTGCTCGAACAGCGGGAGCACGTAGCGGCCCAGCAGGTAGATCGCGGCCAGGAAGGCCACCGCGGTCAGGACCGTGCGCAGCGCCTCCTGCGCGGGGTCGGGCCCACCGGGCTCGCCGATGGCGGTCAGCACGATCAGCGCGATGACCACGCAGATGTCCTGCACGATCAGGAAGCCGATGGCGATCCGCCCGTAGAGGCTGTCGAGGTCACCCTTGTCGGTGATCAGCTTGACGATGATGATCGTCGAGGAGAACGTCAGCGCCACCGCGATGTAGAGCGCGGCCACCGGGTCGAAGCCCAGCGCGAGGGTCAGCAGCCACCCCACCCCGGAGGTGAACGCCACCTGTCCGAGGCCGGTGGCCAACGCGACCGGGCCGACGTTGCGGACCATGCGCACGTCGAGCTTGAGGCCCACCACGAACAGCAGGACCGCCACGCCGATCTCGGCGAACAGCTCGATCTCCCCCTCGGGGTCGACGAGCCCGAGCACCACCGGCCCGGCGACGATCCCAGCGAAGATGAACGCCACCACCAGCGGCTGGCGCAGCAGCGTGGCGATCAGCCCGATGCCCGCGGTGAGCAGCAGCAGCAGCGCCACCTGGTGGAAGATGCCGCCGATCTCGAGCATGGGATCCCCTCGCTGGAGCCTGTGCGTCTGGCGGCGCGGCGGCCGGCGCTCGCCCTCGTGCGAGCCGGCGCCAGGCGCCACGGGCAAGGGTAGGCCAGCCGTCGGGGCGCGCCGCCAGCCCGGGCGCGCCGCCAGCCCGGGGCGCGCGAACCGCTGGCATCTGGCATGCTGAGGACAGGATTGTTCAACAATTCGACGCGGCGCATGGCGCGCCGTGTCCCATCCCCGATCGGGGCCACCGCGCGCACGGGAGCACCGAGCAGCACCACCGCCCGGAAGGAGCAGCGATGCCCGCCGAGACGACCTCCGCCACCGCCGAGGCCCTCGCCCTGGCCGAGGCCCACTCGGCGCGCAACTATGCGCCCCTGCCGGTGGTGCTCGCCGAGGCCGAGGGGGCCTGGGCCACCGACGTGGACGGCCGGCGCTACCTGGACCTGCTGGCCGGCTACTCGTCGCTGAACTTCGGGCATCGCAACCCGCGGCTGGTGCGCGCGGCCACCGACCAGCTGCATCGGGTGACGCTGACGAGCCGCGCGTTCCATCACGACCAGCTGGGCCCGTTCACCCGTGACCTGGCCGAGCTCACCGGCCTGGACGTGGTGCTGCCGATGAACACCGGCGCCGAGGGGGTCGAGACCGCCATCAAGGTGGCGCGCCGCTGGGGCTACCAGGTCAAGGGGGTGCCGCGGGACGAGGCCGAGATCGTGGTGTGCACCCAGAACTTCCACGGACGCACCACCACCATCGTCGGGTTCTCCTCCGACGAGGACGCCCGCGAGGGCTTCGGCCCGTTCACGCCGGGCTTCACCGCCGTCCCCTTCGGCGACGCCGAGGCGCTGCGCGCGGCGATCACCGACCGGACGGTGGCGTTCCTGATGGAGCCGATCCAGGGCGAGGGCGGGGTCATCGTCCCGCCGGACGGCTACCTGTCGCAGGTCGCCGAGATCTGCCGCGACGCCGGCGTGCTGCTGATCGCCGACGAGATCCAGTCGGGTCTCGGGCGCACCGGCCGCACCCTGGCGGTCGACCACGAGGGCATCACGCCCGACATGCTCGTCCTCGGCAAGGCGCTGGGCGGTGGCATCGTGCCGGTCAGCGCGGTCGTGGCCCGGCAGGACGTGATGGCGCCGATCACACCGGGGTCGCACGGCTCGACCTTCGGGGGCAACCCGCTGGCCTGCGCCGTGGCCCGCGAGGTGGTGGCGATCCTGGCGACCGGCGAGCTGCAGCAGCGCGCCGCCAAGCTCGGCGAGCGCTTCCTGCGCGAGCTGCGCAGCATCGAGGGTAGCCGCATCGCCGAGGTCCGCGGGCGCGGCCTGTGGGCCGGGATCGACCTGACGCCGGCGGCCCAGCCCGCCAAGATGATCTCCAAGGAGCTGCTCGCCGAGGGGATCCTGACCAAGGACACCCACGAGACGACGCTGCGCCTGGCGCCCCCGCTCACCATCGACGAGCCCGACCTGGACTGGGCGCTGGAGCGCCTGGACGCCGTCCTCGGCCGCTGACCGGCTCCGAGGGGGCCACCCGTCCCCGAGGCGCCCCTGGCGGCGCCTAGACGAGCACGCGCGCGAGGTCGGCGCTGGCAGCGTCGAGGTGACGGGCCAGCGCCGCGGCCAGCCCAGCGCCGTCCGCGTCCTCCACGTGGGCGAGCAGCCTGCGGTGCTCGGTGACCTTGTCGGGGTCGGGCAGCGCCCGATCGACCGTCACCAGCGCCAGCTGGAGCTCGCGCTGCACGCTCTCGTAGAACCGGGTCAGGCGCTGGCTGCCGCCCAGGCCCACCAGCGCGCGGTGGAAGGCCAGGTCGGCGGCGACCACGCCGGGGCCATCCCCCGCGGCCACCGCCCGGTCCATCGCCGTGACGTGGGTGGCGAGCTGCGCTCGCCCCGCCGCCCCCCAGGCTGCCGCCTGGTGGGCCACGCCCACCTCGACCGCGCGCCGGGCGGCGAACAGGTCAGCGACGTCGTCGGCGGTGGGCTCGCTGACCACCGCGCCGCGGTGGCGGTGATGGCGCACCAGCCCGTCCTCGATCAGCAGGCGCAGCGCCTCGCGGACGGTGTGGCGCGACACGTCGAACTGCTCGGCCAGCGCGGTCTCGGTCAGCGGCGAGCCCGGCGCCAGCGCCAGGCCGAGGATCTGGCGGCGCAGCGCCGCGCGGACCTGCTCGGCCACGCTGTCGCGCGGTGTGGGCTGGCGCACGGGTGCGGTCGGGTCGGTCACGCCCGGCAGGGTACTGCCCGCGCCCGCCGTGGCGCGGTCGGTGCGACCGCGCCGACCGGGTGCCCGCCGCGGACCCGACGCCCGCTCACAGGACCTGCTCGAGGAACTCCCGCAGGCGGGGGCTGCGCGGATCGCCGAACAGCTCTGCGGGTGGGCGGTCCTCGATGACGCGCCCCTCGTCGACGAACACCACCCGGTCGGCGACCTCGCGCGCGAAGCCCATCTCGTGGGTGACCACCACCATCGTCATGCCGCGCTCGGCCAGGTCGGTCATGACCGCCAGCACGCCCTTGACCAGCTCGGGATCCAGGGCGCTGGTCACCTCGTCGAACAGCATCACGTCGGGGTCCATGGCCAGGGCGCGCGCGATGGCCACGCGCTGCTGCTGACCGCCCGACAGCTGCGCGGGGCGGTGCTTGGCCTTGCCGGCGAGCCCGACCTCGGCGAGGCGCTCGCGGGCGATGCGCTCCGACTCGGCCTTGCCCAGGCCCTTGACCTTGCGCAGGGCGATGGCGACGTTGCGCAGCGCGCTCATGTGCGGGAACAGGTTGAACTGCTGGAAGACCATCCCCACGCGCGTGCGGATCGCGTCGATGTCGGTGCGCCGGGCGGTGAGATCGATCCCGTCGATCTCCACCCGCCCGGAGGTGGGCTCCTCGAGCAGGTTGATGCAGCGCAGCATCGTCGACTTGCCCGACCCGCTGGCGCCGATGACGCACACGACCTCGCCGGCGGCGACCTCGAGGTCGACCTCGCGCAGCACCTCGGTGGTGCCGAACGTCTTGCTCAGCCCGCGCAGCGCGACCCGTGGGGTCGCCCCGACCTGGGGGTCGGTCATCACCGCCCTCCCAGGGGGCGCTTGGCGGCCTGGGGCACGTCCTCGTCGGCCGCGATCGGCTTGCCCTCGCGCAGGCGCGTGTCCATCCAGTTGATCACCCGGGTCAGGGGCACCGTGATGGCCACGTACATCAGGCCCGCGGCGGTCAGGGCCGACAGGTTGCCCTGCTCCTGGACGACCTGCTGGCCGATGCGGAACAGCTCGCGGTCACCCACCGACATGCCGATGACGAACACCAGCGAGGAGTCCTTGATCAGCGCGATCAGCTCGTTGGTCAGCGGCGGCAGCACGCGGCGGATGCCCTGCGGGATGATCACCAGCCACATGGCCTGCAGGTAGCCCATGCCTACGCTGCGCGCCGCCTCCATCTGCCCCTTGTCGATGCTCTGGATGCCCGCGCGCAGGATCTCTGCGATGTAGGCGCTGGCGATGAGCGTCAGGGCCAGGATCGCGTAGCTTGAGCGCTGCTCGAAGATCCGCGCCCCCGACAGCGTGAAGCCGAAGTAGACGTAGATGATGACGAGGATCGCGGGCAGGCCGCGGAAAAGGTCGATCCAGACCTTGGCGGGCAGCCGCACCCACCAGCGCCTGGAGATCCCCATGAGCGCCAGCACCAGGCCGACGAGGAAGCCCAGCCCGAACCCGGAGAACGACAGGTAGAGGGTGTTGAGCAGCCCCTCGGCGAGCAGGGCCGGCAGCGTCCCGAGGATGATGTCGGGGTCGAACAGCAGGCGGGTGATCTGCTCCACGGCGGGCCCTTCTCATCCGGGGGCGCCGGGGCGGGGGCGCGCGAGGCAGCGCGCCCCCGCCCCGGCGCGGCGACGCTAGGCGTCGTCGCCGGCGAACGCCTCGGGCACGTCGAGCTCGGGGAACCACTCCTGGTAGATCTCGGCGTAGGTCCCCTCGGCGATGACCTCGTCGAGCGCGGCGTTGACCGCATCCAGCAGCTCGGGCTTGGTCGGATCGACCGCGATGCCATACTCCTCGCCGGTGTCGACCTCGTCGGCGACCACCAGGGTCTCGGAGTCACCGACCTCCTCGTTGGCAGCCGGCAGGTCGGCCACCACCACGTCGACGCCCTCGCCCTCCAGGTCGGCGAACGCCTCGGGGTAGCCGGGGAACTCCACGATCTCGTTGTCCTCGCCGTAGGCCTCCTCGGCATAGTCCAGGCCGGTGGTGCCGGCCTGCGCACCGACGGTGACGCCGTCGATGTCCTCCTCGGCGGTGATGTCAGACCCCTCGAGGGTCACCAGCGCCTGGGTCGCCTCGAAGTAGGGGTCGGAGAAGTCCACGGTCTCCTGGCGCTCCTCGGTGATGGTCAGCGCCGAGATGACCACGTCGAACTCGCCGGCGGCGAGCTGGGTGAGGATCCCGTCGAAGTCCGCGTCGACGTACTCGGTGTCCACACCGAGCTCCTCGGCGATCGCATCCATCAGGTCGATGTCGAAGCCGGCGGCCTCGTCGTCCTCGATGAACTCGAACGGGGCGAACGCGAGGTCCGAGCCCACGGTGAGCTGGCCCTCCTCGATCAGGTCGAGCTCGGCCTCGTCGACGTCGTCGG
>PWER01000193.1 GCA_003553565.1 Nitriliruptoria bacterium | reverse complement strand
TAGAGCACCTGAAGGCTGGTCTCGGCGGCGCCGATCTGCCAGTCACGCTCGGCCACGTACTCGCCCAGGTCGAACTCCCAGGTGAGCAGCGCGGCAGTGCCGTCGTCGTGCACCCACTCGGTCAGGAACCGGTTGGGCATCCGTGCCAGCTGCAGGACGCCGCGGCGATCCGACTGGACCACCACGAACCCGAGGGCACCGAGGCCCTCGAGGAACGGGTCGGCGTGCGCGTCGCTCATCACGCGAGGGGCACCGGGCTGGGGCGCAGCAACCGGGCGCTGGCGGGATCGGGAGGCCCGACCACCTCGGGGTGCAGGATCCGTGCGAGCGTCTCGACACCGGTCACCGCTCCCGCCGAGGGCCGCGAGAGCTCCCGATCAGCGTCCATCGCCCACAGCGGCGCGACGTCACCGGGCACGTGCGAGGGGCCGTGGGCGACGACCTCGTCGAGCCCGTAGCCGCACGGCCCGAGCACCGTGACCGCCGCGGCGTCGAGCTCTGCCCAGCTGCCGCGCCGCGAGGGCGCGCCGGGCTCGCCGGCGACGCACACGCCACCGGCCGCGGCGATCTGGTCGGGCACCCAGTGGCCGGCGACCCACACGGGCTCGGGCCACTCGACCACGGCCACCGGGGGTCGGGCGCGGTCGCGCACCGCCTCGGCCACGGCGTCGAGCCGCCCACGCAGCCGCGCCACGAGCGCCGCCGCGCGCTCGAAGGCTCCCAGGGCCGATCCCACGCGCAGCGCGTCCTCGAGCACGCCCTCCAGCGTCACTCCCCGCAGCGTGGTCACCTGTGGATCACCTGCCGTGGCGGCGACCGCCTCGACCGTGGCCGGCGACACCGCGCAGACCTCGCAGAGCTCCTGGGTGAGCACCACGGTCGGCGCGAGCCGGGCCACCTGGTCGGGATCCAGCCGATAGAGCGGCTGGCCGGCCTGCGCGGTGGCAGTGACCGCGGCGTCCACGGCCGCCGGATCGCCCAAGTCAGCGGCCACCGCGGGGGTCACCGCCACCTCGGGATGGAGCCCCGCGGGCACGTTGCACTCGTGGGTGACGCCGACCAGCTGCTCGGCGCAGCCGAGCTCGACCACCCAGTCGGTGGCGGCCGGCACGAGGGAGAGGATGCGCGCGCTCATCAACGTCCAGCCTGCCCCAACCGGTGGCCGTCGACCACCGCCCCGCGGCGATGTGCTCGGGGTCGCCCCCGAGTCCCTCTACACTGGCGGTGATGACAGGGCTCACCGACGCGGACTCCAGCGGGGTGGCGGCGCACGCCGACGGCGGCGTCGTGCTCGGCGGCCGCTACCGCCTCGGCGAACGGGTGGGCGCTGGCGGGATGGCCACCATCCACCGCGCCACCGACCTCACCCTGGAGCGCGACGTCGCCGTCAAGGTCCTGCACTCCCATCTGGCGGATGAGACGGCGGTGCTGGAACGGTTCCGCACCGAGGCGCAGCACGCCGCGGCGCTGGCTCACCCGCACGTGGTCAGCGTGTTCGACCAGGGCGGTGAGGGTCCGCACGAGCGCCCCTACATGGTCATGGAGTTCGTGGACGGACCCTCGCTGCGCCAGGTGATTCGCCAGCGGGGCCGCGTATCGCCGCGCGAGGCCCTCGCCCTGATCGACCCGGTCTGCCGCGCCCTTCAGCGCGCCCACGAGCTGGGCATGGTCCACCGCGACGTCAAGCCGGAGAACGTGCTGGTCACCCGCGACGGCGTCGTCAAGGTCGTCGACTTCGGCATCGCGCGGGCGATCGAGAGCAGCCAGCACACCCAGTCCGGGGCGCTGGTCGGCAGCGTGCACTACCTCGCCCCCGAGCTGGTCGGCGAGCAGCGCGCGAGCCCCGCCAGCGACCAGTACGCGGTGGGCGTGATGGTGTTCGAGCTGCTCACCGGGCGCAAGGCGCTCCCGGCCGACAGCCCCGTCGGCGTCGCGCTGCGCCACGCACGCGAGCGCGTGCCGGCACCCAGCACCCACGCCTCCGACGTGCCCCCGGCGCTGGATGCGGCTGTTCGCCGCGCCTGCGCCCCGGACCCCGGGGACCGCTTCCCCGACCTGGCGGCGTTCCTCGGTGCGCTGCACCAGGCGCTGCCCGAGGGGCCGCTGCCGGTGTCGCTGCCGCGCGACGACGGGGGCGATGCGACGGTGGTGCTGCCCGTCGAGGACACCCCGGTGCCGCCCTCGCGCAGCCCTGACCTGCGGCGCTCGCCGGTGCCGCGTGGTCCAGACCGCCCGTGGCGCCGCCGCCTGCGGCGCGGGGGCATCGTGCTGGGGACGCTGCTCGCGTCACTGGCGGTTATGGGCGCAGGGGCGCTGGCGGCCTACCACTGGCTCATCGCACCGGTCATCGCCATGCCCTCGCTGGAGGACCAGCAGGTCGAGCAGGCCACCGACGTGCTCGACAGCCTCGGGCTGGTGCCCACCCTCGAGTGGGAGACCACCCACGACGTCGAGGAGGGCACCGTCATCGGTCAGGACCCACCGGCCGGCGAGGAGCTGCGACGCGGCAGCGATGTGGAGCTGATCGTCTCCGAGGGGCCGGCCGACGTGGAGGTGCCCGACGTCGAGGACGGGAGCTGGTCGTCGGGCGAGGCGCGGCAGCTGCTCGAGTCCGACCCGTACCACTTCGAGGTCGTCGAGGTCGAGGAGGTCTTCGACGACGAGATCCCCGAGGGCAACGTGATCCGCCAGTCGCTCGAGCCGGGTGAGGAGGTGGCCCAGGGCTCGGAGCTGTCGCTGGAGGTCTCGCGCGGCGTCCGCCAGGTCGAGGTCCCCGATCTGTCGGGCCTGACGCGCTCGGAGGCCGAGGCAGCCCTCGCCGACGCCGACCTCGAGGCTGCCATCGAGGAGGAGCACAGCGACAGCGTCCCCACCCCCGACGAGGTGATCAGCCAGTCGCTGGACCCCGGGGAGGAGATCGACGAGGGCTCGACCGTCGAGGTCGTCGTGTCGGCGGGACCGCTCACGATCGAGCTGCCCGACCTGCGTGGCGAGCCGGTGGAGGCGGCGGTCGCCTCCCTGGAGGCCGAGGGGCTCGCCGTGGAGGTCGTCCGTGAGCCGCGGCCGAGCGTGGGCCCGTTCGTCCGCGGCCAGGAGGGTCTGGTGGAGGAGACCGACCCCACCCCCGGCTCGGCCATCGAGCGGGGCCAGCAGGTCGTCGTCTACACCTTCGACGACGACGCCTAGGGCGTGACCACCAGCTTGCCGACGACCCCGCCCTCGGCGAGGCGCTGGTAAGCCTCCGGGGCCTGTGCGAGCGCCATGGTGTCGGCGATGAGCGGGCGCACGCCGGTGGTGACCAGCAGCCGCGTGAGCGCCTCCAGCTCCGCGCGGGTGCCCATCGACGAGCCCACCACGCGCAGCTGCCGGGCGAAGACGCGGTGCAGCTCGGCGGGCGGGTTGGGCCCGCTGGTGGCGCCGACGACCACCACGGACCCACCGACGCGAAGGCTGCGCAGCGAGTGGCCGAACGTGGCCTCGCCGACGCTGTCCAGCACCGCGTCGACGCGCGCGGGCACGCGGGACCCGGGCTCCAGCGCGGCCGCGGCGCCCAGCTCCTCGGCGCGAGCCCGCGCGGTGGCGTGACGGCTGGTGGCGACCACCTCGACGCCCGCGGCACGCGCGAGGAGCAGCGCCGCGGTGGCCACACCACCGGCCACGCCCTGGACCAGCAGCCGCTGGCCGGGCTGCAGCGCGGCGCAGGTGAACAGGGCTCGGTAGGCGGTCAGCCACGCGGTCGGCAGGCAGGCGGCCTGGGCGAAGGTCAGGGCCTCGGGCTTGTCCACCAGGTTGGCCTCGGGCACCGCGACGCGCTCCGCGTGGGTACCGTCGACCCGCTCCGACAGGATCGAGCCGCCCGCGCGCAGATCGCCGGCGGCGGCGCCGTGGTCGGGCACCACCGCGTGGACGATGACGGGTCGACCCTCCACGGTGACACCGGCGGCGTCGCTGCCGAGCACGATCGGCAGGTGCTCGGCGGGCGTGGCGACGCCGCGCAGCGTCCACAGGTCGTGATGGTTCACCGACGCGGCACGCACCTCGACCACCGTCCAGCCCGCCGGTGGGGTCGGCTCGTCCCGCTCGGTGAGCGCCAGGGCAGCGAGCGGGTCGGTCGGGTCGGTGTGGGTGGCAACGAGGGCGCGCACGGGCTCGCTCCTGACCTCGGGCGGCAGGGCGGGGTCTCGGGGCTCGACGGCCATCGTCGCGCCACGCCGGCGCTGGTGCCAGCCCACGCAGCAGCGGCGGCTCGCGCGCCGCCCTCAGGTGGGCCCGTCGTCGGGTGCGGGCGGCTGCTGCTCCGGCGCCACGTCGGCGCGGAAGCGCCGGGCCCGCGCGTGGATGGCCTCGCGCTCGGCCTGCGAGAACCGGTCCAGGGGACGCAGGATCTGACGCGTGCGAGGGTTGCCCTCGAGCTGCTCGCGGTGGCGCGACAGGAAGTCCCAGTACAGCGCGTTGAAGGGGCAGGCGTCCTCGCCGGTGCGCTGCTTGGGGTCGTAGCGGCACCCGCTGCAGTAGGTCGTCATCTTGTTGATGTAGTTGGCGCTGGCGGCGTAGGGCTTGGTGGCCATGACCCCGCCGTCGGCCCACTGGCTCATGCCGACCACGTTGGGCAGCATCACCCACTCGTAGGCGTCGGCGAAGGTGGCGTGGAACCAGTCGGTGAGGGCCTGGGGGTCGACGCCCGCCAGCAGCGCGTGGTTGCCCAGGAGCATGAGCCGCGGGATGTGGTGCAGCCAGGCGCGCTCGGCCAGGTCGTCGACGCTGGCGGCGATGCAGCGCATGTCGGTGTCGCCGTCCCAGAAGGCCTGGGGCACCGAACCGTGCTGGCCGAGGTGCGCGTCGGTGCGCCAGGCGGGCATGCGCCACCAGTACAGGCCCCAGACGTACTCGCGCCAGCCGGCGACCTGGCGCAGGAAGCCCTCGTAGGAGCCCACCTGCTCGGGGTCGCCGTGCGCGCGCCACGCCCGGTCGACCGCCTGGCACACCGTGCGGGGATGCAGCAGCCCGAGGTTGAGCGGCCCCGACAGCTGGGCGTGCCACAGGACCGGCTGGTCGGCCACGACCGCGTCCTCGAGCGGCCCGAAGCCGGGCAGCCGGTCAGCGAGGAAGGCCTCGAGCGCCGCGCGCGCCTCGGCGTGGGAGGCCGCGAAGGTGCGGGGGCGGTCGCGCCCCCACAGCTGCAGGTGGCCGGCGCGCTCCCAGCGAGCGAGGTCGGCGCGCACCTCCGCGTCGATGGCGTCCTCGGTCGGGCGCCACGCCGCGGGCGGGTCCACGCCCTGGCGCGGTGGCTGCTCGCGGTTGGCGTGGTCGTGGTTCCAGCGTCCCCCGGCCGGCTCCCCGTCGGCGTCCAGCAGCCAGCCGTGGCGTCGGCGCACCTGCCGGTAGAAGGGCTCCAGGCCGAGCGAGCGCCGTCCCTGCGCGAAGCGCGCGAACGCCTCCTCGCCCTCGATGAAGCCGCCGCTGCCCACCTGCTCTATGCCCCACCGCGTCAGCCGCTCGCGCAGGTCCCAGGTCGAGGGGGCCGTGGCCACCAGCGACGCGGGATCGTGCTCGGCGAGCGCGTCGCGCAGCGTGGACGCCTGCCGATAGTCGACGGTGAACCCCTGGTCGGTCAGCTCGGCGGCGAAGCGCCGCATGGCCCCGAGGAGCAGCTGCAGCTTCTGGCGGTGCCATGGGCGCTGGGCGAGCTTGGCCCACGACTCGACCATGAGCACCCGGTCACGGCCGGGGTCGGCGCCGGCCAGGGCGCCGAGGTCGGTCGAGAGCTGATCGCCGAGCACGAGGACGGTGCGGCCCATGGGGCGACTCCTACCCGGTTGGCCTCCAGCCGACGCGGTGCGGCCCGGCGGCTAGGCTCGTGGCGGTCATGGCACAGGCTCCCCCACCGTCACGCATCAACCTGTTCCTGGAGGAGCAGCCCTGGCGGGCTGGGCTGATCCTCGGCGTCGCCCTGGGCGCCATGGTCGCTGCGCTGAGCACCCTCGAGGGCGGCGCGAGCCCGTTCGTCGCCGGGCTCCTGGCGCTGCTGTCCGGCGGGGCGGTGATGGCCGGTGTGGCGCTGCTCGGCCTCCAGGCAGCCGAGCTCGCCGAGCGGGCCGGGCCCGGCCGCGGCGCCGGGCGGCTGCTAGGGGTCCACCCCTGGCGCACCGCTGGCCTGATCGGCGTGCTGGCCGCCGTGGTGCGCGCCGGAGCGGGCGTGGCCGGTGGCGCCGGCTGGGGGGAGGCCACCCAGGACGGCGCGCTGTTCTTCATCACGTGGTTCCTGGTGCTGGGCGCACTGGGCCGCTTCGGGGTGCGTCAGCCCAAGGACTCGGGCGGCGGCAGCCGACGCTGACGCGCGCACGCGGTCACGCGGCGAGGACCTCGCGCAACGCCGCAGCGGCGTGCTCGCAGGCGGCGTCATCGACGTCGAGGTGGGTGACCAGGCGCACCGTGTGCGGGCCCAGCGCGCCGACGCCGACCCCGCGCTCGGCCAGCGCGTCGCGCAGCGCCGGCGCGTCGACCCCTCGCAGGACCACGATGTTGGTCTCCACGCTCGCGGGATCGACGACGCCGGGGGCGGCCTGCGCGGCGGCCTCGGCCAACCGCCGCGCCCGCGCGTGGTCGTCGGCGAGACGCGTGACGTGGTGGTCCAGGGCGTGCAGGCAGGCCGCGGCGGCCACGCCGGCCTGCCGCAGCGCTCCGCCCAGCATCTGCTTGAACCGCCAGGCCCGGTCGATGGTGTCCTGCGAGCCGACGAGCACCGCGCCGAGCGGCGCGCCGAGCCCCTTGGTGAAGTCGATCCAGGCGGTGTCGAACCCGTGGGCCCACCGGTCGGCGGGCACGCCGGTGGCCACGACGGCGTTCAGCAGGCGCGCACCATCCAGGTGCGCCGCAAGCCCCAGATCGCGCGCGGTGGCGAGCACCTCGTCCACGGTCTCCAGCGGCCACACGCGCCCGCCCGTGACGTTGGTGGGCTGCTCGACGCTGACCAGCCGCGTGCGCGGGGCGTAGCGGTCGGCGGGGTCGTGGGCGGCAGCGCGCACGTCGGCGGCGCCGAAGATGCCGGTGTCCGACCGCAGCGGGGTCAGCACCGCACCGACCAGCCGTGCGGCGCCGCCCGCCTCGAACCGGCGCGGATGGGCGAGCTCGTGGAGCAGCACCTCCTCGCCCGTGGTGCCGACGTGCAGCAGCAGCGCGATGAGGTTGGCCATCGTGCCGCTGGGCAGCAGCACGCCGGCCTCGTGGCCCAGCAGGCCGGCCACGCGCTCGCACAGCGCGCGCACGGTGGGGTCGGCGCCCAGCTGCTCATCGCCGACCTCGGCGGTGGCCATCGCCTCGCGCATGGCCGGCGTGGGGCGCGTCTGGGTGTCGGAGAACAGCTCGATCACAGCAGCAGCCGATCGTCGACCCGTTGGGGGGCGGACAAGCGGTGGCCGGCGGGGCCGCCCGGCCCCGCCGGCCACCGTGGTGCACCGCGCAGCTAGCTCGTGCCGTTGCCGTCGTCGATCGGCTCGCTCTCCTCGAACGACCCGGTGCGCGGATCCACGACCTCGGCTGCCGCCGGCGCGGCGGCTGCGGCTGCACCCGCGCGCCCCGCGCGCCGCGTCGGTCCGGCCGCCGGGTCGCGGCGCACCGCCAGGTACAGCGACACCGCGATGGCCGCCAGGACGATCGAGAAGGGCAGGCCGGTGGAGATCGCACCGGTCTGCAACGCGCTCAGCGCCTCCTCGCCACCGACCCACAGCAGCACACCGGCCACGGCGCCCTCGGAGACGGCCCAGAAGACCCGCTGGCCCTTGGGCGGATCCAGATCTCCGTCGGAGGTCAGGATGTCGATGACCAGCGAGCCGGAGTCGGAGCTGGTGACGAAGAACAGCGTCACGATCAGCACGGTGAGGGCGACCAGCACGGTGGCCAGCGCGCCGGGGATCGGCAGGGTCTCGAGGAGCGCGAAGGTGCCAAAGGCCTCGTCCTCGAACGCCTGCTCGCCGATGGTGCCGATGCCGAGGCGCTCGTAGTGCAGGCCGCTCTGCCCGAACACGGTGAGCCACAGCATCGTCACCACGGTGGGGACCAGCATCACGCCGAACACGAACTCGCGGATCGTGCGGCCCTTGGAGATGCGGGCGATGAACATGCCCACGAACGGTGACCAGGAGATCCACCAGGCCCAGTAGAAGGTCGGCCAGGCGGCCTGCCAGGCGCCGTCGCCGAAGGCGTCGGTCTCGAAGCTGATCGGGATGATCTGGCCGACGTAGTTCCCGATGTTCTCGACGAACCCGTTGAGGATCACCAGGGTCGGCCCGGCGATGAGCACGATCACCATCAGCGCGCCCGCGAAGCCGATGTTGGCCATCGACAGGTTCTTGATGCCCTTGTCCAGTCCGCTGACCACGCTCAAGGTGGCGATGGCGGTGATGATGGCGATCAGCACCACCGCCTGGGTGGTGCCCACCTCCATGACCCCCAGACGGGCCAGGCCGGCGTTGACCTGTGACACGCCCAGGCCCAGCGAGGTGGCGATCCCGAACATGGTGCCGAACACCGCGATGATGTCGATCAGGTCACCGATGCGACCCTTCACGCGGTCGCCGAGCAGCGGCCACAGCGCCCAGCGCACGGTGAGCGGCTTGCCCTTGCGGAAGGACATGTAGGCCAGCGACATGCCCATCACGATGTAGACCGCCCAGGGATGCACGCCCCAGTGGAAGAACGTGTAGGTCATCGCGTCGTCTGCGGCCGCGACCGTCCCCTCCTGCGCGCGCGGCGGGTCCAGGAGGTGGAAGATCGGCTCGGAGACCGCCCAGAACACCAGGCCGATGCCCATGCCGGCGCTGAACAGCATCGCGAACCAGGCCCAGTTGGAGAACTCCGGCCGGTCGTCGTCGGCGCCGAGGCGGATCCGGCCGTAGCGGCTGATCGCGAGGAACAGCACGAAGATGACGAACAGCGTCGTGGACAGCGTCAGCCACCAGCCGCCGTACTCCACGGCGAAGTCCTGCACCGCACCGAGCGCCTCGTTTGCGGTCTCGGTCAGCGTCACGCCGAAGATGACGAAGGCGATGATGACGAAGGCCGACACCCCGAAGACCACGGGGTTGGCGCGGAAGCCCCATCCCGGACCGGTTGGCGAGGATCGCTCACCGGTGTCGGTCGGTTGCTCGCTCATGCGTGCTCACCCTTCCGAAAGGATTGCGCGCGGCGCCGCCGCCCTGCGCTGCTGACTCCACGGCCCCGCGAACGCGCTGACATGCAAGATCTCGTCGAGCTTGCGCGCGATCCTAACGGTCCCCTGCCGGTGCGTGCCAGGGAGCCCTGACGGCGGCGCTGGGGGCGCCGCCGCCGGGGTCAGGACGCCGTGGTCAGGACGCCTTGCGGTGCACCAGGTCGTCGGGGTCGAGCAGCCGCTCCAGCTCGGCCGGGTCGCCGGAGCTCACCGTGACCTCCCCGGACTTGACCTTGGCCGCGTAGGCGTCGACGTACTCCTGGCCCGACAGCTGCATGATCTCGTACATCAGCTCGTCGGTGGCGCTGCGCAGCACGAAGCGGTCGTGCTCGCGCCCGGCGAAGCGGCGCAGGTCAAGGGGCGGGCCGAAGCGCACCGCCAGCGGCCGCTGGCGCGGCAGCACCGCGCCCTTGGGCAGCACCTCGCGGGTGCCGACCGTGGCCACGGGCACCAGCGGCGCACCCGTGCGCAGGGCGAGCCGAACCGGCCCGGTCTTGCCGCGGTAGAGGCGCCCGTCGGGCGAGCGCGTCCCTTCGGGGTAGATGCCGAGCAGGCGCCCCGCATCGAGCAGCTCCTGCCCCCGCCGCAGGCTGGCCTCGGCCGCGTCACCTCCGTCGCGCGGCACCGGCATCACGCCCACGCTCTCGAAGAAGCGCCGCTGCCAGCCGCGGAAGTACTCCTCCTTGGCGAGGAAGAACAGCGGCCGCTCCAGAGCAGACGGCAGCACGATCACGTCGAGCACCGACTGGTGGTTGGAGGCGAGGATCGCCGGGCCCCGGTCGGGCACGTGCTCCAGGCCGCTGACGGTGGGGCGCCACAGCGCGTTGATGACCGGTGGCACCACCGCGTGCAGGGCGCGGTACAGGCGCGGCGACGGCTCGTCGGACTTCATCGCTGCGCTGCTCCTCGCGGCCGGGCCGACCCGGCGACTGGTCGGGGCTGGCAGGACCGACGATCGGTCGAGGGTACAGTCTAACGTGGCCGCCGCACCCCACGGAGACGGCAGGACCCATGGGCGCTGACCCGCGCACCGAGCTCGCCGACTTCGCTCCGCCGTTGGCGACGGCGGTCGCCTCGACGCTGCGCGATCACGGAGTCGCTGCCGAGGTCGAGGGGCAGGACAGCACCCGCGTGCTCGTCCCCGCCTCGCAGCGCGACGAGGCCGTGGCGATCATGGCCGCCCGCATGGAGGAGATCCGCGGCCGCACGCAGCACTCGGGTACGGGCGGGGAGGCCGTGGACGAGGAGCCGCCGGCGCGCACGCGCGCGCCCTCGTCCCAACCGGCGCGCGATCCCGAGCCTCGCGCCGTCGACGACGAGCCGGCTACGCGCCCACTGCTCACCGAGCGCCTGCGACGGCTGTGGCCGCTGGCCCTGCTGCTCGTCCCAGCGGTGGCGCTGCTGGGTCAGGCGCGCGTGCCGCTCGACCTCGTCCCGGTGGTGCTGATCGGCGGGATGGCGCTGGTGCTCATGCTCCGCCAGCGCCGTCGGCGCTGACCCGCGGCGCGGTCGACTCCCCGGCCAGCAGCCCGGCGCCGATCATGCCGGCGTCGCTGCCCAGCGCGCTGGCCCGCACCGGCGGGACCGCCCGGGTCTCGCGGCCCAGCAAGCGCTCGACCATCGCCTCGCGCGCCGGAGCGAGCAGCAGCTCGCCAGCGGCCATGACGCCGCCCCCGATGACGAACACCGGCGGGTCGAGCACGTTGCCCAGCGCCCCCAGGCCCACGCCCAGCCAGCGCCCGGCCTCGGCGATGATCTCCCGGGCGTCGGGGTCGCCGTCCAGCGCCGCGCGCGACACCTCGGCGCCGCCCGGCGCGCGCCCCGACAGCGGCGAGGTGGACCGCACGTGCCCCTCGGCCACGGCCGCGCGCGCCTTGCGCCCGATCGCGGTGCCGCTCGCATGAGCCTCGAGGCACCCGAGGTTGCCGCAGTTGCAGCGTGGCCCGCCCTCGTCGACGATGAGGTGTCCCACCTCGCCGGCTCCACCGTCCGCGCCCCGCAGCAGGCGGTCGCCGATGACCACGCCACCACCCACGCCGGTGCCCACCGTCAGCAGCACCAGGCCGTCGACGTCGGCGGCGCCGCCGCAGCGGTACTCGCCCCAGGCGGCCGCATCGGCGTCGTTGGCCACCACCACCGGGCGCCCCTCGAGGGTCTGCTCGAGGCGCGCCTGGAGAGGCTCGCGCACCCAGCCCGGCACGTTGGGCGAGGTGCGCACCACGCCCTCGAGGTCCACGTGGCCGGCCGCGCCGACACCCACCGGCGCGCCGGGCGCGTCGAGCTCCTCGACGACCTCGGCGATGGTGCGGGCGATCGCGTCAGCGTCAGCCGCCGGTGTGTCGCGACGCGATCGGGCACCCACCGTGCCGTCGGGTCCGATGACGCCGGCAGCGATCTTGGTGCCCCCGACGTCGATGCCGATGCCGGCGCGCGCGGCAGCCACTAGAACCGCAGCAGCGCCGCGACCGGATGGCCGTCCAGGCGCGCGTCGTCGCGGAACAGCTCGATGGCCGCCCCAGTGCGCACGGCGCCCTCGATGCATGCGTCGACGAGGTCATCGACCCGCTCGACGGGCTCTCCGAAGCTGCGGGCGTCCGCCTCGCGCAGCGCCAGCGCACCGGTGGCCGCGCGCCATCCGGGCTCACCAGCGCCCTCGACCACGAACAGCGTCTCCACGCGCTGGGCGTTGATCGCCTCGACGACGTGGCGCAGGCCGCGGGCGGCCTTGCCAGCCTGTCCCTGCGCCGCCGCCAGGCGCTCCAGCAGCCGGCGCCGTCGCGCGCTGACGAGCTCCTGCTCCACCTCCTGGCAGGCCTCGATCAGCGAGTCGATCGGGGCGTCGACGGGCAGCGAGCGCGCGGTGCCTTGGACGATCTGCTCCAGGTAGGGATGCAGCAGCTTGCGGAACTCCGACACCTCGGCGGTGGGGCCGGCGAGGATCAGCGCCTCGAGCGGCTCGCGCTCGGTGTGCACCTGCAGCAGCTCCTCGGCGACGTCCTTGAGGTGGTGGAGGACCTCGCGCTCGATGTTGCGGCGGTAGCGCGCCTGGGCCCAGCCGCCCTGGGCGTGCTGGCCATGCACCTCGGCCTCGACCGCGGTGTACTCGCGCAGCTGGCCGAGGCGGTAGCGCAGGATGCGCGCGCGGTCGCGCTCGGCGACCACCAGGCCGATGTGGTGGACCCGGCCGAGCAGCGCCTCCAGCGGCACCACATAGGGCGCGTCACCCACGCGGGCGATGTTGCGGACCTGCAGCGCGACCTCGGCCGACTCGAAGATCTCACCGCCGGAGGCGAACAGCGCGAGGCCGCGGGTGTGGGTGCGGTCGAACTCGTGGCGGACCCAGCGGCTGATCGCGGCGACATCATCGGCGACCGATCGTGCCGCCGCGGGGCCGCGGGCATCCCCGGCCCGTTGGACGTCGCGCAGCAGACCGTCCAGGCGCGCCTCGTAGTCGGTCGCACGGGGGTAGAGCGCCCCGTCGGTGTTGAGGTACACGCTGGTGACGGGGGCGCCGTCCGGGCGACGGTCGACGAGCTCGCGGATCGCGTCAGCGGTGATCTCCACGCCGCGCTCCTCTCGTGGTCGGGGCGGGTCGGACCGCCGGTGCGCGCGGGCACCAGCGGCCGCGTTCGGTTCACTCGAGCGGGATGCGCTGCACGCGCGCCGCGGGCTGCTGTCGGGGACGAGGCCGGCGCGCCTGCGGCGCGCCGCCGGTGTCGTGCACGGCGTCGGGGCCGGGAGCGGCGTCGGGTGCGTTGGGGGCGTCGGCGGTGGTGGGGGCGGCCCCGGTGGGGCCGTCCGCCGCGGCCGAGGCGCCCCCGGGCGGCTCGGCGGCCGGGCGCTCCAGCCACACCTGCAGCGCCCGGGCGAGCTCCCATCCGGCCGAGCGCAGGTGGGTGCTGACCTCGGGCGGCACCTCGGGCACGGCCTGCAGCAGCGCGCACAGGGGACACCGCTGGCAGCCGCACTCGGCGCGCGGTCCGGCCTCGTCGTGCTGCTCTGCGGCCCCGGGGCCTGCCTCATCGGCGGGGCCGTGCGCGTCGTCGGCGCGGTGGTGGGCGTGCTCACCCGTCACGGTCGACCTTGGGCTCTCGTCGGCGGCGCCACGCGACCTCGCCGCGCAGCACCGCCGCAGTCTAGAGCAGGTGCCGCGCCACCGCGCGAGGCACCGTCCCGGTCACAGCGCACCGGCCTGGGCTCCCTGCGGCGCCGCATCGGGCGGGGCGACCCGCACGCGCAGCTCGCCGCCCTCCAGACGAGCGCCGGCGACCTCGCCGCGCCGCAGCGCAGCGGGCAGCAGCACCGCCCGGGTGGTGGCGCCCACGCGCACCAGCAGCTCGTCGCCGGTGCGGTGGACCGCGACCTCGTCGCGCTCCACTCCCGGCAGCGGCAGGCGCAGCTCCCAGCCGCGCCCGCACGCCTCGACCCGCAGCGCCGCACCGCGGTGCAGCACCGCGCGCTCGTCACGCGTGCCGTACAGCGCGTCGGCGAGCTCGGCCAGCGCCGGCACCCCCACGGGCTCCGCTGCCTGCTGCGGCGCGACCAGCAGCGGCGCCCCGGCCACGTCGTCGCCGAGCTCGGCCAGTGCCTCGTCCTGCCGCGCCTGCCAGGCCGCCACCAGCGGGTCGGGCGAGCCGGCGGGCAGCACCCGGTTGGCGACCACGGCGTCCACCGGGTAGCCGAGCAGCGTCAGCTGGCCGAGCAGGCGCCGTCCCTCCGCCAGCACCACGCGCTCGGGGTTGACCACCAGCCGCAGCGAGGTGCGCTCGGGGTCAGCCAGCAGCGCCCGTGCCTGCTCGAGGCTGTCGCGCAGCTCGTCGAGCGCCGCCAGGACCGCCGCGCCAGGCGGGGGCGGGGCGGACTCGCCCGCGGCGCGCAGCGGTCGCACCACCTGCCCCCAGGCACGTGACAGCGGCGCGAGGTGGTCGAGGTAGCGCCCGAGCGCCTGCGGCAGGCTCAGCAGCCGCAGGGTCTCGGCGGTCGGGGCGCAGTCCACCACGATGAGGTCGTGGCCACCCTCTGCCACCCTCTGGCGCACCTCGAGGAGCGCGAACACCTCCTCGAGCCCGGGCAGCAGCGCGAGCTCCTCGGCCTCGAGCTCGCTCACCCCGCCGCCGGAGAGGACCCCGACGAGGTAGTCCTGGATCCGGCGCCAGTGCGCCTCGAGGTGGGCGCGCGCGTCGATCTGCTGGGCGAGCAGGCCGTCAGCCACCGCCGTCGGCTCCCCGCCCACCGCCTGACCGAGCGCGTCGGCCAAAGAGTGCGCCGGGTCGGTCGAGACCACCAGCGTGCGCGCGCCACGCCGGGCTGCGCGGACCGCCGTCGCGGCGGCCAGCGAGGTCTTGCCGACCCCGCCCTTGCCGGTGAGCAGCACCACGCGCATGCGCGTCCCTAGGCCTCGGCCCGCTGCTTCATGCCGGCCAGCGCTCGCGCGACGATCCGGCGCGCGGCCTGGCGCCGCAGCATGCCGGGCACGCGCACGCTGGGCTCGATCTCCAGCTCGTAGCGCACCTCGGTGGTGCCGTCCTCCCGGGGCTCCAGCGTGTACACCCCGTCGTTGCGACGGACCTTGTCGCCCTCCTCCAGCCACCACCGCATGCTCTCGTCGGTGTAGGCGTAGGCCAGCACGACCTCGGCCTGCACCACGCCCGCGTTGATGCGAAAGCGGGCCCGGGTCCCCCAGCCGTCGTCACCGACCTCGAGCGTCTCAGCCTCCTCGATCTCGTCGTTCCACTCCGGGTAGGCGTCGAAGTCGGCGATGACGTCCCAGATCGCAGCGGGGTCGGCCCGCACCACCACGCTGTCGCTCACGGCGTCGCCCACGATCGCTCCTCCTCGACGTGCGGGACAGCGCCGCGCGCTCGCGGCGCGACGCCGACGCGGGGATCGGTGCAGCCGTCCGGTCCGCTGCCGCGGGCGAACGGCGTGCCTGTGAGCGGGGATCCTAGGCCAGTCGGCCCCGGGCGTGGCGGATGCGCCCGCTCATCCGGGCCCACCCGAGGCGACGCCCACCACCGGCAGCACCGCTGCCACCGCCGAGAGCACCGTCACGGTCACCACGAGCCACAGCAGCCCCCGTCCGGTGACCAGGGGGCGGGCGCGCTCGCGGCGGCGCGCGAGGTCGAGCACCGCGCTGCCCCACAGGGCCGCCACGCCCAGCAGCAGCACACCGGCCGCTGGCGCGGCCCGAGCGCCGCCGGCGGCGAGCAGCGCCAGCGCCCCGAGCGCCCAGACCGCGGCGAGCCCTGACACCGCGCATCCCAGGCCGCTCTGCCCCGCGACGAGATGGCCGAGGCCCGGACCCAGCGCGGCGCGCCTCCGGGCCCGCTGCCAGTCGGCTGCGTCGAGGCGGTCCACGCCCTCGGCCTCGGTGGCCAGGGGCGCACCGCACGCGGGACAGACCAGCGTGTCGAAGGCGTTGTCGACCCCGCACCGGGCGCACGTCCAGCGTGCGCCCTCGGCGCCGGCGTGGATCCGCGGCTGCTCGCCGTCACCGGCGCTCGTATCGGGCCGCTCGGGATCGCTGACCGCGCCGGGCGCTACCGAGGGCGGGTCGGCCACCGCCTGCTGCGCCGGACCCGCGTCTCCCGGGGCATCCGCATCCTCGCCCGTCTGCGCTGCGGACGCCGTCGACTCGCTCGTGAAGGCCCGGGCGCACTGGTTGCACCAGGCCGCGTCCTCGGGGTTCCAGCCGTGGCAGTCGGGGCAGCGCATCACCCGCTCCCCTCGGCAGAGCGGCTCACCGCGGTAGACGAGACCGCTCCGGTCTGCGGCCCGCCCTCCTGGCGTGCGCGACGGGCGCGGCGCGCCTCATGCGCCTGCGCCCGGCCCCGCGAGGCCTGCACGGCGGCGCGCTGGTCGAGCACCAGCCCGGGGTCGAGCTCGTCGCCGGGGAGGCGATCGCGCTCATAGCGCGCCTTCAGCGCCTGCAGGCCGGCGCGCACCGACCGGCGGTGGGCCTCCAGCAGGCCGCGCCCACCGCGATCGGGCACGTGCCCCCGGACCAGGTAGTGCACGGTGATCCCGTGGCGCCGGTCCAGGTAGTACCACTCGGCGCGCCCGACGACGTCGCCGCGCACCGCCACGCGCACGCCGAGCCCCGGTCGCAACCGGGTGATGGTCCAGCGCACCTGATGCGGGCGACGCCAGGGCCTGCCCGGCCCGCGGTGGGTGAGCCACCACCCCTCCCCCGCCGCGGTGACCGACACGCCGGGCCACCAGCGCGGATAGCTCCCGACGGCCGCGAGCACCGGATGGACGTCAGCACGTCGGGCGCGGAGGTGCACCACCTCCCAGGCCTCGACCTCCATCAGCGCGCCTTCGTCAGAGCAGCAGGATCGCCGCCATGGACACCGCGGCCACGGTCGCGCCGATGCCCACCCGCGACCGTCGGTCGCGCGGGTCGAGCCGCCCCCACAGCCACGCGATCAGGAAGCCGGCGAGCAGACCGCCGAAGTGCGCCTGCCAGGCGATGCCCGGGGTGAACGAGATGACCACGTTGAGGATGACCAGCGGGCCGATCTGGCGCAGCAGCATCTGCCCCTGGAGGTTGCCGCGGTTGCGCAGCCCGGCGGCGAGCCAGGCGCCGAACAGCCCGAAGACGGCACCCGACGCGCCCACGGCAGGCGTGTCGCCGGCCAGGAAGAAGTAGGCAGCCGCGCCTCCGAGGCCGGCGCCGAAGTACAGCGCCGCGAACGCCGCGGACCCGACCTCGCGCTCGATGGGGCGCCCGAGGATCCACAGCAGCAGCATGTTGAACACGATGTGCAGCAGGAACGCGGGGCTGTGCAGGAACATGGCGGTGATCGGGCGCCACCACTGCCCATCGGCGATCGCCGGGTTGTACTGCGAGCCAAGCTGGAAGACGAGGTCGCCGGCGGGACCGCCGAAGACCGTGACGACGTAGACCGCGGCGGCCACGCCGATCACGCCTTTGGTGAACGGCGACCGGTTGGCGCGACGCTGTGCCTCGGCGGCGTCCATGACCGGCGCCGAGGGCTTGGCGCAGTCCGGGCAGCGCTGGCCCACCGAGGCCTGGGTCATGCACTCGGTGCAGATCGGGCGCTCACACGAGGTGCACGACAGGCGCGTCTGCCGATCGGGATGGCGGTAGCACGTCGGCACGGAGGTCTCAGGGTCCATCGCAGGTCCAGCCTACCCAGCGCCCGCCGCTAGGGTGCCCCGTGGTCCGGGCCCCGCGCGGGGGACCCGGTCGGCGGGCGCGCGCCGCGGCCAGCGCCCAGCGCGCCGCGGCCAGCGCCCACGGTGGGCGCGACGATCACGCCCAGCACACGGCGACAGGACCTCTCGTGGCCTCTTCCCTGATCTCGTCCAGCAGCGGCTCGGGCCGCTGGCATCAGCTCGCGCTGCTGACCGCCGCGGGTCGCGTGGGCATCGGCGCGGCGCTGACCCTCGCCGCGCCGCGTGCCTGGCGTGCGCTCACCGGGCGCGCTCCGGTGAGCGAGACGGTGCTGGCGGTGCGCATGATGGGCGCACGTGACCTGGTGCTCGGGCTCGGCGCGCTCCTCGCGGCCCGACGTGGCCGCCCCACGCGCGGCTGGCTGGAGGCGAGCGCGGTGGCCGATGCTGCCGACGCGGCGCTGCTGGCCAGCACCTCCGCGCTGCCACCGGGGCGGCGAGGCCCGGCTGCGGTCGTGCCGGCAGCCGCCACGGTCGTGAGCGTGGTCGGGGCGCGGCAGGAGCCGGGCTGACAGCCGGCATGAGGCTTGCCACGCGGCCGCCGCGTCCTAGCTAGCCTGCGCCCATGCGCGTGATCCTGCGTGAGCTCGGCGACGATCGTCGCCTGCTGCTGACCGCTGTCGGCGTCGCAGCGGTGTTCGGCGCGATCGTGGCGGTGGCCACGGTCCTGATCCCCAACCCGATCTTCTCGCGGCCGGTGCCCGTGCGCTGGTGGGACTACGCGATCTGGCTCGCGGCGACGCCGCTGGTGGGGATCACCCTGGCGCTGTCCCGGCGCCCAGCCTGCGACCTGTCCGGCCGCAGCAGCGCCGGAGGTATCGCGGCGATGCTCGCCGTGGCCTGCCCCACCTGCAACGCGCTGGTGGTGGCGGCCATCGGCGCCTCGGGCGCTCTGACCTGGTTCGCTCCCCTGCAGCCGGTGCTGGGCGTGGCCGCGCTGGTGGTGCTCCTGGTGGTGCTGCGCCACCAGGTCCGTGCGCTGGGCAGCGCCGAGCAGGGCACTCCCGCGGGGACCACGACCTCGTCGTAGGTGCCACGCACGAGCGGAGCACCACGCGCAGGGCGCCGCAGGCGCGGTGCATCGAGCGGTGGTGGTGCCCGCGAGCAGTGGCGGTGCCCGTGAGCAGCAAGTCAGCCCTGGTGGTAGATGCGCTCGATGGCGTCGGCGAAGGTGCGCGAGACCACCGGACGCTTGAGCTTCAAGGTGGGCGTCAGCTCCCCATCGGGCTCGCTGAAGTCCCGCGGCAGCACCTCGAACCGACGGATCGACTCCGCCCGGCTCACCGCCGCATTGGCATGATCCACCGCCTGCTGCAGCTCCGCGCGCACCAGCGGATCCTCACCCACCTGCG
>PWER01000089.1 GCA_003553565.1 Nitriliruptoria bacterium | reverse complement strand
TGGAGCACACCACCGATGATGCGTGCTATCGGGCGATGGACCTGCTGCTCGACGTCGCCGACGAGCTCGCCGAGCAGGTCTACACCGAGGTCGCGAACCTGCTGAACCTCGAGACCGATCTGATCCTGTTCGACACCACCAGCACCTACTTCGAACTCGACGAAGCCGATGTCACGGTTGACGACGACGGCGAGGATCAGGCGGGCTTCCGAAGCCATGGCAACAGCAAGGACCAGCGGGCTGATCTCCCCCAAGTGGTCGTCGGTCTCGCGGTGACCAGGGAGGGGATCCCGATCCGGGCGTGGACCTGGCCCGGCAACACCGCCGATGCCGCGCTGATCCGCCAAGCCAAGGACGACCTGCGCGGCTGGGGCCTCTCCCGCGTGGTCTGGGTCGGCGACCGCGGGTTCACCTCGGCGGAGAACCGCCAGTACCTCCAACGCGCCGGTGGCCACTACATCCTCGGTGAGAAGCTCCGCTCCGGCTCGTCGGAAGCTCGAGCCGCGCTCTCGCGCCAAGGCCGCTACCGGACGGTGGCAGGCAACCTGCGCGTCAAGGAAGTCACCCTCGAGGGCGCCGCGGATCGGTTCGTGGTCTGCCACAACCCCGAACAGGCCGAACGGGACGCGGCGATCCGCCAGCGCCTGGTTGCCCAGCTCTCCGAGCGCCTCACCGGCTCCGACAAGCTCACCTCGACGCGGCGCGCCGAGCTGCGCGGCGAGCTCAAGACGAAGCCGGGCCTGCACCGCTACCTGCGTGTCACCGCCGGCGGGCTGCTGCGCCTCGACCAGGCCGCGGTCAACGCCGAGGCCAAGCTCGACGGGAAGTACCTGCTACGCACCAGTGACCCGAACCTGTCGGCCGAGGACATCGCACTCGGGTACAAGCAGCTCGCCGAAGTCGAGGCCGGCTGGCGGGAGATGAAGCACACCCTCGACCTGCGGCCGGTCTACCACCGCCTCGAGGACCGCATCCGCGCCCACGTCACCCTGTGCTGGCTGGCGCTGCTGTTGATCCGCGTCGCCGAAGTCCGCACCGGCGACACGTGGCGCACCCTGCGTGACGAGCTCGACCAGATGCACCTGGGCACGTTCACCAGCGCAAGCGCCACCATCACCCGTCGCACCCACACCACCCCCGCCCAACAGCGCATCCTCAGCATGCTCGACCTCGACGAGCCGCCGGCGTTCAGCACCATCACCTTGGCCCGCGACACCGCGGCCTAGCACCACGCCCTGCCGCTACGACCCCGCCACACCAGCGGGGCTAGTGACACGCCCTACACCTAGCCAGCGCAGCATTTCCGCGGGTCACACGCCTATTCCGCTGACCTCAGACCGAGCACTTCTGCGGAAGCCCGGACAGGTGTTGGAGGATCAGCGGGCGCCAGCGGTGACCGGCGGCGAAGACCAGCGCCCAGGAGTTGGTCGGCGGTTCGCCGGCGTCCCGGGCGGCAGCAGCCTCGAGGTAGCGCTCGGCGAAGAGGACGCTGAGACGTTCGATGCGCTGCTCATCGTCGAAGAAGCCGGTTCCCAATCCCTGGGCGAGCTTGGCGGTGACCTTGCGGTAGAGCACCGGGAAATAGCCGCACGCATCACCGGCCTCGGCGGCGCGGGCGATCACGCCGTCGAGGTCTTCGAGCACCCCGTCGATGCCGCGGCTGTGATCCACGGTTTGCTCCGGTCGTCAGCGGGGCTGCTGTGCTCGGGCGGCACCCGGCGCCGCTACGCCTGTGGGCTGCCGTGATCGCGGGAACCCGGCGCCTGCAGCGGGGCGGTGATGCCGGCCAGAGCGCCAGCGATCGCAGCCAGGATGGTGGCGAACGCGTCGGGCGCGGGGATGCCGGACAGGATCATCCAGGTCCAGGCGATGACGCCGATCACCAGGTAGAGCGCCAGTGACCCGATGATCACCACGTAGAGCCAGTCCTGCACGCTCTCGATGCGCCGTCTGTTGTTCATGGAGCGCTCCTGTGTGTGGTGCGGTGCCTCTGGGCCTTGCTGCCCCGTGCGCCCGTTCGGACTCGGTCGGAACAGAGAGCGCCGTGCCGGCAGCGGTCGCTCCGCCCTCGCTCACGTGGACGGGCCCAGGAAGGCCAGCAGCTCACGTGCGACGAGCTCGGGGGCGAGGAGGTCCGCGCTGTGCGCTTGACCCTCCAACAGGGCGATACGCACATCTGGCAGTGCCGCGGCGACCTTCTGGGTGTCGCGCACCAGCGCCTGGCCGGTCTCGGTGCCCTGCAGCATGAGCACCGGCACGGTGACCTGGGCAGCCTGGGCGGGGTCGAACCACCGTTCCGGTGGGGTCGCAAGCTCCCGAGGGAACGTGTGCGCTGCCTCGACTCGCCCCCGCCAGGACGGCTGGGCCTTCAGTTCGGCGAGCCCGTCTGGGCCAAGACCGAGAGCGTCGCGGAAGAACGTCTCCACCAGCTGGGCGCGCTCGCCGGCGGCGAGCAGCACGTCGAGTCGCTCGCGGAGCTCAGCGGGCACGAGCTCAACGGCGCTCCCCGCCGGGGGCTCGTAGAGCACGAGGCGGCGGATGTTGTCGGTGACCCCGGCCGCAGCCAACGCGTAGCTCGCGCCCGAGCTGACGCCGTACACGTCGACGGGAGCACCGCTTGACGCAGAGATCGTGTCGAGCACGGCCGCGACGTCTTCGGCCTCGCGGGCGAGGTCGTACTCGGCTGCGTCACCGCTGGCGCCGCGGCCACGGCGGTCCATCGCATGCACTGTGACGTGCGACTCGAGATGGGGTCGCAACGCGCCCCAGCGCGTGTGGTCGCCAAAGCCGCCATGCACCAGCAGCAGCGGCGGCCCTTGGCCGCTGGTCCAGTAGCCGATCTCGGTGCCGTCGCGCGACACGGTGGTGGACACCGATCGCGTGTGCGTTGCACTCATCCCAACCCCTCCCTCTCGCGTACGGTCTGCCCCGTCGTCGCTGGCTGGTGCTGGTCAGCTCCCGATGTGGCGGTGCGCACCGGCTGGTGCTCAGGTGGCGCGCGGCTCGGCGAAGTCGATGAACACACACGGCTCGTCGCCGAGGTCCACGCGGCGTGCCGAGACGCGCTCCATGCCCCTCAGCGACTCGTCGGCCGCGTCGAAGGTGCGGATGTCGAGTCCTGCCATGCGATCACCACCCCGGTCTTCGAGCGCCTCGATCCGACGACCAAGACGGCCCGGCCGAGCAGCATCCCGCCGAGCGGACATGGAGCTGCGTGCCGCTGGGGTGGCTACCTCGACTCGGTGCTGCGATCAGCATCCCCCGCCAGGCCGCCGGTGTCCATGTCCCATCAAGACCACCTGCGCCGCACCGCGGGCCGAGACCGTGCCCGCACAACCGCCGCATCAGGCTGGCCCCGCCCCGACTACGCGTCCTCGGCCCCCGCGGCGCCGCTGGTGAGCCAGGCCGCCCATGCGTCCAGCGCCTCGGCTTGTTTCCAGGGCAGGCGGTAGGTCGCCAACACGTGCGCGGCGCGGGCGTGCGCCTCGTCGGCGTCGTGGTGCCGCTTGCCTGCGGCGGCGAGAGCGGCGCGGGCCAGCTCGACGGTGCCCTCCTGCCCGGACCGGTCCTCGCTGGCTGCGAGGATGTCGTCGCAGCCCGTGAGATGGGGGCCTGCGCCGTTGGTGTCGTGATGGTCGGCGAGGGCGCGAGCGAGCTCGGCGCGCGCGATGCGCTCGCAGGCGACCTGAGGTCCGTCGACGCGTGCGGCGTGCACCGTTCCGTAGCGGAGCACGTCGACGAGCCTGTCACGGACGCTCATCGCGAGCATGCTCCTCGGTGTCTGCGGATCTGGCAGGCGAGCGACCTTGGCAGCTTCCTGCTCGAACCCTCGAGCCGACACCCTGGCCGCAGCGGCCAGATCGACCTCCCCCAGCACATCCACATGGATCCGGCAGGGTGCGAATCGGGCGCACGATCCTGCCCGACGGCTTCACCGGCACCGCTGGTGGATTGGGGTCTCGGATCGCCCACCGCACTCAGCTCCGACACCATCCGAGGCGCACAGCCCGAACAACGGTGGTAGCTAGCCGACGGTGGGGGCGAGGGCCGAGCCCTTCGCGTCGTACGGAACGTGGACAGCTCCAGGGCCTCGATCGCGACGGGGCCGCCAGCGAAGCGGCCGGTCAGGTGGATCTGTGCGACGCCCGTGTCGGCGTCTACCTCCAGCGCTCCGACCTCGGCGAGGTGTAGCGTGCCACCGGTCCGTTCGACGAGGGCCTTGAGGACGTCGATGACGGCATGCGCGCCCTCGCGTGTGTGCTGGACAGCGGGTGTCGTCGGGGTCAGTGGAACGCAACGTCGCGGTCGAAGCAGGCGGCCACGGTGGCGAGATCTGCTCGCTCGAAAGCCTCGTAGCAGCGCTCCAGCAGGTCGGCGTTCGGGTGTGGCAGGGGTGGCTCCTCTCGTGCTCCCCGATGGTGGGGATGGGCTGTGGTGCCCATCGGGCACCAGCGCGCTCCTGGCGGCGCGACTCAGGCGCGCTGCCCGGTGACCAGGAGGTACTCGGCGGGAACGACCACACGACCGTCGGCGCGCTCCTGGCGGGCGAACAGGTCCGTGAGCGCCGCGTGCAGG
>PWER01000098.1 GCA_003553565.1 Nitriliruptoria bacterium | reverse complement strand
GCGGCCCGACCCCTCGGGCGCGGATCGCGCGGCAGTAGCCTAGGCGCTGTCGCCGCCTGCCGCGCCAGCGCCTGACGCCAGTCCCGCCCAGAGCCCTCCCGCAGCCCTCCCCGAGCCCCTCGCCCAAGGAGTCGTGTGCCCGCGCTGCTGGTCGATGCCCTCATGGTCGTGGCTGGGCTGGCGCTGCTGGCCCTCGGCGGGGACCGCTTCGTGGTCGGGGCGCTGCGTCTGGCGGTGGCGCTGTCGCTGTCGCCGGTGGTGGTGGGCGTGCTGGTGATCGGGCTCGGCACGAGCCTGCCCGAGCTGGTCGTGTCCGCGCTCGCGGCAGCCCAGGGGACCCAGGACCTCGCGATCGGCAACGTCGTCGGGTCCAACACCGCCAACCTGCTGCTGGTGCTCGGGATGGCCGGGCTGGTGCGCGGGTTGGTCGTCGGGCGGCGCACGCGTCGCCGCGAGCTGCCGCTGATGCTCGCGGCCACGGCGCTGCTGGCGATCGTGGCCGCCGACGGCGTGCTGAGCCTGGGCGATGCGCTGGTGCTGCTGCTCGGCGCGTTGGTGGTGGCGGTGCTGCTGGGCCTCGGTGCCCACCGTGACCGCGAGGCGCAGCGGCACCGCCACGGTGCTGGCGACGCAGCCGCGTCCGCGCGTCCGCGGGCGCTGTCGGCGCTGGCCCTGGCGGTGGTCGCGCTGGTGGCCACGCTGGCGGGCGCGCAGCTGCTCATCGAGGGTGCGGTGGGGATCGCCGAGGCCGCCGGGGTCAGCGAGGTGGTCATCGGCGTGACGCTGGTGGCGGTGGGCACCAGCCTGCCCGAGATCGGCACGGCCCTGGCGGCCGCGCGTCGCGGCCAGATCGACCTCATCATCGGCAACGTGCTGGGCAGCAACCTGTTCAACTCCCTGCCGGTGGCTGGTGTGGCCGCCCTCATCGACACCGTGCCGCTGGCGCCGTCGCTGGGGCCGAGCCTGCTGGTGATGCTGGCCGCATCGGGCCTGACGGCCCTGCTGCTGCAGCGCGGGCGCATGCTGCGGCGGTGGGAGGCCGCGGGCCTGCTGGTGGCCTACGCCGGCGCGGTGACCGTGGCCGTCGCCGCTGGCTAGCGCATCCCGTCGGGGCCGTCGAGGCGGGTCGCTGCCTCGCCGTCGGCCGCCGCGCCCTCGGCGCCGGCCCCGCCCGCCCCTGCGCCCGGTCCGGGCGACGCCGCAGCGCTGCGTGCGCTATCCTCCGGCGCTGACCCGATCCGTCGGGTCTTGCGTGCGTGCGAGCAGCAGCTGAAGCAGCAGGCCGGATCGCACACCCGCCCACCGGACCGGAGGTGGGCGCGCCGGGACATCACGACCAACCCGGCGGCACGACACCGGCGCCGCCCGGCAGCGCCAACCCGAAAGGCATGCCATGTCCGTGAGGATGCGCCTTCGTCGCGAGGGCAAGAAGAAGCAGCCGCACTACCGCATCGTGGTCGCGCACAAGACCTCGCCGCGGGACGGGCGGTTCGTGGAGGACCTCGGCTTCTACCAGCCCCTCGCCAACCCCTCGGCCATCAAGCTCGACCACGAGCGGGCCCTCTACTGGCTCCAGCAGGGCGCCCAGCCCAGCGACGCCGTCCGGAACGTGCTGCGCATCGAGGGCGTGTGGCAGCAGTTCAAGCCCGACGAGGCCGACGCCGGTGCCGAGCGCCGCGAGCGCCGCGAGGCCAAGCGCGCCGCCAAGGAGGCCCAGCGCGGCGATGCCGCCAAGGGGGCGCCGTCGGCGGCCGGCGAGAGCGAGGCCGCCGAGGCCGGCGGCGAGACGAGTGCCTGATGTCGCGCGAGGTGCTGGAGTACGTTGCCAAGGCGCTGGTCGACCAGCCCGACGAGGTGCGCATCCGCGAGCTGGAGGAGGAGGGCCAGCCCGTCCTCGAGCTGCGGGTCCACCCCGATGACATGGGCAAGGTGATCGGCAAGCGCGGCCGCACCGCCAAGGCGATCCGCACCATGGTCAAGGCGGCGGCGCCTGACGAGCACGGTGGCGCGCGCGTCGAGATCGTCGACGACTGACCCTCGCCGGCGCACCGTGGCTCGCGAGCCCACCGTCCAGATCGGCGTGGTCGGGCCCGCCCACGGGCTGACCGGCGAGGTGTACGTGCAGCCCGACCCCGACCTCGGCCACCTCCTGGAGCCGGGACGGCGCTGCGACCTCGCGGGGCGCCCCACCGAGATCACCGCGCTGCGCAGCCACCGCGGGCGGCTGCTGGTGCGCTTCGCCGGAGTCGAGGGTCGTGACGAGGCCGAGGCCCTGCGGCGCACCCCGGTGGGCATCCCCCGTGAGGACGTCCCGCTGGCCGACGACGACGTCTGGGTCGCCGACCTCATCGCCCGCGAGGTGGTCGACGAGCGGGGCCGCCTCGTGGGGCACGTGCGCGACGTGATCGACGGGCCCGCCCACGACTGGCTCGTGGTCGCGGTCACCGCCGGGGCCACCGGCGACGAGCCCGCTGCTGACGAGCCCGCCGGCGACGAGAGCGCCCGGGAGGTGCGCGTGCCGTGCGTGCCCGACCTCGTCGTGCTGGACGGCGAGCGCGTGGTCGTGGCCGAGGTGCCCGGGCTGCTCGACGACCGCTGGGTCTGACGCTCACCGCGGGTGCCCCGGAGCCGGCGTCGACCCAGGCGATCGCACCCCCGCGACCACCGCCCGACCGACGCCCCCGCCGACCCTGTGAGGCGCCGTGACCACCGACCCCGCCCCCACGCCCGCCCTGGGCATCGACGTCCTGTCGATCTTCCCCGAGTACTTCACCGGGCCGCTGGACGCCTCACTGCTGGGCAAGGCCCGCGCCCGGGGGCACCTGCGGGTCGACGTCCACGACCTGCGTGGCTGGTCGGTGGACCGCCACCGCACCGTCGACGCCGAGCCCTACGGCGGAGGCGCGGGCATGGTGATGCGCCCCGAGCCCTTCGTGCACGCCGTCGAGGACCTCTACGGGACGCTGGCCGATCGACCTCGCACGGTGCTGCTGACCCCGCGGGGACGCCGCCTGGACCAGGCGCTGGTGGCCGAGCTGGCGCGCGAGCCGGAGCTGCTGGTGCTGTGCGGGCGCTACGAGGGCATCGACGAGCGCGTGCACCAGCTGCTCGCCCACGACGAGGTCTCCCTCGGCGACTACGTGCTCGCCGGTGGCGAGGTCGCCGCGTGCGTGCTGATCGAAGCGGTCAGCCGGTTGGTCCCCGGCGTGGTCGGCAACGTCGACAGCGTCGCCGCGGAGTCCTTCGCCGGCGGGCTGCTGGAGCACCCCCACTACACGCGGCCGCCCACGTTCCGCGGCCTCACCGTGCCAGCGGTGCTGCGCAGCGGCGACCACGGGGCCGTGGCGGCCTGGCGGCGCGCCCAATCGCAGGCGCGCACGCGCGCGGTGCGCCCCGACCTCGTCGACGAGGACGCCGGCGACGATGGCTCGCAGGAGCTGCCACCCCGGTGACCCGGCGCCCAGGTTGCCGGGCCGCAGGGGCGGGGATAGCCTGTGCCGTCGGCGCGATGCGCCGATGTCCACCTGTGGCGGCGCGGCGTCGCCCGATCTCGACCGTGGCTGTGCCCGGAGGCGTGAGCACGATGAAACCGACTGACCTGGTTGATGTCGAGAGCCTGCGCGACGACGTGCCGGACTTCGCCGTGGGCGACACCGTGAAGGTGCACGTCAAGGTGATCGAGGGCAACCGCAGCCGCGTGCAGGTCTTCGAGGGGATCGTCATCGCCCGCAAGGGCTCGGGCGTGAGCGAGACGTTCACGGTGCGCAAGATCAGCTTCAACGCGGTGGGCGTCGAGCGAGTCTTCCCGGTCCACGCCCCGGTGATCGACAAGATCGAGGTGGCCCGCCGCGGGCACGTGCGCCGCGCGAAGCTCTACTACCTGCGCGACCGCGTGGGCAAGGCAGCCAAGGTGCCCGAGAAGCGCGAGAGCACGCCCGCCTGACCACTCGACCCCACCACCCGGCCCGGGCCAGCAGGTGAGCGACTTCCCGACCGCCCCGCCCGTCGAGCCGCCGCCGCAGGGCCGCGGCCCCCACCGTGACGCCGAGCCGCGGCGTCGCGGGCTTCCCTTCTGGGTGGAGGTGCCGCTGCTGGTGCTGCTGGCCTTCGGGCTGGCGCTGCTGCTGAAGACCTTCGTCGTCCAGGCCTTCTACATCCCCTCGGCCTCGATGGTCCCCACGCTCGAGGTCAACGACCGCGTGCTGGTCAACAAGGTCGGTGATCCCGACCCCGAGCGCGGCGACGTGATCGTGTTCAAGGAGGACGGCGCCGACGAGGCCGATGTCGCGGGCACGCTGCAGGACATCGCCGCGGGGCTCGGCCTCGCGCCGCCGGCGCAGAAGGACTTCATCAAGCGCGTGATCGGCCTGCCAGGCGAGGAGCTCGAGGTGCGCGACGGGGTCGTGCTCATCGACGGTCGTGAGCTGCCCGAGTCCACCGCCGACGAGGGCGGCTACCTCGCCGAGCGCTCCCGCGACAGCTTCGGGCCGATCGACATCCCCGAGGACGAGTACTTCCTCATGGGCGACAACCGCCCGAACTCCGCCGACAGCCGTGGGTCGCTTGGCACGGTCAGCGAGGACGAGATCGTGGGCCGGGCCTTCGCCCTGATCTGGCCGCCCTCGCGGGCCAGCGCCCTGCCCGGTGGGAAGGCCGCACCTCCGATCGCCGACCCCGAGGCGTCCTCGTCGCTGCGGCCCGACGCCGAGCGCCTCGCCCCGCCGCCCGCACCAGCGCCCGCCGCCGCGCTCGCGCTCGGAGTGCGCCCGCGGGTCCCGGCGTGAGCGCAGGGGCGCGCCGATGAGCGCTGAGGACCTGGAGCGCTTCGAGGCCGAGCTCGAGCTCGGCCTCTACGAGGAGTACCGCGACGTCCTCGGGGTGTTCCGCTACGTGGTGGAGACCGAGCGACGCTTCTACCTCGCCAACGAGGTGTCGGTGACCCCCCGCGAGCGCGACGGGCACGTGTGGTTCGAGGTCGAGCTCCGCGACGCGTGGGTGTGGGACATGTACCGCCCGGCCCGGTTCGTCGCGCACGTGCGGGCCTACAGCCTCCAGGACGTCAACGTCGAGGAGCTGCCCGACGACCGCGACACGACCTCTGCGCCCTTCGGCGGGTAGCGCCGCGCCCGTGCGGGCGGCCCCGGCAAGGGTCGGCTGGGCGCCGCGCAGCGCGACCCGAGCAGCGCGTCGATGACGTCGTCCACAGGCCCGCGCGCCGCTTGATCTCGTGCGACCGCGGCGCTGCGTACGGTCGCTGCCATGACCACTCGCCAACGCCTCGGCCGCCTCGGCGAACGCCTCGCGGCCCGACATCTGGAGCGGTCCGGCCTGGTGGTCCTGGACCGCAACTGGCGGCCGGAGCCCGGGCTCGGGCTGCGCGGGGAGCTCGATCTGGTGTGCCGAGAGGGCGCCACGCTCGTGGTGTGCGAGGTCAAGGCGCGCCGCGGGCGCGGCGCCGGTCACCCCCTCGAGGCGCTGCACGCCCGCAAGGCTGCCCAGCTGCGCCGCCTGGCGCTCGCCTACCTCACCAGCCGCGGCATCCCGGCGGGCGCGGTGCGCGTCGACGCGGTCGCGGTGTGGTGGCCCGATGCCGGGGCGAGCGCCACCGTCGAGCACGCACGCGGGGTGGGCTGACGTGGTCGGGCGCGCACGCACCGTCGCGGTGGTGGGGCTGGAAGCGGTGCCCGTCACGGTCGAGGCTCACGTCGCCGGTGGCCTGCCCGGGCTGCACGTGATCGGCGCCGGCGGCACGGGCACGCGCGACGCCGCCGACCGGGTGCGCACCGCGCTGGCGGCCACCGGCATGAGCCTGCCCCACCGCAAGGCGCTGGTGTCGCTTGCCCCCGCCGACGTGCCCAAGGCCGGCGCCCGGTTCGACCTGGCCATGGCGCTGGCGCTCCTCGCCGAGCTCGGGGTGCTGCCCGCCGACGCGCTGGCTGGCAGCGCCGCGCTCGGCGAGCTCGCCCTCGACGGGCGCGTGCGGCCGGTCGAGGGGGTGCTGCCCTCCGTGGCGCCGCTGCCCGCCCAGGGGATCGAGCGGGTCATCGTCGCGCGAGCCGACGCCGCCGAGGCCGCGCTCGTGGAGGGGCTGGCGGTGCTGGCCGTGCGCGATCTCGGCGAGGCCGTGGCGGTCCTGACCGGCCAGCGCGCACCGCGCCCGGTCGCGTCCCCACCCGAGGAGGAGACAGCGCCGGGGCCTGACCTCGGCGAGGTCCGCGGGCAGCTCGAGGCCCGACGAGGGCTCGAGCTGGCCGCAGCCGGCGGCCATCACGTGCTGCTCGTCGGCCCGCCGGGCTGTGGCAAGTCGATGCTCGCGCGGCGCCTGCCCGGGCTCCTGCCGCCGCTGGACCGCACCGTCGCGCTCGAGCTCGCCGCGGTGCGCTCGGTGGCCGGGTGGCGCCGCGACGCAGCCCGCCTGGATCGGACCCCACCGCTGCGCGCCCCCCATCACACCGCCTCGGCGGCGGCGCTGCTCGGTGGCGGCAGCGGGGTCGCGCGACCCGGCCAGATCAGCCTCGCGACCGGTGGCGTGCTGTTCCTCGACGAGCTGTTCGAGTGGTCCCGGCCGCTGCTCGAATCGCTGCGTGAGCCGCTGGAGGAGGGCGAGGTCCGCCTCGCGCGCGCCCACGCCACGGTGCGCTATCCCGCGCGGTGCCTGCTGGCCTGCGCCGCCAACCCGTGTCCCTGCGGCGGCGGGGCCGGCTGCTCGTGCAGCGAGGAGCAGGTCGCGGGCTACCGCAGCCGGCTGTCCGGCCCGCTCGCCGACCGCCTCGACCTCGCACCCCAGGTCGAGCCGCTCACCGCCGCCGACCTGTTGCGCCGCGAGCCGGGCGAGCCCAGCGCGGCGATCGCCGCCCGCGTGGCGGCTGCCCGCGAGGCGGCAGCAGCGCGCTGGGCCGGGGCGGTGACCAACGCCGCCGCTCCCGTCGCTGCGGTGCGCGCCACCGCCGAGCGCCCGGCGCTGCGTGCTCTCGCCGACGCGGTCGAGGCCGGCCGCCTGACCGGACGCGGGTTCGAGCGGGCACTGCGGGTGGCCCGCACCGTCGCCGACCTCGCCGGTGCCGTGCCCATCACCCGCGCCCACGCGCTGGAGGCGCTGGCCCACCGCCTGCAGCTGGTCCCACCACCAAGCGCTGGGGTGCCCCGGTGAGCCGCGCTGCCCCGGGTGGCGACGGGCCCTCTGCGGCCGAGCGTGCGCTTGCGCTGCGCGCCCTGGTCGCTGCGCCGGGCGCCGAGGCGCAGCGCGCGGTGATCGCCGGGCTGCTGTCGCGCCCCGAGCCGGTCACGGTCGCCGCGGTGCTGGCGGCGCTGGCGCGCCGCGAGGCCATCGCCGCGGTCGCCCCCGAGCAGGTCGAGGCCTGCGCGGCGGCGCTGGCGGCCAGTGGCACGGCGCTGCACCTACCGGGGCGGGCCGGCTATCCCTCCCGGCTGGCCCAGGCGTGGCCGGAGCTGGGCGCGCCCGCGTGGCTGCTGGTGCAGGCGCCAGGTGGGCAGCTGCCCGAGCAGCCCACCGTCGGGGTGATCGGGACCCGTCGACCCACGCTGCCGGGCCGCAGGCTCGCCGCAGAGCTCGGCCGCCGGCTCGCCGAGGCGGGTGTGTGCGTGGTCTCGGGCCTCGCCCGCGGCATCGACCAGGCCGCCCACCGCGGCGCGCTCGAGGCCGAGGGCGCCACGGTGGGGGTGGCGGGCTGCGGACTCGACGTCGACTACCCGCAGGGCGAGCGCGCGCTGCGCGCGGCGATCGCGCACGCCGGCGGGCTGGTCAGCGAGCTGCCGCCGGGGACCCCACCGCGACCGCACCGGTTCCTGGCGCGCAACCGCATCATCGCCGGCCTGTGCGACGCGGTCGTGGTGGTCGAGGGGCCCGCCCGCAGCGGCGCGCTGCACACCGCCCGGCTCGCCGCGGCGCAGGGGCGCGAGGTGTGGGCCGCACCGGGCAACCTCCACGCCGCCACCGCCCAGGCCCCGCTGGCGCTGATCCGCGACGGCGCCCACGTCCTCACGGCGCTGGACGACCTGATCGCCGCGGTGGTCACACCCGGCGGGGCGGCGGCCAGCGACGGCGCCGCGCCAGGGGGCACGCGGCCAGCAGCCCACCCGGCTGCGACGGCGCGTCGCCGCACGGCCGAGGCCGGCCTCGGCCCCGAGGAGCGTGCGATCCTCGCGCTCCTCGACCCGGCCGAGCCCGCCAGCCTCGGGGCGCTGGCCGAGGCCGCAGGCCTCGCGGTGCCCGCGGTCACCGCCGCGGTCGGGGCGCTGGTGACCGGTGGGCTCGCCCGCCAGACCGCGCAGGGCGTGACCGCGGCGCAGCCGTGAGGTGCTCTGGCCGCAGCCGGCGCAGCGGTGGCGCGCAGCGCTCAGGCGCCGGTGGGCGCGCCCAGCGCTGCACGCCGTTCGGCGAGCCACGCGCCAGCCTGGGTGAGCAGCTGCGGCCCAGGCTGGTGGCCGCCGTCGTGCCAGGCGATCTCGACCGCAGCGCCGCAGCGGGTGAGCCAGGCGGCGAGCGCCTCGGCCTGTGCCGGGGTGGCGATCTGGTCCTGGCGGCCCGCGCCGATCAGCACGGGCCAGCCGGAGAGGTCAGGCGCTTGGTCGGGGGTGAAGGGCAGCATCGGCGCGAGCAGCACCGCACCGCGCAGCAGCGTCGGGTCGTGTGCGGCCAGCGCCCACAGGATGTTGGCGCCGTTGGAGAAGCCCAGGCCCAGCAGCCCGCTCAGCGGGCGCTCGTGGGCCGCACAGGCCTCCCGCACCCAGGCGCCGAGCGCTTCGGCCTGGGCCGCGAGGTCCCCACGGTCGAACACGCCCTCCGCGTGGCGAGCGAAGAAGCGGTTGGCGCCGCCCTCGCGGACCGTCCCGCGTGGGGAGAGCAAGGCCGCACCGGGTGCCAGCCGGGCAGCCAGCGGCACGAGGTCGTGCTCGTCACCGCCGGTGCCGTGGGCCAGCAGCACGGTCGTGGGGTCGCCGGCAGCGGCGGGCTCGACGCGGTGCGGTCGATCGTCGAGGGCCATCAGCGCGGCCCCTCGGCGCTCGGGACGCCCGCGGAGGCCGGCGCGTGATCGCCGGGATCACCGGGCAGGGCCAGTGCGGGCAGGCTCGCCGCGATCCGCTCCCGCTGGGGCTCCAGCCACGGGGGCAGCCGCAGCTCGCGGCCGAGCTCGGCGACGACCTCGTCGGTGGCGAAGCCGGGCGTGTCGGTGGCGATCTCGAACAGCACCCCGCCGGGCTCGCGGAAGTAGATCGAGGTGAAGTACTGGCGGTCCACGATCGGGGTGAGGTCCACCCCGCTCTCGGCCAGCGCGGCGCGCCAGCGCTCCTGGGTCGCGCGCTCGGGCGCGCGCCAGGCGATGTGATGGACGGTGCCGGCCGCGACCAGCCCGCGGGGAGCGTCCGGGCGGGCGAGCACGTCCACGCGCTGGCCGACCGCGCCCTGGCCGGTGACGAACCGGGTCCGGTGACCGTGCTCGGCGTCGACGCGGAAGCCGAGCTGCTCGGTCAGATGCGCGGCCGTGCGGTCGCGGTGATGCTCGGTGAGCGTGACGTGCGACAGCCCGCGGATGGCGACCTCGGCCGGCACGGGCCCCGCTTCCCAGGGCGTGCGCGTGTCACCACGTGCGTCGGCCACGAGCTCCAGGCGCAGGCCATCGGGGTCGGACAGGGCCAGCACGTCCTCGTCGCCGCGCTCCTCGCGCGCCAGGACCTCGACGCCGAGCCGGCGCAGGCGCTCGTCCCACCAGCCCAGCGCCGTGCTGGGCACCGAGAAGCCCGTGGTGGTCGCCTGCCCCGCGCCGTGGCGCCCGGACGGCGCACCCGGCGCGGGGAAGAACGTCATGATGCTGCCGGGCGAGCCGACCTCGTCACCGAAGTACAGGTGGTAGGTGTCGGGCGCGTCGAAGTTGACGGTCTGCTTGACCAGGCGCAGCCCGAGGACCCCGTGGTAGAAGTCGAGGTTGCGCTGCGGGTCGCCCGCGATCGCGGTGACGTGGTGCAACCCCTGCGGGTTCGGCTGGGTCATGGTGGCTCCTGGCCTGCAGGGCGCATCGGCGCGGCGCCGACGCACCGTCGGGATGCGGTGTCGTCGCCAGCGTTCCCCGCCACGATCGTTGCACACGCATGGACCGCGGTCGGCGTGGCGATGGCAAGC
The DNA here is from genome assembly GCA_003553565.1 of Nitriliruptoria bacterium. Classification (GTDB taxonomy): domain Bacteria; phylum Actinomycetota; class Nitriliruptoria; order Euzebyales; family Egibacteraceae; genus PUKE01. Next base: position 50,110 of record PWER01000098.1, on the reverse strand, counting down.
GGCGCGGGATGTGGCACGCGAGGCGCCCGGCGCTCGGTGCCCGGTGCTCGGTGCCCGCCCGAGCTCATGCGTGACCTCGCGCGGCGGGTCGGTCACCATGCGGCACCATGCGGCCATGACCGATGAGCGCGCCGAGCGCCGCCCCGCGGCTGGCGAGCACTCCGTCGAGGCGCCCGCCGGCCGGGCCGGCACCGTCCCCCAGCCGCACGAGGATCCCGACGAGGCCGCGGCGCGGTCGGCGTGGGAGGCGGTGCTGGAGGCCTTCGCCGCGCACCTCGCGCACGAGCGGATGCTGGCAGCGCGGACCGTGACGGCCTACCTGGCCGATGCGCGCCAGCTCGCGGACTTCTGCGTCGCGGCCGGGATCGCCGCACCGGACGAGGTGACCCCGCTGGTGCTGCGCCGCCACCTGGCGACGCTGGTGGAGGCCGGCGCGGCCAGCACCACGCTGGCGCGCAAGGCCTCGTCGCTGCGGCGCCTGTTCGCGTGGCTGGCCAGCCGCGAGGACCTCGCCGACCCCACGGCGCGGCTCAGCAGCCCGCGTCGCCCGCGGCCGCTGCCGCGGGCGCTCACCCGCGGTCAGACCGCAGCGCTGCTCGACACCGTCGACGACGGCGCACCGCTGGGCCTGCGCGACCGCGCGCTGCTGGAGCTGCTGTACGCCACCGGCGTGCGGATCGCCGAGCTGGTCGCGGCCGACGTCTCCGACCTCGACTGCGAGCGCGGCGTGCTGCGCGTGCTGGGCAAGGGCAACCGGCCCCGTCAGGCACCCGTCGGCGACCCCGCCTGCGAGGCGGCGCGGCGCTGGCTGGCCGAGGGCCGCCCGGCCCTGGTCCAGCCCGGCCGCTCGCATGCCGCGCTGCTGCTCGGCGCTCGCGGCAGCCGGCTGGACGCCCGCAGCGCTCGTCGGGCGGTGGAGCGCGCCGGGATCCGCGCCGGGCTGGGCGCCGTCACGCCGCACCAGCTGCGCCACAGCTGCGCCACGCACGTGCTGGAGGGCGGCGCGGACCTGCGCAGCGTGCAGGAGCTCTTGGGGCACCGCACGCTCGCCACCACCCAGGTCTACACCAAGGTGTCGCGCCGGCAGCTGCGCAGTGCATACGATCAGGCGCACCCGCGGGCCTAGGCTGCAGGTCACGGGATCGGCAGGCGAGCGGCCAGGAGACCATGACGGGCGACCATCCGGCAGGACCTGAGGATCGCGCCGAGGCGCATGGGTCGGGCTCGGCAGACGCTGCCGAGCCCGACGATCCTGCCGCCACACCGGACGAGTCGCCGCTGCCGGGAGGCATCGCCGACGATCCCGACCTGGCGTTGCTGTGGCAGCGCTTCATCGACGACGGCGACCCCGACGCGCGCGAGCGGCTCATCCTCCAGTACGCGCCGCTGGTGAAGTACGTGGCCGGCCGGGTGTCGGTCGGGTTGCCGCCCCACGTGGAGGTGGCCGACCTCACCTCGTATGGCATGTTCGGGCTCATCGACGCCATCGAGCGCTACGACCCCCACCGGGGCGTGCGCTTCGAGTCCTACGCCATCCAGCGCATCCGCGGGGCCATCCTCGACGAGCTGCGCAGCCTCGACTGGATCCCCCGCAGCGTGCGCACCAAGGCGCGGCAGGTCGAGGAGGCGCTGCAGGCCCTGGAGCACCGCCTCGGGCGCAGCCCGGCCGAGGAGGAGCTGGCCGCCGAGCTCGACGTGGAGCTCGAGGAGCTGCGCGCCACGCTGGCGCAGGTGTCGCTCACCTCCGTGGTGGCACTCGACGAGCTCGCCGTCGGCGGCGAGGACGAGTCCCGAGGTGCGCTCGTGGAGCGCTTGCCCGACCGCGCGAGCCCCGACCCCGAGGCGCGCCTCGACGATGCGGAGATGCGCCGGCTGCTGGCCACCACCGTGAACGAGCTCGGTGAGCGCGAGCGCAGCGTGGTCGTCCTGTACTACTTCGAGGGCATGACGCTGGCCCAGATCGGCGAGATCCTCGGGGTCACCGAGTCACGGATCAGCCAGATCCACGCCAAGTCGGTGCTCGCGCTGCGCGGCAAGATCACTGAGCGCGTGCGCGGCTGAGGACCCCTGCCGCCGGTCGGTGCCCCCGACCGTGGCAGGCATGCCGCGATCCACAGCGGCTCGGGCGGTGCCCGCGCTCGTGCTGCCCCGCTTGGCTACCGTGCTGGCAGCGATGCCGCGGATGGGAGGTGGCGCGGTGGCAGGGCACCGAGGACGAGGCGGGCGGCCGACGGCGGCGCTCGTCGTCGCTGCGCTCCTGATCGGTGCGCTGCCCGCGGTCGCCCATCCTGCCGGCGCGGCCCACACGTCCCACCCGGTCCACGCGGCCGACACGTCACACCCGGCCCAACCGGCCGGGGCGACCGAGGAGCCGCCGCTCACCGTGCCGCCGGTCCCCGGAGCGGTCGTGGCGCCCTTCGACCCGCCGGAGCACCCCTACGGTCCCGGGCGCCGTGGCGTGCTGCTGGCCTCGGAGTCGGGCGCGGCGGTGCGCGCCGCGCGGGCCGGGACCGTCACGTTCGCCGGCGAGGTGGCCGGCGAGGGCTGGGTCAGCGTCGATCACGGGGGCGGGCTGGTGACCAGCCACGGTCCGGTGGCACCGCGAGCGGTCGCCGCCGGTGACCGCGTCGCGCGCGGCGCGCTGCTGGGGCACCTCGCCGAGGGGCCGTCGCTGCACTGGGGCGCGCGCATCGATGGGGACTACGTCGACCCACTGGATCTGCTGACTGCGTGGCAGCCGACGCTGCGTGCCCGGTGAGCGCACGCACGCGACGTCGCGGCGGATCGCCGGGCCGCGCCCCACTGCCACGCGGGGCTGCCGCACGGGCACGAGCGGCTATCCTCCCAGGTCGGCCCGTGCTGCACGGGCCCGCGGGCGCATGCCCGCACGACCACACAGCGTCACCGCGTGACCCGCGGTGCCCGGCCTCGGGCCGGGTGAGGGTCCACAGCCGTCGTCCGGACCGGTGACGCGAGGCCAACCGCGAACGAGAGGCTCGTCCCATGTCCCCTGTCTCCATGCGCCAGCTGCTCGAGGCCGGCGTGCACTTCGGCCACCAGACCCGCCGCTGGAACCCGAAGATGAAGCGCTACATCTTCGGTGAGCGCAACGGGATCTACATCATCGACCTGCAGCAGTCCGTCGCGCTGCTCGAGCGCGCCTACAGCACCGTGCGCGACACCGTCTCGCGTGGCGGGACCGTCCTGTTCGTCGGGACCAAGCGCCAGGCGTCCGAGGCCATCGAGCAGCAGGCCCAGCGCGTGGGCATGCCCTATGTCAGCAACCGCTGGCTCGGCGGCATGCTCACCAACTTCAGCACCATCAAGACCCGTCTGGAGCGCCTCGACGAGCTCGAGCGCATGGAGGGCGACGGGACGATGGACCTGCTGCCCAAGAAGGAGGCGCTGCGGCTGTCCCGCGAGAAGGACAAGCTGATGTACAACCTCGGTGGCATCCGCGGGATGGAGCGCCCGCCGGACCTCGTGTGGATCGTCGACACGGTCAAGGAGCACATCGGCGTCGACGAGGCCAACCGCCTGGGCATCCCGGTCGTGGCGATCGTGGACACCAACTGCGATCCCGACCAGATCGACTACCCGATCCCCGGCAACGACGACGCGATACGCTCCAGCGCCCTGCTCACGCGGGTCATCGCCGACGCTGTCGCCGAGGGTCACGGCATCCGCGCCAGCAAGACCGCTGACGACGTCGTGGCCGAGCAGGCCGCCGCCGCAGCCGGCGAGCAGCCCGCTGCGGCCTCCCAGACGGGCCCTGAGGCCGAGCCGCTGGCCGAGTGGGAGATCGCCCTGCAGCGCGAGGAGGCCGCCCGCCAGGCCCAGCTCGCGGGTGCGACGCTGACGCCGGAGGAGGAGGCCGCGCTCGCCGCGCGCGAGGAGCGCCAGCGCGCGGCCTCGGACGAGGCAGAGGCACCCGCGGCAGCCGAGGACACCGGCGCGTCGCAGGAGCCCACCCACACCTCCGAGGCCCCTGCTGACGACGCGCAGCCCGAGCAGGGCTGACCGGGCGGTCGGGGCGGGCGCCGCGCCCCAGCGCGCCGCCCGCCCCGACCGCCGGCACCGTGCCGCACGCCCGCGGGCCGGCACGACCCCACCCACCACCCCCGCACCGCACCGGAGGACCACCCATGGCCGAGATCTCCGCCGCCATCGTCAAGCAGCTCCGCGAAGCCACTGGCGCCGGCATGATGGACTGCAAGAGGGCGCTCACCGACGCCGAGGGCGACTTCGACCGCGCCGCCGAGCTGGTGCGCGAGCGCACCGGCGCGAAGATGGCCGATCGCGCCGCCGAGCGCACCGCCTCGGAGGGGATCGTCCACTCCTACCTGCACACGCCCTCGCCGGGCCTGCCGCCGAAGGTGGGCGTCCTGGTCGAGCTCAACTGCGAGACCGACTTCGTGGCCAAGAACGAGCAGTTCCAGGACCTCGCCCGGGAGCTGGCGATGCACATCGCCGCCATGCGACCGGCGGTGGTCAGCGAGGCCGACGTCGACGAGGCGACCCTGGCGACCGAGCGCCGCTTCGCCGAGAAGGAGGCGCGCGACGAGGGCAAGCCCGAGCACATCGTCGAGAAGATCGTCGAGGGCAAGCTCAAGGCCTTCTACAAGGAGAAGGTGCTGCTCAACCAGCCCTACGTCAAGGACGACTCGCGCACCGTCGCCGACCTGGTCGACGAGGTGCAGCGCACCAGCGGCGAGAAGGTCGAGGTCCGCCGGTTCGCGCGGTTCGCCGTCTCCGAGTGACGGCCGCGGGCGCGGGCCGGGCTGAGGGCGTCGCGCCACGGGGCCGGGTCCGGTGACGGGGCCAGGCCTGCCGGTCCGGTAGCATCCCGGGCCAGTCAGCGTCGACCCCGGCGGAAGGCTCCACGGTGGCAGAGCATCGAGGCCAGTACGAGCGGGTGCTGCTCAAGCTGTCGGGCGAGGCCTTCGCTGACCGCGACAACTCGATCAGCCCCGACGTGGTGCGCTCCATCGCCGCCCAGCTCACCGAGGTCTGCGGCGAGGGCGTCCAGGTGGGCGTCTCGGTCGGCGGGGGCAACATCTTCCGCGGCGCGAGCCCGCAGGCGGCGGGCATGGAGCGCTCGGCAGCCGACCAGATGGGGATGCTGGCCACGGTCATCAACGCGCTGGCGCTCCAGGACGCCTGCGAGAAGCAGGGGCTGGAGACGCGGGTGCAGAGCGCGGTGGCCATGCAGGAGCTCGCCGAGCCCTACATCCGTCGCCGCGCCATCCGGCACCTGGAGAAGGGCCGGCTGGTGATCTTCGCCGCCGGGCTCGGCGCCCCCTACTTCACCACCGACACCGCCGCGGCCCAGCGCGCCCTGGAGGTCGGGGCCCAGGCGATCCTCAAGGCCACGCGAGTCGACGGCGTCTACGACGCTGATCCCCGCACCCACCCGAACGCCTCGCGCTTCACCACGCTGACGTTCCTCGACGCCCTCCAGCGCGGCCTCGGCGTGATGGACGAGACCGCCATCTCGCTGTGCATGGTCAACGAGCTGCCGATCATCGTCTTCCAGCTGCTGGAGGAGGGCAACATCCGTCGAGCCGTCCGCGGGGAGCCGATCGGGACGCTGGTCCATCCCCAGAGCAAGGACGACGACGCCGAGACGGAGGCGACCCGGTGAGCGATCCCGACGACATCCTGAACGATGCCCGCAAGAAGATGAAGGGCGCGGTGTCCCGCACGCGCCAGGAGTTCGGCAAGATCCGCACCGGCCGAGCGAACCCGCAGCTGCTGGAGGACCTGCCGGTCGAGTACTACGGCACCAAGGTCCCGCTGCAGCAGCTGGCCGGCATCAGCGTGCCCGAGGCGCGCATGCTGGTCATCAGCCCCTTCGACCAGTCCGCGATGAAGGAGATCGAGCGCGCCATCATCGCCTCGGATCTCGGCCTGAACCCCAACAACGACGGTCAGGTCATCCGCGTGGTGTTCCCCGAGCTGACCGAGGAGCGGCGCAAGGACTTCGTCCGGCACACGCGCGAGAAGGCCGAGGAGGGGCGCGTGTCGGTGCGCAACATCCGGCGTCAGGCCAAGCAGGACCTGCAGCGCCTGGCCGACGACGGCGCGGCGAGCGAGGACGAGGTGCGCCGGGCCGAGAGCAAGCTGCAGGACATCACCGACGATCACGTCGGACAGATCGACGAGCTCCTCACCAACAAGGAGCAGGAGCTGCTGGAGGTGTGACGACCCCCGGCGATGGGCCCTCGGGCCCTGATGACGCCGCCGCGGACGCGGCTGGCGGCGCGGCTGCTGGTGGGCGCAGCGCGCGGCGACACCGCGGCGGGCGGGACCTGCCGGCAGCGATCGCCTCGGGGGTGACGCTGGCTGCGGCGTTCCTGGGCCTGCTGGTGTGGGCGCCCTACGCGCTCCTGGCGCTCATCGCGCTGCTGGTGGTGCTCGCGCTCGTCGAGCTGCGGCGGGCGCTGCGCCCGCTCGGGCTGCATCCGGCCACCGCGGTGATCGCCGTGGCCGCCGTGGTGATGCTGTTCGGCGCCTACGAGCTCGGTCCGGCCGGCGTCGGACTCGGGCTGGTGCTCGCCGTCACCGGGGCGGTGGTGCACGCCGTGACGGCGGATCTGGTGCGCCGCCGGCGGGGCCGCGAGCGCCGACCCCTCGGGCGCGACTTCGCCGCCAGCGCCCTCATGGCCTGCTGGGTGCCGCTCCTGGCGGCCTTCGCCGCACTGCTGCTGGTCCGCGACGACGGGCAGTGGCTGCTGCTGCTGACCGTCGCGCTGGCGGTGGCCAACGACATCGGCGCGTGGGGAGCGGGCGTGCTGCTCGGACGCCACAAGCTCGCGCCGACCGTGAGCCCCGGCAAGACCTGGGAGGGCTTCGCCGGTGGCCTGGTCCTGGCCCTGGCCGTCGCCGGGAGCGTGGCGCTTGCCACCCCGCTGCTCGAGGTCGTCGTGGCGGTGGTGGTGGCGCTGGCGGTGGTCGCGTTCGCCACCGTGGGCGACCTCACCGAGTCGCTGGTCAAGCGCGACCTCGGCCTCAAGGACCTCGGCACCCTCATCCCGGGTCACGGTGGCGTCATGGACCGCGTGGACGCCATCGTCTTCGCCCTGCCCGCAGCGCACCTCACCCTGGCCGCGTTCGGCGTGTGAGCCGCCCCCGCCGAGGGCTCCGCGTCCCGGCCCGGTGCGGCACGGCATGATGGCGGTGATGACGGTCGATCCCTTCGCCTGCGACGACGCCGAGCTGGGCGAGATCCTCGACGGCGAGCCCGCCTACCGGGTGCGCCAGCTGCGCGGCTGGCTGCAGCGCGGCGTGGACGACCCCCAGGAGATGACCGACCTGCCCGCGGCGCTGCGCGCGCGCCTGGCCGGGCGCCTCGACCCGCCCGGGCGCGTGCTGGCGCACCGCACCGCCGACGGCGGCCAGACCCACAAGCTGCTGCTCGAGCTCGGGGCCACCGATGCCGCGGGCAGCGCCACCGGCGCCGACGCCACGCAGGGAGCCGGCAGTCCCGCGGCGGAGGCCATCGAGGCGGTGCTGATGGGCTATCCGCGCACCGCCGAGCGCGCGGGACGCGCCACCGTGTGCGTGTCGACCCAGGCGGGGTGCGCGCTGGGCTGCCCGTTCTGCGCCACGGGCCAGGCGGGGTTTCGCCGCCAGCTGCGCGTCGGCGAGATCGTGCGCCAGGTGACCGCGCTCCAGCGGCGCCTGCGCGAGGGGGCCATCGCCATCCCCGGGGTGCCCGACCACGTGACCAACGTGGTGTTCATGGGCATGGGGGAGCCGCTGGCCAACGTCGAGGCGACCGTGGCAGCGATCCGCTGGCTGCACGACCCCGAGCGCGGCCTGGGGCTGTCGGCGCGCAGCATCACGGTCTCCACCGTCGGGCTGGTGCCCGGCATCGCCCGGCTGACCGAGCTGGGCCTGCCGATCACCCTGGCGGTCAGCCTGCACGCGCCCACCGATGCGCTGCGCGACGACCTCGTGCCGGTCAACCGGCAGTTCGGCCTCGACGCGCTGCTGCGCGCGTGCCGAGCGCACCAGGAGGCCACCGGGCGCCGCATGACGTTCGAGTACATCCTGATCGACGGGGTGAACGCCCAGCGCGCCCACGCCGAGCAGCTCGCCGCGCTGCTCACCCGCCGCGACGCCCCCCGGGTGGCCCACGTCAACCTCATCCCCATGAACCCCACGCCCGCGGTGCCCTGGCACGCCCCGCCGCTGCCCGACCAGCAGGCCTTCGCCGGGGTGCTGCAGGCCGCCGGGCTGCCCGCGACGGTGCGCCACAACCGCGGCGGCGACATCGACGCCGCCTGCGGCCAGCTCTACGCCGAGCAGCGGCTCGGCAGCGGACGGCTGCTGCCCGCCGCCCAGGACGCGTGGCAGCGCTGGCCGATCCAGCTGGAGACCGGACCGTGAGCGTGCGCAGCGTCGCGGTGCTCGGCAGCACCGGCTCGATCGGGGAGCAGACCCTCGCGGTGTGCGCCGCCCACCCCGAGCGCTTCGCCGTCACCGCCCTCGCGGCCGGCTCGCGCGGGCAGGAGGCCGCCGCCCAGGCTCGCGCGGTGGGCGCGCGACAGCTCGCGCTCGCCGACGAGGCGGCCGCTGCGGTCGCCCGCGAGGCCCTGGCCGACACCGACTGCGATGTCGAGGCCGGGGACGAGGCCGTGCGCGCCGTCGCCGGCGGCGGCGCCGACGTGGTGGTCAACGGGATGGTCGGCTCCCGCGGGCTGCGCCCGACGCTGGCGGCGCTGGCTGCGGGCAGCCGCCTGGCGCTGGCCAACAAGGAGTCGCTGATCGTCGGCGGCGAGCTCGTCCTGGACGCCGCCCGCGCAGCCGAGGAGCGCCACGGCCCCCACCGGCTGGTGCCGGTCGACAGCGAGCACTCCGCGCTGGCTCAGCTGCTGGCGGGACACGCTGGGGAGGAGGTCGAGCGGCTGCTGATCACCGCCAGCGGCGGCCCCTTCCGTGGGCGCACGCGCGAGCAGCTCGCCGACGTGGGTGTGGCGGACGCGCTGGCCCACCCGACCTGGTCGATGGGCGCGGTCATCACCGTCAGCTCGGCCACCCTGGCCAACAAGGGGCTCGAGGTCATCGAGGCGCACCTGCTGTTCGGCGTGCCCTACGAGCGCATCACCGTGGTGGTCCACCCCCAGTCGGTGGTGCACGGGATGGTCGAGCTCGTCGACGGGGCCACCCTGGCCGAGGTCAGCCCGCCGGACATGACGATGCCCATCCAGCTGGCGCTGGGCTGGCCCGAGCGGCTCGCGCCGGCCGCGAACCGCCTCGACTGGACCCGCGCCCGAGAGCTCACGTTCGAGCCCGTCGATGCCGACACCTTCCCCATGGTCGAGCTGGCGCGCGCCGCCGGACGCGCCGGCGGCACCGCGCCCGCAGCGTTCAACGCCGCCAACGAGGAGGCGGTGACGGCGTTCCTCCACGAGCGGCTGCCGTTCCTCGGCATCACCGAGGTGGTCGCGCGTACCCTGGACCGTGCCGCACCGGTTGGTGCGACGGACCTGGCCACCGTGCTCGCCGCAGAGGAGGAGGCTCGCCGGATCGCCCGCGAGGAGGCCGTCCGCCTCGGCGCCCCCGCGGAGCCCGCTCCCGGCGACCCGCGATCAGGAGCCCACCAGTGATCGCCATCATCCTGTTCATCGTGGTGCTGCTGCTGTGCATCACCATCCACGAGCTCGGCCACTTCCTCGTCGCGCGCCGCTACGGCATCCACGCGCGCCAGTTCTTCGTGGGCTTCGGCCCGACCGTCTGGTCCACCACGCGCGGGGAGACCGAGTACGGCGTGAAGCTGCTGCCGCTCGGCGGGTTCGTGCGCATCAGCGGCATGACCGCCGACGACCGGCCCGAGGGCGTGCCCGAGGAGCGGCTGTACTTCAGGGCGCCGCGGCACCACCGGTTCGCCACGATCTTCGCCGGTCCGGCCACCAACCTCGTGCTCGCGGTCCTGTTCACGTGGGGCGCGCTGGCCGTCGCCGAGCTCCCCGCGATGACCGAGGACTTCGAGCCGCTGGGCACCAACGAGGTGATGGTCCAGGAGGGCAGCCAGGCCGAGGCCGCCGGGCTGGCCGACGGCGACCGCATCACCGCGGTGGACGGCCAGCCCGTCGAGGTGTTCCAGGACCTCGAGGGCGTGCTGCCCCAGGAGGCTGGTGACGAGGTGGCGGTCAGCTACGTCCGCGACGGCGAGGAGCGCACCGCCGCCGTCGAGGGCTGGGAGGGCCCCCCGCTGGGGGTCGCCCCCGCCGAGGTCCTGACGGTGGATCACTCGGCCGGCGAGGCCCTCGGCGAGACGTTCGTCGGCTCCTACTCGCTGCCCTCGCAGACGGGGCTGTTGTTCAGCGCGCTGGGCAGCCTGTTCGACCCGGGCTACTGGGAGGCCCGGTTCACCGCGCCCGAGTCGCAGGAGGCGGTGGAGGGCCCGGTCAGCATCGTCGGCGCTGGCCAGGTCTTCGCGCTGGGCATCGGCGAGGGCGCCGGCGGTCAGATGCTGCTGCTGCTGGGCCAGCTCAACCTGGCGCTGGCGATCCTGAACCTGCTGCCGCTGACGCCCTTCGACGGCGGCCACCTCGCGGTGACCCTCATCGAGGGGGCCCGCGCCCGCCTGCGGCGCGACGGCCGCGAGACCTACATCGACCCGGCGAAGCTCTGGCCGCTGACCGCCGCGGTGCTGGCGCTGGTGCTGGTGCTGGCCGGCACGCTCATCGTCGCCGACCTCGTCCAGCCGATCGTCGGCTAGGGCGAGGGCGGCCCGGCGAGGGCCCCGGGGAGGGCCCCGGGGAGGCGGGGTCCACCGGCGTCCACTCGCCGTGCCAGGACCGGGGGCGTTGCGGCGCCACCGGCGCTGGGCATCATTGTCAGGGAACCACCATCGACGGCGACCCGCGAGCGGAGCCAGCCTTGGCCACGAACCTGCCGCTGCACGTCACCCCGCCCGACGACGGTCTCCCGCCGCACCACCGGCCGCCGGTGCGACGGCAGACGCGGCGCCTCCACGTGGGACCGGTGCCGGTCGGCGGCGGCGCGCCCGTCAGCGTCCAGTCGATGACCACGACGCCGACCTACGACGTCAACGCCACGCTCCAGCAGATCGCCTCGCTCAACGCCGCGGGCGTCGACCTAGTCCGGGTGGCGTGCCCGCGCCAGCGCGACGCCGACGCCCTGGCCGAGATCGCCCAGAAGTCGACCGTGCCCGTCATCGTGGACATCCACTTCCAGTGGAAGTACGCCATGGCGGCGATCGAGGCGGGCGTGGCCGGGATCCGCATCAACCCCGGCAACATCCACAAGAACGGTGACCACTCCAAGGTCAAGGTGATCGGCGACGCGGCCAAGGAGGCCGGCGTCCCGATCCGCATCGGGGTCAACGGCGGCTCGCTGGAGCAGCGGCTGCTGGACAAGCACGGCGGCGTCACACCCGAGGCGATGGTCGAGTCCGCCCTGGACGAGGCGCGGCTGCTCGAGGACGTCGGCTTCGGCGACATCAAGATCTCGGTCAAGCACTCGGACCCGTGGGTCATGGTGCAGACCTACCGCCTGCTGTCCCAGGCGTGCGACTACCCCCTGCACCTCGGCGTGACCGAGGCCGGCCCGGCGGTCACCGGCAGCATCAAGAGCGCCGTGGGGATCGGGGCCCTGCTCGCCGAGGGCATCGGCGACACGATCCGCGTGTCGCTGTCGGCCGACCCCGTCGAGGAGGTCAAGGCCGGCGTGGGCATCCTCGAGGCCCTGCACCTGCGCGAGCGCGGCCTCGACGTGGTCAGCTGCCCCTCCTGCGCCCGCGCCGAGGTCGACGTCTACACCCTCGCCGAGGAGGTCCAGCAGGGCCTCGAAGGCGTCGACGTCCCGCTGCGGGTCGCGGTGATGGGCTGCATCGTCAACGGTCCGGGCGAGGCCCGCGAAGCCGACCTCGGCGTGGCCGCCGGCAAGGGCAAGGGCCAGATCATCCGGCGCGGCGAGGTGCTCTTCACCGTGCCCGAGGACGAGATCGTCGACGCCCTGGTGCGCTACGCCCGCGAGGTCGCCGACGAGATCCGCGCCGAGCGCGGCGAGGGCGCCCCGACCGTCGTGGCCTGACCGGTGGCCGCGAACGGGGAGCCCCAGCCCACGCCGGGCTCCGAGCGCGCGCTGGCGGTCGCCCTCGCCCGCGAGGCCGGGTCGGTGCTGCTTGAGCACGTCGCGCGCGGTGTGACCGCCGAGTGGAAGGGCGGCACCGACCCGGTCAGCGCCGCCGACCGCGCCGCCGAGGAGCTCATCCGCGAGCGGATCGCCGCGGCGCTGCCCGGCGATGTCGTGGTCGGCGAGGAGGGCGAGGAGGTCCCCGAGGCGTCGGTGCGCGGCCGTCGACGCTGGTACGTCGACCCGCTGGATGGCACGACCAACTTCCTCAAGGGCCGCCCCCGGTGGGCGGTGTCGATCGCGTTCTGCGACGCCGACGACCGCCTCGCCGCCGCAGCGATCCACCTGCCCAGCACCGGCGAGCTCTACGACGCCGGGCGCGACGCGGGTGCGGCCCAGGACGGCGAGCCCCTGCGGTGCGGGACCACAGCCACCCTCGATGAGGCGCTCGTGGCGCTCGGCGCGCTGACCCGCGGCCGACCCGACCAGGCGGTGGCCGCCGGGCTGGCGGGGCAGGTCCTGTCGCTGCGCGTGACCGGCTCGGGGGCCGCCGACCTCGCTGACGTCGCCGCCGGGCGCGCCGACGCCTTCGTCACCACCGGCTCGGGGCGTTGGGACATCGCGGCCGGGGCGCTGCTGGCCGCCGAGGCGGGCGCCGCGGTCACCACCCTGACAGGGGAAGACGCCCTAGGCCCCTCGGAGACCGTCGTCGCGGCCACGCCGGCGCTGCACCCCGCGCTGCTGGAGCTCGTGACGCACGCGAGCCGCTCCGGCGAGGGCTGACGCCGACCCCAGACCGACCCTGGGGCGGCCTGGGCGCAAGCGACGCAGGTCTGCTTGCCTGCCCAGCCCCCCTCTGCTATGGTCCGTGTGCCCGGCGCCGCCGGGCCGATCCCGGCGTGTCGCGACAGCAGCCGACGCCGGCAGTGCGTCCCGACCACCGACCACAGGGCCCTGTACAGGCTCCTCGAACACGGTGCAGCGGATGACCTGACCGGCCACCGAGCCGAACCGGCACCAGGCGCGAGTGGGCGGGCACGCCCACTTTTTTGGTATGCCGAGGCGCAGTGGCGAGGAGGTGACCGATGGCCCGCGAAGAAGCAGAGGCGCTTCGGGCTCGGGCTGCTCCGATCGCGGAGCGGGCGGGCCTCGACCTCGTCGACGTCAGCGTCAAGGGCGGTGGCAAGCAGCGGCTCGTGCGGGTCATCGTCGACCGCCGCGGCGGCGTGGACCTGCAGAGCTGCCAGCGGGTCAGCGAGGAGCTGTCCCGCGAGCTCGACCGCGCCGACGACGACCCGTTCGCCAGCAGCTACCACCTGGAGGTCACCTCGCCGGGGACCGATCGGGCGCTTGTCGACCCGGAGGCGTTCGCGCGCGTCATCGGGCGCGAGGTGCTCGTGCAGCGCGCCCGCGAGGGCGAGCCAACGGAGCAGCTGACCGGCGTCGTGCGCGCCGCCCATGACGACGCGGTCGAGCTCGAGGTCGAGGGCTCGACCGTGCACGTGCCCTACGGCGAGCTGGTCAAGGCGACCCAGACGCTGCCCTGGTGACCCGCGCGACTGTCCAAGAGGAGCTGGTGAGCCCATGAAGCCGATCGACATCGAGGCCCTGCGGGGGATCGAGCGCGAGAAGGGCATCGAGTTCGACACGATCGTCGAGGCCCTCGAGGGCGCGCTCGCCAGCGCCTACAAGCGGCAGAACCACGACGTCGAGGGCGCCCGCGTGGTGATCGACCGCGACACCGGCGACGTCACGGTCCTGGCCCAGGAGGTCGACGACGACGGCAACGTCCTCAACGAGTGGGTCGACAACCCCCGGGACTTCGGCCGGATCGTCGCCCAGACCGCCAAGCAGGTGCTGATGCAGCGCCTGCGCGAAGCCGAGCGCGAGCTGACCTATGGCGAGTACTCGGGCCGCGAGGGCGACCTGGTCACCGGCACCCTGCAGGTCCACGACAACCGCGTGACGGTGCTGGACCTCGGCAACGCCGAGGCGGTGCTGCCGGTGGCCGAGCAGGTCCCCAACGAGCGCTACCAGCACAGCACGCGCCTGCGCGCCTACATCACCGAGGTGCGTCGGTCCTACAAGGGCCCCCAGATCATCGCGAGCCGGACCCACCCCAACCTGGTCCAGGAGCTGTTCCGGATGGAGGTGCCCGAGATCGATGACGGCACCGTCCGGATCAAGGGGATCGCCCGCGAGCCCGGTCACCGCACCAAGATCGCGGTGACCTCGACCGATCCGGCGGTGGACCCGGTCGGCTCGTGCGTGGGCAGCCGCGGGATGCGCGTCAGCGCGATCGTCGACGAGCTCAACCAGGAGAAGATCGACATCATCACCTGGTCCGACGAGCCGGCTCAGCTCGTCGCCAACGCCTTGAGCCCCGCCAAGGTCGACGAGGTCTACCTCTACGACGACGAGGGGCTCGCGCTCGTGGTCGTGCCCGACTACCAGCTGTCGCTGGCCATCGGCCGCGACGGCCAGAACGCGCGCCTGGCCGCGCGCCTGACCGGCTGGCGGGTCGACATCCGCAGCCAGACGCAGTTCGCCGAGGAGCAGGCGGCCCTGCAGGCCGCCTACGAGCGCGGGGAGGTCGACGAGCACGGCAACCCCATCGGCGAGATCGAGCTCCCGGTGGAGATCGACCCCGCAGCGACCGCGACCCCGCAGGACAGCGGCCCCGACGAGCGCGAGCCCACCGCGCCGGTCGGGCCGGCCGCGCCCTCCCTGCCCGACGATGCCGCCAGCGACGACCGCCCCGCCGACCCCCTCGACGAGGCCGCCGCCGACCCTGTCGACGAGCGGGCCGCCGACCCCGTCCAGGAGTGATCAGCCACGTCCCGCCACGTCCCCGTCCGCCGCTGCGTGGGCTGCCGCACCCGGCGCCCGCGGGCCGAGCTCGTGCGCCTGGTCGTCGACCAGGGCCGGGTGCGGGTCGACCCTCGGGCTCGGATGCCCGGCAGGGGCGCCTGGTGCTGCCCCGACCCGGCCTGCGCCGACGCCGCCACCGCGCGCGAGGGGCGCGCGCTGCGCCGGGCGCTGCGCCTGCGGCCTTCGAGGGTCACTCTGGACGGTGAGGCGTTGCGCGAGGACATCGCCGCCTCCGGCGGTGCCACGACCGCACACCACGCCAACGCATCCAGGAGTGTGACCAGGTGAGCAAGGTTCGCGTCTACGAGCTCGCCCGCGAGACCGGCCTCCCCAACAAGGAGGTCATCCGTCGCTTGGAGGAGCTGGGCATCGAGGCCAAGTCGCACTCGTCCACGGTGACCGATGCCGATGCGACGGAGTTCCGGGAGAGCCTGGGCCGCAGCCGGGCCGAGCGCCAGCGCCAAGCCGAGGAGCACGCGCGACGGGAGGCCGAGGAGTACGACCTCGAGGCCATCAAGACCCCGCCGACCGAGGCCAAGGCTCGGCGCATCCTGCCGCCGCACCTGCGCAAGCAGCAGGAGGAGCAGGAGCAGCGCGAGCAGCGCGAGCGTGAGCAGCCCGCCCAGCCCGCAGCCGAGCAGGAGGAGCAGCCCCAGCGACCTGCGCGCCTGCGTCCGGCCGCCCAGCCCTTCCGCCCCGATCAGAGCCAGTCGGGCGGGGTGAGCGTGGGCGGCGAGTCCCAGGAGGCGCCCGACGGCGGCGCGGGCTCGGGTCAGCAGGCCGCGCCGCAGCAGCCGGCGCAGCCCCAGCAGCCCGCGGCGCGCACCGAGGAGCCGGCAGAGCCACGCGGTGACCCGGCGGCGCAGCGACCCAGCGCGTCCGAGATGGCCGAGCGCGGGCTCGTGCGGCCTGCGCCCGAGGACCAGCCTGCGGAGCAGCAGCCGGCCCAGCCCGCCCAGCAGCCCCAGCCCACCCAGCAGCCGGCGCAGCAGCCCGCCGAGCGCGAGCCGCAGGCGCCGCGCGAGGGCGGCGAGGAGCAGGGCACCCCGGGCGTGCCTCGTCCGGGCACCCCACCGCGGCCGGGCCAGCCGATCCGCCCGCCGAGCTCGCCCTCGGCCTCGGGCACCCCGGTGCAGCCCAAGCGCCGCGTCGAGCCCGATCTGCCCCGCGAGGGCTCGGGGCGCCGCAAGATCCCACCGCCCGTGCGTCCCGCGCCCGCCCGGGAGGAGGGCGGCCGCACCGGCGGCGAGCAGCCTGCGGCCAAGGGCAAGCCAGCCCAGGACCGTGGCCCTGCTGCGCCCGGCGACAAGCCTGCCGCGCCCGGGGGCCAGCGGCCGGGCTCCGGCGAGCGCCCCGGTGGTGCTGGCGCGCCCGAGCGGCCTGCCGGCCCGGGTCGACGCAAGAAGAAGGGCAAGAAGAAGCGCGAGCCCCCCCTCGCCGAGCAGTTCGAGGAGCAGGCCAAGAGCCGGCGCGGCCGCAAGCAGCCGGCCGGCCCGGTCAAGGCGCACGTCGAGGGCCCGGTCGAGGTCACGCCTGGCATCACCGTCAGCGAGCTGGCCGGCAAGCTCGGCGTGAACCCGACCGACATCGTGCGCGTGCTGTTCGGCATGGGCGAGATGGTCACGGTCACCCAGTCGCTGTCGGAGGACCTGGTCGAGCTCGTCGGCGCCGAGATGGACGCCGAGATCACGTTCGTGAGCGAGGAGGAGCTCGAGTTCGGGTCCGACGAGGAGGACCCGCCCGAGGCCCTGCGCCCACGGGCGCCGGTCGTCACGGTCATGGGCCACGTCGACCACGGCAAGACCAAGCTGCTGGACGCGGTCCGCCAGGCCGACGTCGCCTCCGGCGAGCACGGGGGCATCACCCAGCACATCGGTGCCTACCAGGTCACCAAGAGCGACCGCCAGATCACGTTCATCGACACGCCGGGCCACGAGGCGTTCACGCAGATGCGCGCGCGTGGCGCGTCGGTGACCGACGTGGCCATCCTCGTGGTGGCCGCCGACGATGGCGTCATGCCCCAGACGGTCGAGGCGCTCAACCACGCCAAGGCGGCAGGTGTGCCGATCGTGGTCGCGGTCAACAAGATCGACCGCGAGGGCGCCGACCCGAACCGGGTCCGCACCCAGCTGACCGAGCACGACCTCGTGGCCGAGGAGTTCGGTGGCCAGACCACCATGGTCGACGTGTCGGCCATCACCGGTGACGGCCTCGATGATCTGCTCGAGATGATCCTGCTCCAGGCCGACGTGATGGAGCTGTCGGCCAACCCCGACCGCGACGCGCGCGGCGCGGTGATCGAGGCGCACCTGGACCGCGGTCGCGGGCCCACCGCGACGGTGCTGGTGCAGTCGGGCACGCTGCGGGTCGGTGACGCGCTCGTGGCCGGCACCGCGCACGGTCGCATCCGCGCGATGTTCTCGGCCACCGGCGACTCCGAGAAGGAGGCGGGACCCTCCGAGCCGGTGCAGATCCTCGGGCTCGACGAGGTGCCCGACGCCGGCGACGAGTTCCGCGTGGTGGAGAGCGAGCGGCACGCCCGGGACATCGCCGAGAAGCGGCAGGCACGCGAGCGCCGCCGGCAGCTCGCCGAGCAGCGCCCGACGATGTCGCTGGAGGACCTCTCCGGCGCGATCGCCGAGGGGCAGCAGGCGACGCTGAACCTCATCGTCAAGGGCGATGTGGCCGGCTCGGTCGAGGCCGTGGCCGATGCGATGAACAAGCTCGACCTCCCCGATGGGGTGAAGATCCGCATCGTCCACAAGGGCGTCGGTGCGATCACCGAGAACGACGTCAGCCTCGCGGAGGCGTCGGGTGCCATCGTCATCGGCTTCAACGTCCGACCCGAGGCCAACGCGCGCCAGGCCATCAAGGACACCGGCGTGGACCTGCGCCAGTACTCGGTGATCTATCAGGCCGTCGAGGACGTCGAGCGGGCCGTCAAGGGCCTGCTCGCGCCGGTGATCGAGGAGCATGTGCTGGGTCGCGCCGAGGTGCGCGAGACCTTCCGCGTGCCCCGCGTCGGCATGGTCGCCGGTTGCCTGGTCACCGAGGGCAGCGTGCGCCGCAACGCGCTCGCCCGCGTGGTGCGCGACAGCGTGGTGGTGGCCGAGGACAAGATCGACTCGCTGAAGCGCTTCAAGGACGACGCCACCGAGGTCGCCACCAACTACGAGTGCGGCATCGGCCTCGACAAGTTCAACGACGTCAAGGTCGGCGACGAGATCGAGGTCTACGAGCGCCGTGAGGTCCAGCCGGACTAGCCCGTGCGCGGCGCGCTTGATCGGGCGCGCCGCGGTGGGCTGCAGCGGCGTCGACGTCGGTGCGCCCCACCTCGCCCCGGGTGACGCGGCGCGGTCGATGCGCGTGGCGGTCGGGGCTCTCGAGCAGGGAAGGAGGAGCCCGGTGCTTGCGGCGCTCGTCGATCTGGACGTGCACGTGCCGGCGGCGCAGTCGCTCAAGGACAAGCGCGGGGTCGTCAAGCACGCGATCGCCGACCTGCGCCGAGAGCTGAACGTGTCGGTCGCCGAGGTCGATCACCACGACCTGTGGCAGCGTGCTGCGCTGGGGGTCGCGGTGGCGGCCTCCTCGGAGGCGGGCGCGCGCAAGGTCGCCCAGCAGGTGGAGCAGCGCCTGGCCCGGGATCCACGCCTGGAGATCGTCGCGGTGGCGGTCGAGGTCGTGGGCAGCGAGCAGTGACGCGTCCTCAAGCAGCGAAGCGGTAGGACCCAAAGCACGCGTCCTCAAGCAGCGAAGCGGTAGGACCCGAAGATGAGCCAGCGGATGCGCAGGGTGAACCAGTCGGTCCAGTCGGTCCTGGCGATCCACATCGCCGATCTCAAGGACCCGCGGCTGGGCATGGTCACGGTGACCGAGGTGCGCACGCGGCCGGATCTCTCCGCAGCCGAGGTGTTCTACACGGTGCTGCCCGACGACGAGGAGACGCGCGCGGCGACGGGGGAGGGGCTTGCGAGCGCGGCGCCGCGGCTGCAGCGCCTGCTCGCTGACGAGGTCCGGCTGCGTCGCACACCCGCCCTACACTTCGTCGAGGATCCCGTCCCCGCCCAGGGACGGCGCATCGACGAGCTGATCGAGCAGGCACGGCCCGATGACGATCACGACAGCTGAGTGGGAGCGCGCCGTCGCGGCGCTGCGTGGGGAGCGGTTGCTCATCGCCTGCCACATGGATCCCGATGCGGACACCTTGGGCAGCGCACTGGCGCTGGCGCAGGCGGTGGGCCTGGCGGGGCGTGGGACCGCGGAGGTGGTCGTGGGCACGGTGGATGGGCGGCCGGCGTCGCTGCCGCGGCGGCTCGGTGCGCTGCCGGGGGCCGAGGACGTGGTCGATCCCGCACGCGTGGCGGTCCCCGACACCCTGGTGGTGGTGGACTGCTCGGGCCCGGATCGGCTGGGCTCGCTCGCGCCGCTGGTCGATCAGGCGGGGCAGGTGGTGTGGATCGACCATCACCGCGACGGCGGCGCCCGCGGCGACGTGCTGCTCGTGGATCCGACGGCGGCGGCCACCGCCGAGCTGGTCGCCGAGCTCGTGCGACGGCTGGGCGTGCCGCTGGAGGGGTCGGTGGCCACGAACCTCTATGCGGGGCTGGTCACCGACACGGGGCGGTTCGGGCACAGCTCCACGACCCCCTCGGCGATGCGGTTGGGCGCGGAGCTGGTGGCTGCGGACGTGGACGTCGTCGGGCTGACCCGGCTGCTGTTCGCCGAGCAGCGGTTCAGCGAGCTGACCCTGCTGGGTGCGGTCCTTGCCGACGCGCGGCTGGATCCCCGCGGCCTGGTGTGGTCGGTGGTCGACGAGGAGCAGCTGGACGCGGCGGGCCTGGCCTTCGGGGAGACCGATGGCCTGGTCGATCATCTGCGGACCGTGTCGGAGGCCGACTGCGCGCTGCTGTTGAAGCGGCGCCGCTCCGGTGAGCTGAAGTGCAGCCTGCGCAGCATCAACGGGGTCGAGGTCCGCTCGGTCGCGGCGAGCTTCGGAGGTGGGGGTCACGACCAGGCGGCCGGCTTCACCGCGCACGATGACGTGGAGGGCGTCGTGGAGCGGGTCGCCGAGGCGGTGGCCGAGGCTGCGGGGTCGCGCGTCACGTCGACGATCCGGAGGTGAGACGTGGAGGGCGTGCTGTGCATCGACAAGCCGGCGGGCATGACCTCACACGATGTGGTGGCGCGGGTGCGTCGGGCGGTGGGCGGTCCGCGTCGCGGCAAGCGGCGCCGCAAGGTGGGACACGCGGGCACGCTCGACCCGGACGCGACCGGTCTGCTGCTGGTGCTGGTGGGGCGCTCCACCCGGCTGGTGCCCTACCTGCAGGCCTCCCGCAAGACCTACGAGGCGACGGTGGCCCTGGGGCGGCGGACCGACACCCTGGACGCGAGCGGTGCGGTGCTGGCGGAGGTCGATGCCAGCGCGGTCACCGAGGAGTGGCTGTGCGAAGCGGCCAAGGAGCTGACGGGCACGATCGCCC
Source organism: Nitriliruptoria bacterium (assembly GCA_003553565.1). Taxonomy (GTDB): domain Bacteria; phylum Actinomycetota; class Nitriliruptoria; order Euzebyales; family Egibacteraceae; genus PUKE01. The sequence continues at coordinate 29,651 of PWER01000098.1, read as the reverse complement.
AGGTGCCGCCGATGGTCTCGGCGGTGCGCGTGGACGGCGAGCGCTTGCACGAGCGCGCCCGGCGCGGTGAGGAGGTCGAGCGCGAGGCGCGTGAGGTCACCGTCCACGACCTCATCGTGGAGGACTTCGTGCCGGGGCCGACGGCCTCGGCGTCGCTGCTGGTGACGTGCTCGGCGGGCACCTACGTGCGCTCGCTGGCTGCCGACCTCGGCGAGCGCCTCGGCGTGGGCGGGCACCTGTCGCAGCTGCGGCGCCTGGGCTCGGGGCGCTTCAGCGTCGATGACGCCTGGACCCTGGAGCAGATCGAGGAGCTCGCGGCCGAGGGGGCGCTGTCCTCGGCGCTGCTGGACCCTGCCGACGCGGTGGCCGACTTCCCCTCGGTGGCGGTGGATGCGCAGGGTGCCGTGGCGGTCGGCCATGGCAAGACCCTGCCGCACACCGGTCACGAGGGCACCGTGGCAGCGGTGGACGGCGACGGCCGGCTGCTGGCGATGCTGGAGGACGACGGCTCGGTGGCGCGACCCCGCATGGTGCTCGCGCCGGCCGACGGCACGAGCGAGGAGACGCGATGAGCGACTCGGCACGCGATGCTGCAGGCGAGCCTCGCCCGGCGGGTGCGATCGCCACCGACGTCGCGGCGGTGACCATGGCCGACAGCGTCGTGACGATCGGCTTCTTCGACGGGGTCCACCGCGGCCACCGGGCCATCATCGACCGGGCGCTGGCTCTGGCCCGCGCGCAGGGGGTGCGCAGCGCGGTCGTCACCTTCGACCGCCATCCGATGGAGGTCGTCAAGCCGGGCAGCCAGCCGCCGCTGCTGCAGAGCACTCGCCGGCGCGCCGAGACGCTGGCGGCCACCGGGGTCGATCTAGTGGTGATGATCCCCTTCGACGACGAGCTGCGGCACCTGGATCCCGAGGGGTTCGTGGAGCGCGTGCTCGGCGACCGCCTGCGCCCGCGGGCGGTCGTGGTCGGCGAGAACTTCCGGTTCGGCCATCGCGCGGCGGGTGACGTGACGACGCTCACCGAGATCGGTGCGCGTCGAGGGTTCGCCGCCGAGAGCGTCCCGCTGACCACCTGGGAGGGTCTGGTGGTGTCCTCGACCGAGATCCGCCAGCGCGTGGAGCGTGGCGCGGTGGCCGAGGCCGCCGACCTGCTGGGGCGCCCGTTCGCCCTCGACGGGCTCGTGGTCCGTGGGGATCGGCGCGGTCACGAGCTCGGCTTCCCCACCGCGAACCTGTCGCTGGATCCACGGCTGGTGGTGCCGGCCCGCGGGGTGTACGCGGGGCACGCGCACGTGCCCGATGGCCGCTCGGTGCCCGCGGTGACCAACGTCGGCGTCAACCCGACGTTCGGGGGTCAGCAGCTGCGCGTCGAGCCGCACCTGCTGGACTTCGATGAGGACCTGTACGGCTGCGAGCTCACCGTGGACGTCCGCGCCCGCTTGCGCGACGAGCAGAGCTACGAGGGCCCCGAGGCGCTCGTGGCGCAGATGCACCGCGACATCGCTGCGGCGCGGCGCCACCTGGGGCTGCCCGAGGCGGGCTGATCGGGTGGGCTCCGCCGGGTCGAGCGCGAGCACGGGGTCTGGTGACCCTGCCGCGGTCACCGAGGCGGGCCTGGACGCGCTGCTCGCCGACGCGGCAGCGCCGCAGGCGCAGCTTGCGCCCACCGCGCCGCTGGCGCCCGGGTCGGGGCTGACCGCTGCCTCGGCTCGTGAGGCCTTCGCTGACATGGTCGCCTCGCGCCAGCTCGATGTGGCCGCGCGCGACCTGAAGGCTCGCGGGGTGGGCTGGTACACGATCCCCAGCGCCGGCCACGAGCGCAACGCGCTGCTGGGAGCGCAGCTGCGGGCCACGGACCCGGCGCTGCTGCACTACCGCTCCGGGGGGTTCGTGCTGGCGCGGCACCGCCGCGCCGGCGACGACCGCGAGCAGGTGCTGGCCGACGTGCTGCGCTCGCTGGTGGCCAGCGCCCGCGACCCCATCGCCCAGGGACGCCACAAGGTGTGGGGCAGCGCCGAGCGGTGGATCCCGCCCCAGACCTCGACGATCGCCAGCCACCTGCCCAAGGCCACCGGCACGGCGTTCGCGATCGAGCGCGCCCGCCGCCTCGGGGTGGAGCTGCCGGTGCCCGAGGACAGCATCGTGTGCTGCTCGTTCGGGGACGCCTCGGCCAACCACGCCACCGCGCTGGCGGGCATCAACGCCGCCCGCTATGCCGCGCGGCGCGGCGCGCCGGCGCCGGTGCTGTGGGTGTGCGAGGACAACGGTCTGGGCATCAGCGTGGACACGCCTGCCCGCTGGGTGGCCGAGACGCTCGGGTCGTGGCCGCACCTGCGCTACATCCGCGCGACCGGCGCGGTGTCCGAGGCCTGGGATGCGATCGCGCACGCGGTGGAGACCTGCCGCACAGCGCGCGCACCGGTGCTGCTGCACCTGGACGTGGTGCGCCTGTGGGGGCACGCCGGCAGCGATGTCGAGCAGGCCTACCGCACCCGCGAGGCGATCGCCGCCGACCGGGCCGCCGATCCGCTGCTGGAGCTCGCGCGAGCCCTGATCGACGCGGGTGCGGCCACGCCCAGGGAGCTGCAGGAGGTCGTGGAGGGCACGCGCGAGCAGGTGGCCCGCCTCGCCGACGCGGTCGCCGAGGAGCCGGCGCTGGACAGCGCCGCGGCCGTGGTCGCGCCGCTGGCCACGCCGCTGGCGGATCGCCACGTGCGTGCCGAGGCCAGCGGCCATCCCGAGCCCGAGCAGCGGCGTCGTGCGTTCGGCGGCCGCGTGCCCGAGGAGGCCACCGCGCCGGGTCAGCGCACGCTGGCGGCACACCTCAACGCCACGCTCACCGACGAGCTGGCGCGCCGCCGCGAGCTGCTGGTGTTCGGCGAGGACGTCGGCGCCAAGGGCGGGGTCTACGGGGTGACCCGCGGGCTGCAGCGCACCTTCGGCAGCCAGCGCGTGTTCGACACGCTGCTGGACGAGACCACGATCCTCGGCCTCGCCCAGGGCGCCGGGCTGATGGGCCTGCTGCCGGTGGCCGAGATCCAGTACCTCGCCTACGTCCACAACGCGCTGGACCAGCTGCGTGGCGAGGCCTGCTCGCAGGCGTACTTCTCCTCGGGCGCCTTCCGCAACCCGATGGTGGTGCGCCTGCCCGGCCTGGCCTACCAGCGGGGGTTCGGCGGCCACTTCCACAACGACAACAGCGTGGGCGCTCTGCGTGACATCCCGGGCCTGGTGGTGGCGTGCCCGGCGCGCGGCGACGACGCGGCGCGGATGCTGCGCGGCTGCCTCGGGCTGGCGGCGGCGCACGGGCGGGTCGTGGCCTTCCTCGAGCCGATCGCCCTGTACCACGCACGCGACCTGCACGTCGAGGGCGATGAGGGCTGGCTGTGCGATCACCCGCCCACCGGCACGGCCCTGCTGCCCGGCGAGGTCGGCGTGTGGCACGCCTCGGCCCGCGACGTGCTGGTGGTCACCTACGGCAACGGCGTGCCGCTTGCCCTGCGGGCCGCGAGGCGCCTGGCCGAGCAGGACGGCCTGGCGGTGCGCGTGCTCGACGTGCGCTGGCTGGCTCCGCTGCCGCTGGCGGCGCTGCGCGCGCACGCGCGTGCCTGTGGCGCGGTGCTGGTCGCCGACGAGGCTCGCGCCACCGGCGGCGGCATCGCCGATGCGGTGCTCGGCGACCTCGCCGAGCACCGCGTGGCCGCCCACCGTCCGGTCGGGTCGGTGCGCAGCGTCGACAGCTACGTCCCGCTGGGCCCGGCCGCCGACCACGTGCTGCTCGGCGAGGACGACGTCGTGGCCGGGGTGCGGCGCCTGGCGGCGGCGCGCGAGGGCGGCGCGGTGCCGTGGCACCGGCGAGGACGGTGAGCCCGTCCGGCCGCACGCCCGCCGACAGGGCGAGGCGAGCGGCGTTGTCCCGCTCCCCGCGGCGTGGCAGACTCGCCCCAGCCGCTCGACCGGCGGCATGCAGTCGTGCCCGTGTGCGGGTGCCGCGGCCTCGTGGCCGCGAGGAGGATCGATGCTCCCCGAGAGCTGGCCGATCCCCGATGGTGCGCATCCACCCGGCGGGAGACGATCGACAAGGAGACGGACACGTGGCCAAAGCCGTGCTGGAGAACAAGCAGCAGATCATCGAGGAGTTCCAGCGCGAGCCCGGTGACACCGGCTCGCCGGAGGTCCAGATCGCGCTGCTGACCAAGCGCATCGAGCACCTCACCGAGCACCTCAAGACCCACAAGAAGGACCACCACTCGCGACGTGGGCTGCTCATGCTCGTCGGGCAGCGCCGACGCCTGCTGGACTATCTCCAGCGCACCGATGTCGGGCGCTACCGCGACCTCATCGGTCGCCTGGGCATCCGCCGCTGACTGACCACGCCGAGCCCTGGGGCTCGGCGTCGTCACGTTCGGGGCCCACCCGCACGCGAGAGCCCGACCGCACACCCCGGTGGCCTGCGAGGAGCCGACGTCGATGGACCGTCAGTTGTCAGTGGCCGCGGCTGCACCCCGGTGCGGCCCCGGCGGGCGCTGCGCACCGCCGCGCGCAGCCGCGACCACTGGGAACTGGCTGCCGTCCCGGCGTCGCCGCCTCGTCCCGGTCACCGGCGAGACCGGCTGCCCCGCGCGGCCGGCACCCGGCTGACCCCGACCAGAAGGAGGCGAGCGCACCCATGGGCACGCTCGGCACGCACGAGACACACACCCGCGTCGGCGACACCGACATCACCTTCGAGACCGGCAAGCTCGCCGGCCTCGCCGATGGAGCCGCCGTGGTCCGCATCGGCGAGACGGTGCTCAACGTCACCACCACCGCCTCGAGCAAGCCGAAGGAGCACCTCGACTTCTTCCCGCTGACGGTGGACTACGAGGAGAAGATGTACGCCGCCGGGCGCATCCCCGGCAGCTTCTTCAAGCGCGAGGGCCGTCCCAGCGAGAACGCGATCCTCACCTGCCGCCTGGTGGACCGCCCGCTGCGCCCGACGTTCGACGAGCGCCTGCGCAACGAGGTGCAGGTCGTGGTCATGACGCTGTCGGCCGATCAGGAGAACGCGCCCGACGTCGCTGCGATCAACGGCGCCTCGCTGGCCACGATGCTGTCGGGCCTGCCCTTCGACGGGCCGGTCGCCGGGCTGCGCATGGCCATGGACCGCGACGGGCGCTGGACGCCGTTCCCGACGTTCTCCTACCTCGCCTCCGACGCGGTGTTCGACCTCGTCGTCGCCGGTCGCCTCAACGACGACACCGGTGAGATCGACGTGCTCATGGTGGAGGCCGAGGCCACCGAGAACGCCGTGGTGGCAGCCGACACCGGCGGCGTGACGCCCACCGAGGAGGTCCTCGCCGACGCCCTCGACGAGGCCAAGCCGCTGCTGCGCCAGCTCTGCGACGCCCAGCGCGAGCTCGTCGACCAGGTCGGGGTGACCTCGGAGAAGTCCTTCCCGATCTATCCCGACTACGACGAGCGCGTCTACGCCGCCGTGGAGCGCCGCGCCGCCGACGAGCTCGCCGCCATCGTCGGGGACGACCAGCTCGACAAGGCCGCGCGCGAGTCCAAGATCGACGCGCTGCGCGACGCCGCGATCGACGCGGTGTTTGACGACGAGGAGGCCAGCGCCGTCGAGGTCACCGACGACCAGCTCGAGGGCCAGGCCAAGAACGCCTTCAAGTCGCTGGAGAAGACCACGGTGCGCAAGCGCATCGTCCACGAGGGCGTGCGCATCGACGGGCGCGGCCCGCGCGACATCCGACCGCTGTCGGCCGAGGTCGGCGTCGTCCCGCGGATGCACGGCACCGGGCTGTTCAGCCGAGGCGAGACGCAGGTGCTCAACATCCTCACCCTCGGCATGACGCGCGAGGCGCAGCGGCTGGACACCGTGGACCCCCACACCGAGAAGCGCTACATCCACCACTACAACTTCCCGCCGTTCTCGACCGGCGAGGCCGGCTTCATGCGCGGCCCCAAGCGCCGCGAGATCGGCCACGGCGCCCTCGCCGAGCGCGCGGTGGCCGCGGTGGTCCCCCCCAAGGAGGACTTCCCCTACGCGCTACGCCTGGTCAGCGAGGTCATGAGCTCCAACGGCTCCACGTCGATGGCCAGCGTGTGCGCCTCCACGTTGTCGCTGATGGACGCCGGCGTGCCGATCTACGCCCCGGTGGCTGGGATCGCCATGGGCCTGGTGAGCCAGGACGGCAAGCTGCAGACCCTCACCGACATCCTCGGCGCCGAGGACGCCTTCGGCGACATGGACTTCAAGGTGGCCGGCACGCGCGAGTTCGTCACCGCGCTGCAGCTCGACACCAAGCTCGCCGGCATCTCCGCTGACATCCTGCGGGGGGCGCTCGCCCAGGCGCGCGACGCCCGCCTCGAGGTGCTCGACGTGATGGCCGAGGCGATCGCCGAGCCGCGCCCCGAGATGAACCCCAACGCGCCGCGCGTGCTGACCGAGTACATCCCGCTGGAGAAGGTCGGCGAGGTGATCGGCCCCAAGGGCAAGATCATCAACGAGATCCAGGACGAGACCGGCGCCGACATCTCGGTGGAGGACGTCGAGGGCCGCGGCGTGGTCCAGATCTACTCCGCCGACGGCATCGCCGCCCAGGCCGCGCTCGACCGGGTGCGCGCCATCGCCAACCCCGTGGTGCCCCAGGAGGGCGAGCGCTACTACGGCACCGTGGTCAAGAACGCGGACTTCGGCTCGTTCGTCTCGCTCACCCCCGGCTCGGACGGGCTGCTGCACATCTCGAAGCTGCCCAAGCCGGGTGGCCAGCGCTTGTCCCACGCCGACGAGGCCGTCAGCGTCGGCGACAAGCTGTGGGTCGAGGTCGCCGAGGTCCGCGGCGACGGCAAGTTCTCGCTGGTCCTCGCCGAGCCCGAGAAGGCTGCGGGCGGCGGCCCCGAGTCCGAGCCCGAGCCGGCCGTGGTGGCCTCCACCGGCCCCGAGCCCGAGGCGCAGGAGGCGCAGGCCTCCGGTGGTGAGGGCGAGGACGCCGGCGACGGCGGAGGCCGCAGCCGCACCCGTTCGCGCCGTCGCGGCGGTGACGAGGGCGGCGAGCAGCGGTCCCGGCGCCGTGAGGGCGGCGACGACGAGGGAGGCGGCGGTCGCCGTCGTCGGCGGCGCTCGTGAGCGACCCGGCGCCCGTGCCGCAGGCAGTCGGTGAGACGCGCACCCTCGCCGAGGGCGTGCACGTCACCACGCTGCCCTGCGGCACTCGCGTGGCCACCGAGCACATGCCCCACGTGCGCTCGGTGTCGGTGGGCTGGTGGGTCGACGTCGGCTCGCGGGACGAGGATCCCGCGCTCGCCGGCGCGACCCACTTCCTGGAGCACCTGCTGTTCAAGGGGACCGCGCACCGCAGCGCCCGCGACATCGCCGAGGCGTTCGACGCCATCGGCGGGGACAGCAACGCCTTCACCACCAAGGAGCACACCTGCTTCCTGGCGCGCGTGCTCGACCGGCACGTCGAGGACGCGATCGCGGTGCTCGGCGACATGATCCGCAACGCCCGCTGCGCTCCCGACGACGTCGAGGCGGAGCGGCAGGTGGTGCTCGAGGAGCTGCGGCTGCACGAGGACACCCCCGACGAGCTGTGCCACTCGCTGTGGTGCGCCGCCCACTTCGACGGGCATCCGCTGGGTCGGGAGGTGCTCGGCTCGTTCGAGACGGTCGAGGCCGTCTCGAACGAGGCGATCGCCGACTGGTACCACCGCCAGTACGTCCCCGGCAACGTGGTCGTGTCCGCCGCCGGCAACCTCGAGCACGACCGCATCGTCGAGGCGGTCGCCCGCGCCCTGGAGGGCGTGGAGCCCCAGCCGGTCGCCGGCCACCCCCACCCGCGCCGCGCCCCGGACCGCGTCGGCGATCGGCGCGTGGTGGTGCAGCCCAAGCCGATCGAGCAGGCCCACGTGGTGCTGGGCGGCCCGGGGCTGCCCCGCCACGACGAGCGTCGCTGGGCCGCTGCGGTGGTCGACGTCGCCCTCGGCGGCAGCATGGCCAGCCGGCTGTTCCAGGAGGTCCGCGAGCGCCGCGGGCTTGCCTACGCCGTGGCAAGCGAGCAGCAGCAGCATCGCGACGTGGGCATCTTCGACGTGTACGCCGCCACCTCCCCTGGACGCCTCGACGAGCTGCTGTCGGCGCTGCGCGGCGAGCTCGACGCGCTGCGGCGCGACGGGCTGACCCCTGACGAGCTGGCGCGCGCCAAGGCGAGCCTCGCCGGCGGGGTGGTCATGGGGCTGGAGGACACCGGCAGCCGCATGGCGCGCCTGGGCCGAGCGCTGCTCGGCGGGCAGCCCTACCGGACCCTGGACGAGATCCTCGGCCTGATCGACGCCGTCGATGAGGACGCGATCGCTGCGGCCGCTGACGCGGTGCTCGGCGGCCCCTACACCTTGGCGGTCGTCGGCCCGGTCGAGGAGGACGCGGCAGACGAGCTGGCCCGCTGGTGCGCGGCCTGACAGGAGGAGCTGTGCTGCGAGTAGCGGTGCTGGGCGCGGACGGTCGCATGGGCACGGTCACGTGCCGCGCGATCGAGGAGGCCGACGATCTCGAGCTCGTCGCCCGGGTGGAGGCCACCGACTCGCTGGAGGCCGTGCTCGACGCCGGCGCCGACGTGGCCGTGGAGTTCACCACGCCGGCGACCGTCAAGGGCAACACCGCGTGGTTGCTGGAGCACGGCGTCCACGTCGTGGTGGGCGCCACCGGCCTCACCGACGAGGACCTCGCCGAGCTCGAGGCGCGCACCGGGCCCGCCAGCTGCCTGGTGGCGCCGAACTTCTCGCTGGGCGCGGTGCTGCTCATGCGCACCGCCGCGGACCTGGCACGCCACCTGCCCGATGTGGAGATCACCGAGCTGCACCATCCCGCCAAGGTGGATGCGCCCAGCGGCACCGCCGCGCGCACCGCAGCCCTCATCGCCGAGCAGCGCCCCGACGCGCCCGAGGTGCCCGGCCCCGCCGAGGAGCCCGCACGCGGACGCGTGGTCGAGGGCGTGCCCATCCACAGCGTGCGCCTGCCCGGGATGCTGGCCCACCAGGAGGTGGTGTTCGGCACCACCGGGCAGACGCTGACGGTGCGTCACGACACCCTCGACCGCTCGGCCTTCATGCCAGGGGTGCTGCTGGCCGTGCGGCGCATCCCCAGCCGCGAGGGGCTCACCGTGGGCCTGGAGGCGCTCCTCGCGTGATGCGGCCACCCGGCCGCGGCTGGCGCGCCGGCTTCGCGGCGACGCTGCTGTGGGCCACCACCGCGGCGACCTTCCTGCAGTTCGCGATCGGTGTGCTCGCCCCGTTCCTCGCCGCCGACCTCGCGCTGTCCCGCACCCAGATCGGCCTGCTGACCAGCGTGCTGTTCGGCGTCGGCGCGCTGGGCTCGCCGATCGCCGGTCCGCTGGTCGACCGCCTCGGCGGGCGACGGCTGCTGCTGGGGCTGTTCGCGGTCGCCGGCCTCGGGGTGCTCGGCGTGTCGGCCTCGCCCTCGTACCCGGTGCTGGTCACCGCGGTGGCAGTCGGCGGCCTGGCCACTGCGACCACCAACCCGGTGACCAACGCGCTGATCGCCGACCACCTCGCGTCCGGCCAGCGCGGGGTCGTGATGGGCGTGAAGCAGTCGGGCGTGCAGATGGGCTCGCTGCTGGCAGGCCTCGCGCTGCCGAGCCTGGCGCTGGCGCTGGGCTGGCGCGGCGCCCTGGTCGTGGCAGCCATCGCGCTGCTGGCAGGCATCGCGGCCACCGTGGCGGTCGTGCCGCCCGATCCGATCACGAGCGTGCAGCGCAGCCAGCGCTCCGCTGTCGCACCGACCCCGGCCGAGCGTCGGTTCGGGCGCTGGCTCGCCGCCTACGCGCTGCTGATGGGCGGCGCGCTGGCCGCCGTCGGCGCGTTCGTGGTCCTCTACAGCGTCGAGGCCCTGGGCTATCCCGAGGACGTCGCGGGCCTCGCGGCCGCGGTGATCGGGTTGGTCGGGGTCGTCTCGCGCGTGCTGTGGGGCCGCATCGCCGAGTCGCTGCGCACCGTCACCGCACCGCTGGTGGCGCTGGCAGCCGCCGCGGTGGTCTCCCAGGCCATCATCTGGTCGGCCACCGTCGGCCCGCGAGCGCTGCTGTGGGTCGGCGTGGTGGCCTACGGGGCGAGCGCGGTGGCCTGGAACACCGTCGCGATGCTGGGGATCGTGCGCGAGGTCCGCGGCGAGAAGACCGGCTGGGCCTCGGGGGTCTACCAGACGGCGTTCTATTCGGGCTTCGTGGTGGCGCCGCTGGCGTTCGGCTGGCTGGTGGACCTCACCGGCAGCTACGACGCCGGCTGGGCCTTCGTCACCGGGCTGTTCGCGGTGGCCACGCTGATCAGCTGGCGCTGGCACGCCGCGGACCGGGGCCCTCGCGCTGGACGGCGCGGGCCACCCCGCGCTCGACCGCCTCGACGAGGTAGGGGCGCAGACGCTCCGGCGGGATGATCTGGTGGACCGATCCGACCTCGCGGGCGCGCTCGACGCTGTGGACGGCGTCGAACTCGGCGGCGACCTCGGCCAGCTTCTCCGAGCGCACCTGCGGGCGCAGCGCGTCGAGCTCGGCGCGCGCCTGGGCGGCCTCGACCTCGTCGGCGCTCGCCCGGCGCTCCTCCAGCTCGCGCACGCGGGGGTCGCGCTCGGTGCGGGCTCGCACCTCGCCGGAGAAGACCACCGCCGCCGCCGGCGACCCGCCGATCACCGAGGCGTGGGAGCCCTCGACCGCGGCGACCTCCAACCCCTCGTTGAGCGCCCCGGAGAACACCACGAACGCCCCGCCGTGGTAGCGGGAGATCACGCAGAACACGATCGGGCCGTCGAAGTTGACCACGGCCCGACCGATCTCGGCGCCGTACTCGAGCTGCAGCTCGCGCAGCGACTCGGGTGACCCGTCGAAGCCCGACAGGTTGGCCAGCACCACCACCGGGCGCACGCCGCTGGCGGCGTTGATGGCCCGCGCCGTCTTCTTCGACGACTGCGGGAACAGGGTGCCGGCGGTCCACTGGTCGGGGCCGTCGGCCGGCAGCAGGCCGCGACGGGCCAGCGGGCGCGACTCGAAGCCCAGCAGCGTCACCGGACGGCCGCCGAGGTGGGCGTCGAGCGCCACTGCGGTGTCGGCATCGGCCATGCCCGACCAGCGCTCCAGCGGCTGGTGGTCCTGGTCGCGCACCGCGTGCAGGACCGCGCGGATGTCGAAGGGCTTCTTGCGGTCCGGGTTGGTCTCGGGCGAGAGGATCTCGCCGACCCGGTCGAACTCCGCATCGTCGGCGGCGTGGGGGTAGCTGCGCACGTCGCGGTCGGCGGGGTCGGTGGTGGCCGTCAGCCGCGGGAAGCGCTCGCCGGGCGCGACGTAGGCGTGGTCGTAGTGGGCGAACAGGGTCTCCAGCGCCCCGTGGATGTCGGGTGCCCAGTGCTGCGCCTGCCCGTTGGGCCCCATGACCCGGTCGTAGCCGCCGATGCCGAAGTTGTCCTCCGCCGAGACCCCGCCGGAGTAGTCCAGGGCCTGCTTGCCGGTCAGCACCATCGCGCTGGCCGGGGTCATGATCAGCGTGCCGCGGGTGTGCATCAGCATCGTGGCCTCGGCGTTCCAGTACGGCTGCGCACCGACGTTGATGCCGGTCACCACGACGTTGATCTCGCCGCCGGCCTGGGTGAAGGTCACGATGCGCCGCAGCACCGCCGCCACCCAGTCCATGTTCTCGGTGCCCGAGTCCATGGCGATGCGCGCTCCCGAGGACACCGCGAACCACTCCACCGGCAGGCCCCGCTGCTCGGCGAGGTCGAGCGCGGCGACGATGCGTCGGCACTCGGCCTCCGCCACCGACCCGAGGCCACGGGTGGGGTCGCTGAGGACGGCGACGCGCTGCATGCCCTCGGGGTGACGGTCGGTAGGGGTGGACACCGTGCCCACCACGAGGCCGGCGGTGTTGTGACCCGGTGGGCGGTCCACCGGCGCGAGCCGGCCGTCGGCGTCGAGGTCGAGCTCGGTGAAGGAGCCCTCGGGGGCGGCCTCCGGGGCGGTGTCGGGGCGGCGGGTCAGCAGCGGCGCGAGCTCGGCGGGGTGCAGCGTGCCGCGGCGCCGGGCGCGCAGCACCTTCTGGGTCAGCGCGTCGAGCGGCTGGAGGGGCTCCTGCGGTGGGTCGGTGATGCGCAGGGTCAGGCGCTGCCCGGGCGGGCGCGAGAGCCGCGCGACCACCTCGCGCAGCTCGCCGTCGGCGCCGGCCAGCTGCGCCTGGACCAGCACCTGCTCGAGGCCGAGGTCCTCGGTCATCGGCGCCAGGCTGCGGATGACCGGGTCGAGGTCGGCCACCGGCACGTCGACCGGCGGCAGCACGTAGAGGACCACCCGGTTCCAGTCGGGGCGGCGCCGCTCCGGGTAGGCGGCGCGGGCCTGGCGCAGATCCGCGATGCAGGCGGCGAAGATGCGCTCGATCTCGGGCAGGCTCGTGATGCGGCCCTCGTCGTCGCGCACCGGGGGGAGGTCGCGCACCTCGGCCATCGCCACGAGCCGCTCGTCGTCGCGGTTCTCGCGGGCGAGGCAGCGGAACAGGTACACCTCCTCGGTGGAGGGCAGACGCGTGAGCTCGAAGTGCTCGAACCGCCACAGGTTCAGACGTCCGGCGATGAGCGGGTGGATGTCGCGCAGGTGGGTGCGCTCGGAGAAGGCGCCGCCGTCGTCGCGGCGGAACGTGAGGTGGCGCGCGGCGTGCCCCGGTGCGCTGCCCAGCACCGAGACGGTGACCCGCCGCAGCCGCGTGTCGGCCGGCAGCTCCGCCAGGCTCGGCGCGACCGCGTCGGCCAGTGCGTCGGCGTCCTCGGGCGCGTCGGGCCAGGTGAGGTAGAGGTCGAGCACCGCCAGGCCGGGCAGGGGCTCGGGCTCGTCGCGGGTGAGCTCGTGAGCGGCCAGCAGCGCCTCGTCGAGGGCGTCATGCGTGACCGCCAGCGCCGCGACGAGCCCGCGGCCGCGGCGATCGGTCACGTCGGCCACCACCGCGCGATGCCCGCGGTGGGTGACCGGGCGCACCTCGTGCAGCGCCCGCGCACGGTAGTAGCGCCGGGTGAGCACCTCGAGCATGAGCGTCGCGTCGCCGCCCTGATCCAGCGTCTCGCCCAGCAGCGGCAGCAGCGGCTGCGGCGTGGCGATCATCGCCTCGATGCGCGCCTCCCGGTCGGGCGCGTCAGGCGCTGTCGACAGCGCGTCCAGGTGCTCGCGGGCCCGGCGGTGGGCCTCCTCACGGTCGCGCTCCAGGCGCGGCTGCTCGAAGCAGCGGTGCCGCGCTCGGCGGGCGAGGTCGCCGACCGCGGGATGGCGCACCTGGGTGGCGCGGATCAGGCGGTCGAGGGTCCGGCGCAGCTCCCGGCCGCGCCCGTCGGGTGGCGCGCAGCCGGCGCGCAGGCGACGCTCGAGCAGTCCCAGGATGATCGGCAGGTGATCGGCGCTGCGCTGCTGCGCCAGGTGGATGCGGTACAGCGCCTCCTCCAGCGCCGGCGTGCGCTCGAGGTCGTGGACGCCGTAGTGGGCGAGGGCGCGCAGCAGCTTCGTGCGAAACGCCTGCGGCAGGCGCTCGGCCTCCATCTCCGGCGAGCGCAGGAACTCGTGGAGGTGCTCGCGGGCGGCGCGATCCTCGGCGCGGTCCTCCTCATCGCCCAGGCGCCGGTTGCGCGACAGGGAGGCGAGGTCGCCGAACAGCGCCAGGATCGCCACCTCGGCGTCGAGGATCTCGGGGACGTCGCCGTCCTCGGGGCGAGCGGTGCGCTCCAGGTCGTCCAGCACGGCGGTGGCGGCGCTGGCAGGGAGGTCGTAGCCGAGGATCATCCGCTGCAGCGCGTCGAGGTCGGCGCGGGCGCGTCGCACCGGCTCGGGCTCCTGGGCGTTGCGGGTCGCCTTGGCCAGCAGCGACAGGTCAGCGGTGGCCTCCCCGGCGTCCTCGGCGGCCTCCTCGCGGTCGCTCGGCTCGAGGCGCACCACCGGGGTGCCCGCCTCGAGCTGGAGGTTGGTGGCGGCCATGACCTCGCGCACGCGCCCGGAGAACGGCGCGCTGAGCGCGGTCTCCATCTTCATGCTCTCCAGCACCGCCACGGCGCTGCCGGCCTCGACCTCGTCGCCCTCCTCGACGGTCACCGACACCAGCAGGCCCGGGCCGGGCGTGCGCACGATCCCTGCATCGTCCTGGGAGACCCGGTGGGGAACGCCGTCGACCTCGATCAGCCGCTCCGCCCCGTGCGTGATGGAGGCCACCCGGAACCGCTCGGTGCCCACGGTCAGGCGGCGCTCGAAGCGACGCAGCCGCTCCACGTCGATGGTCGCGACGTCGCTGCCGTCGTCCACGCGGTAGCGGCGCGGCCCCGTCTGGGACACCGTCAGCCGGTAGTTGCTCGCGCCGTGGCGCAGATCGATGTCACGTCCGGTGGCGGTGGTGGTCTCGGGCCGACCTCGCGCGGCGGTGGTGTAGAAGCGGGCGCGCTCCCCCTCGGCCAGCCCCTCGAAGGACTCGATGGCCGCGGCCACCAGCGCCACGTCGGGGCGGCTGGTGGGCTGGTTGACCGCTGCTGCCCCCTCGCGGTCGAGCCAGCCCGTGTCGACGGTGCCCTCCACCACGCGCGGGTGGGTCAGCAGCCCCAGCAGGAACGCGCGGTTGGTGGTGCCCCCGCGCACCAGCACCGTCGTCTGCGACAGCGCTCGCCCCAGCCGGGCCAGGGCCTCGGGCCGGTCGCGGCCCCACGCCAGCACCTTCGCGATCATCGAGTCGTACGCGGCGGGGATCACGTCGCCCTCGGCGACGCCGCGGTCGACGCGCACCCCCGGCCCGGCGGGCAGCGTCAGCAGCTCGATGGCACCCGGCGCCGGCGCGAAGCCGCGCTCGGGGTCCTCGGCGTTGAGGCGCGCCTCGATGGCGTGGCCCCGCGGCTCGGGAGGCTCGCCCTCGAGGCGACCGCCACCCGCCAGGTGCAGCTGCAGCTTGACCAGGTCCAGCCCGGTGACGAGCTCGGTGACCGGGTGCTCGACCTGCAGCCGGGTGTTGACCTCGAGGAACGACAGCAGGTCCTCCTCGGGGCGGTAGAGGAACTCCACGGTCCCCGCGCCGCGGTACGCCGCGGCGCGCGCCAGGTCGGCGGCGGCCCGGCGCAGCTCGGCGAGCCGCGCGTCGGACAGGGCCGGCGAGCCCGACTCCTCCAGCACCTTCTGGTTGCGTCGCTGCGTCGAGCAGTCGCGCACCCCCACCGACCAGACCGTGCCGTGGTCGTCGGCGAGCACCTGGACCTCGACGTGGTGGGCGTCGGTGACCACCCGCTCGAGGAACACCCTTGGGTCGCCGAAGGCGCGGCCGGCCTCATCGCGAGCGCGGGCCAGCGCCTGGTCGAGCTCCTCGGCGGCGCGGACCACGCGGATGCCGCGACCGCCGCCGCCGGAGGCGGCCTTGACCACCAGCGGGAACCCGATCCGCTGCGCGGCCTCGCGTGCCTCGTCGGGGTCCTTCACCGGGCCACCGCTCCACGGCGCCACCGGCACGCCGGCCTGCTCGGCCAGCCGCTTGGCCTCGATCTTGTCGCCGAGCCGGCGCATCACCGCCGCGGGCGGGCCGACGAAGGTGAGGTCGAGCCGCTCGCACAGATCGGCGAACTCGGGGTGCTCGGCCACGAAGCCCCAGCCGACCCAGGCGGCGTCGGCGCCGCTTGCGGTCAGCGCCCGCTCGAGCTCGGTGTAGTCGAGGTAGGGGTCCGCCCCGGTCGGCGGCTCGCCGGCGCCAGGGCCGATCCGCACCGCCTCGTCGGCTTCGCGCACGAACATGGCGCTGCGCTCCGCCTCGGTGTGCAGCGCGATCGTCACCCGGCCCCGGGGATCCTCGTGCTCGAGCTCGCGCACCGCGTGGATGGCGCGCACGGCGGGCTCGCCGCGGTTCACGATCGCGATGCGCTGCGGCGTCCTGGCTGGTGTGGTCAACCCCGTCTCACCCTCGTCGCTGCGGGCGCTGGCGCCGCATCTCGTCGTCGGCCCCTGGATGCGGTGCTCGCAGGCAGCCTAGTCCACGCCGTCAGGGGCCTCCACAGGTCACGGCGCCGCGCACCGCGCACCCCTCCTACACTCGCCCGCATGAGCGACGCGCCCTCCGATCCCTCTGACGCCGCGACCGGTCATCCCTACGTGGTCGAGTCCTTCACCGAGGCCGAGCGCGCGGTGCTCGCTCGGCACGTCACCAACCTCGACCGTCCGGTCTTCGCGCTGCGCGGCCTGCCCGAGGTCGCCAAGGGTGCGCTGTTCGCACGCTACTCGCGCAGCCCCAAGAGCCTGCGCCGCCTGCTGCTCGACGAGTTCGCCGACGAGCTGCCCGAGACCGGCGAGGGCGGTGCCACCCACGGGCGCGCCGACCGCCTCTACGAGCGCGTGTTCGTCGAGTACGGCGACGACTCGGTGGCCCAGCTCGGCGGCGCCCACGTGGCGATCGAGCAGGCCTCCAACCTGCTCACCAAGATCATCGAGTGGGGCCGGCTGGCTGCCTACCTGGAGCAGTCGACGCGCTACATCCCCTTCGACGACCAGCCCGGGGGGCGCTGGCGCTACTACCGCGACCCCGACGTGATGGCCTCGCCGCACGCCAGCGCCTACACCGACACCCTCGACACGGTCTTCTCGACCTACGCCGAGCTGCTGCCCGCGCTGCGCTCCTGGCTGGCGCAGCACCATCCGCGCGAGGAGGGGGTCAGCGAGCGCGCCTGGCAGCGCAGCCTCGGCGCCAAGGCCTGCGATCTGCTCCGCGGGCTCCTGCCGGCTGCGACGGTGTCCAACGTGGGCGTCTTCGCCAGCGGGCAGGCCTACGAGCAGATGCTGCTGCGCCTGCGGGGCCACGAGCTCGCCGAGGCGCGCCACACCGGCGACGCGCTGCTCACCGAGCTGCGGGAGATCATCCCCGCCTTCCTGACCCGGGTCGACCGGCCCGATCGCGGGCAGGCGTGGGCCGACTACCAGCGCCGCACCCGCGAGGACGTCCGCGCGGTGGCCGACGACCTGATCGGCGAGCCCGAGCCGGCGCCAGCCGGGGAGGTCGAGCTCGTCGACTGGAGCCCCGACGCCGAGGTCGAGCTCGTGACCGGCGCGCTGTACCCGCACAGCCACCTGCCCGAGCGCCAGCTGCGCGAGCAGGTGCTGGACATGACCGGTGAGGAGCGCGCCCGCGTGCTGCGCGCGTTCGTCGGCGAGCGCGGCAACCGCCGCCACAAGCCCGGGCGGGCGCTGGAGCGCGTGTGGTACCGCTTCGACGTCCTCAGCGATTACGGGGCCTTCCGGGACCTGCAGCGCCACCGGATGCTCACCCTCGACTGGCAGGAGCTCTCACCCCGCCACGGGTACGACACACCGCGCGAGCTCGTCGACGCCGGGCTCGCTGCCCCCTGGCACGAGGCCTTGGAGCGCCAGGCCCGCCTGTGGGAGCGCCTCCATCCCGACCTGCCGCGCCAGTCGCAGTACGCGGTCGGCTTCGCGTGGAAGCTGCGCTACTCGCTGCAGCTCAACGCGCGGGCGGCGATGCAGCTCGTGGAGCTGCGCACCCAGCCGGCCGGCCATCCCTCGTACCGGCGGGTGGCCCAGCAGATGCACCGCGCCATCGCCGAGCGCGCCGGCCATCACGCCGTGGCCGACATGATGCGCTTCGTCGACCACTCCGATCCCGAGCTCGAGCGCCTCGAGGCTGAGCAGCGCACCGAGGCGCGTCAGCGCTAGCTGCCCCCGAACAGGTCGCGGATCCCCTCGACCACGCGCTCGACGAAGTTCTCGGCCGCCTCGCCATCGACCTCCGGCAGCGGGCTCTCGCCGTTCTCGTCGGTCGCGTCCGGTGGCGGCGCCCCGTCCTCCTGCTCGGCTAGGGCGGCCTCGCGCTCGTCGAGCTCTGCCTCACGCGCGTCGAGCTCGGACTCGCGCTCGGAGAGCTCGGCGCTGCGCTCCTCGACCGCGCGCTCGCGCTCGAGGAGCTCGTCCTGGCGCGCCTCGAGCTCGTCGGCGCCCTCGACGGCTGCCTCGAGCGCCTCGTCGCGCTCGGCGGTGAGCTCCTCGACCTGCTCGTCCCGAGCGTCGAGCTCGTCCTCGAGCGCGTCCACCTCGGCCTCCAGCGCCGCGATCTCCGCCTCGACCTCGGCGGCGTCGAGGCCCTCGGCGTCGCCGGTGCCAAGCGCCACGATCACGAACGCGAGGATGAACCCGACCAGCCCGCCGATGACGGCCATGAGCGCGTCGCGCCCGCGCCGCGGCTCGGCACCGGGCTCCTCGTCCGGCTCGTCCACGGGCTCCTCGGCGGCCCCGTCCAGCGGGGGCTCCGTCGCGGCGGCCTCGGGGTCGTGCTCGTAGGAGTACACGCGCCCGGCGCTGCCGAGCGCCTGGGTCTCGTCGCCGCCGAGCGCCTGGGTCTCGTCGCCGCCGAGCGCCTGGGTCTCGTCGCCGCCCAGCGCCTGGGTCTCGTCGCCGCCCAGCGCCTGGGTCTCGTCGCCGCCCAGCGCTTCGGTCGCGTCAGCGTCGTCGCTGCGCTCCTCGCCGAGCCACTCGGTGTCCTCGGTGCCGTCGTCGCGGTCGGGGTCGCGCGGGTCGTTCGGGTCAGTGGAGCTCATGCGCTCAGTATGCCGGGTCGCTGCGGCGCACGTGCGCGGGCTCGCCGCGCGCCAGCTCGCCGCGCGTCTACCCGGTCTGGCGCTGCACCTGCGCACCGGGATCCAGCGTGATCGCCTCGTCCCACAGGCGCAGCGGCAGCGGCTCGGTGTTGGCGGCATCAGCCACCACCGTCACCGCCTTGGGCCGTGCGGTCACGTGCAGGCGGCGTCCGCGCCACACCAGCGGCAGCGACAGGCGCTCCCAGTGGGCGGGCAGGCGCGGGGCGAGCCCGACCTCGTCGGTGCCGGCGCGCAGGCCGCAGAAGCCGCGAGCGACCACGTCCCAGGACGCGCCGGCCGCCGCGGTGTGGATCCCACCGATGAACGTGCCGCCCGAGACCTTCGAGGCGCGGGTGAACAGGTCGGTGCCCAGGGTGCGCACGAACATGCGCAGCGCCTCGTCGACGCGCCCCAGGCGCGCCACGGCCACCGTGGCGTGGGTGGGCGGCGACAGCGACGAGCCGTGCTGGGTGCGCGGCTCGTAGTAGTCGTAGTTGGCGGCGACCTGCTCGTCGGTGAACAGCTCGGGCTGCAGCAGGGCGAGCTGGACGATGTCGGCCTGCTTGAGCACCTGGGTCTCCACCGCCACGCCGCTGGGCCAGCCCCAGTACTCGCTGGGATCCAGCAACCGTCCCCGCAGCACCTCGGGCGTGGTGTCCTCCAGCCCGAAGTAGCCGTCGAACTGCTCGATCACGCCGGAGGTGGGATCGGGGGCTGGTCGGTGCAGGTGGTCGGCGACGTGGCGCCAGTCGGCGACCTCGCGCTCGGTGACCCCCAGGCGCTCGTCCAGCGCGGCCAGCGCCGAGGGCGCATGCGCGGCCAGGCGCTCGCGGACGTCCAGGGCGCTTGCGAGCGCGTCGACGCACATCCAGTTGGTGAACGCGCTGTTGTCCACGCCCTCGTGATACTCGTCAGGGCCCAGCACCCGCACGATCTCGTAGCGCTGGCGGTCCACGCGCCAGTGGACGCGCGAGCGGATGAACCGGGCGACCTCGCACAGGATCTCCGCGCCGTGGTCGACCATGAAGTCCCAGTCGCCGGTGGCGCGCTCGTAGTGCTGCACCGCGTAGGCGACGTCCGGCGAGATGTGGATCTGCCAGTCGTTGAAGTGGTTCTTGAACGAGCGCCCGGTGTTGACGTCGGTGAAGAAGTAGCTGGGGCACAGCTCGTCGCCGGTCAGCCCGGTCACCCACGCGTAGAAGGCGCCCTCGAAGCCGAGGTTCGCGGCCTTGCCCCGTGCCCCATCCAGCGTGCGGTGGCGGTAGGCCAGCAGATCGCGCGCCTGCGCGGGGTCGGTGTGCAGCCACATGGGCAGGTTGAAGATCTCCTGATCCCAGAAGGCCCCGCCCTGGTAGGCCTGGCACGACAGCCCCCGCGCCCCGATCGGCAGGTGATCGGTGTGGGTGGGGGTGGCGATCACCGCCTGGTAGAGGTTGTAGCGCAGCATCGCCTGGGTGGCCGGGTCGCCGTCCACCTGCACGTCCAGGCGCCGCCAGCGCTCGTCCCAGCGCACCACATGGCGCGCCTTGGCGCGCTGGTAGCCGCTGTCGCGCACCGCCCGCGCCGAGGCCAGCGCCGCCTCGCGGGGTGCGCCGACGTCGTTGCCCGACCAGACCGCCATCACGATCTCGAGCTCCAGCGGCTGGTCGGGCTCGAGGTGGAACGTCAGCTCGCGCAGGTGCCGGCGGTGCTCGAGGTGGTCGGTCTCGGCCTGCGGCGCGGGCCCGGCCACCACCGCCAGCGCCTGGGCCACGACCAGCTCCAGCCCGTGCTCGGTGGTCCAGGCGGTCATCACCAGCTCGTCGCCGTCGCGCTCGCTGGCCATGTCGCGGTAGTGGTCGCCGTTGAGGTCCCACACGATGCCGTCGATGCCGGTGCGCACCGTGACCTGCGCCGGCTCGTCGACCTCGATCACCTGGCGCATCGGCACCACGTGGAGGTCGTCGGCGCTGGCGAAGCGCTCGTCGAGCAGCCGCGCCTGCACCGCTCGTGGCCCGCGGGCCAGCCACGAGCGGCGGTGCAGGCCGTAGCGGGCGACCAGCTCGCGCTGGTACTCGGCCACGTCATCGGTGTGGCCGGGCAGCATGACCGCTGGCTCGCCGGCCACCGACACCTGCGAGAACAGCGCGTTGGGCGCGTTGCACAGCTCGGTCCAGTGCCCGTCGGCGCAGTCGTAGGTGTCGGAGACGATGCAGCCGGTGTGCTGCTCGGCGGTCCACTCGGGGAAGCTCCCGCGGTAGCCGAGGTAGCCGTTGCCGATCAGGTAGTTCGAGCCGGTGGTCAGCAGCTGGCCGGGCTCCCACACGCGCTCGCGCACGATCCAGCCCGAGGCGGTGATGACGTTGTTCTCCAGGTGCTGCTCGACCGGCCCGTGCGGGTGCACCAGGGACGCGAGGTCCAGCTCGGCCACGGTGTCCCAGCGGTGATGGGCGTGGCCGAGCCGCTCGGCGGGGCCGACGCCCACCGCGATCATGCCGCCGGCCAGCGCGGCGTCGACGCCGCTCTCGGCGTCCTCGACCACCGCGGCGCGGGCCGGCTCCACGCCCAGCTGCTGCGCGGCGTGCACGAACAGGTCCGGGGCGGGCTTGGCGCGCTCGACGCTGTTGCCGTCGCTGATCGCGTCGAACAGCTCGAGCATGTCCAGGCGCTCCAGCACCGTGCGCGCGTTGCGCGAGCTCGAGCCGATCGCCACGGCCAGCCCGACCTCCTTGGCGGCGAGCACCAGCTCGAGGGCGCCGGGCAGCGCATCGTCGGGGCTGACGTCCTCCAGGGCCTGGACGTAGTAGGCGTTCTTGCGGTCGGCCCACTCCTGCTTGTCGGCCTCGCTCGCCTCGACTCCGTTGTGCTCGAGGATGCGCTCGAGCGAGGCCATGCGCGACACGCCGCGCAGCGCGTCGGCCAGCGTCGAGTCGAACTTCCAGCCCTGCTCCTCGGCCAGGCGCTGCCAGCCCGCCTCGTGGAAGGCGGCGGTGTCGGTGAGGACACCGTCGAGGTCGAAGATGATGGCGTCGATCTGGGGGCGCGCAGAGGATCTCATGGGGCGCAGCCAATCGCAGCCGGCGCGAGCGCGCAAGCGCTTGCGGCCCGATCCAGCGCCGCGCGGGCCCGTCAGCGGGTGCGTGGCAGCGCGTCGCTGGGGTCGTCGGTCGCGATGTCCAGGCGGGTGATGCTCTCGCACAGCTCCCTGGCGCGGGCCACCACCGGCACGTGGTCGGGGTGGTCGCGGTACACCGCGAGGCCGGCCTCGTCGTCGAAGCCGGTCAGCAGCCCGGTGACCTGCGGGTCGTCGATGTCGCGGGCCACCCGCAGCAGGCGCACCTCGGGGATCGTGTGCAGCCCGGCGAGCTGCTCCTCCAGCGCCGTCCGCGCGGTCGGGTCGCCGTCGTCGGGGAAGCGAAAGCGCACGATGTGCCAGAGCACGGGGTCCTCCTCGCAGCAGCCGGACGGGATCGGCGCACACGCTAGAGCCCGGCGCTGCACACTGACGGCATGCGCTCGCGAATCGCCCTGGCCTCGGCCCGCGCCGCCTGGGGCGTCGACCCCGACGAGGGCGTGGTGCTGGCCGCCCTGCGCGCACGCGGCGTCGCCGCCGAGCCCGCCGCCTGGGACGACCCCGCGGTGGACTGGGCCGTCTTCGACCTGGTCGTGCTGCGCTCCACCTGGGACTACCCCGAGCGCCTGGCTGCCTTCCACGCCTGGGTGGACGCCGTCGCCTCGGTGACGCGCGTGGTCAACCCCCCGGCGGTGGTGCGCGGCAACACCGACAAGCGCTACCTCGCCCGCCTCGCCGACGCCGGCGTGCCCGTGGTGCCGACCTGGTTCGCCGAGCCCGGCGAGGATCCGGCGCTGCCCCGCGACGAGCCGTTCGTGGTCAAGCCGGCGGTCTCGGCGGGCTCGCGCGACGCGGTGCGCGCCGAGCCGGGGGAGACCGCGCGGCCCCGGGCGCTGATCGAGCGGCTGCATGCGCGCGGCCGGACGGTGATGGTCCAGCCCTACCTCGACAGCGTCGACGCGCGCGGTGAGACGGCGGTGATCCACCTCGACGGGGTGTGCAGCCACGGGGTGCGCAAGGGCCCGATCCTCGTGCCCGGGGCCGAGCCCCTCGACGGGCTGCACGCCCCCGAGGACCTGCGCTTGCGTGACCCCCGGCACGATGAGCGCGCCGTCGCCGAGGCGGCGCTGGCAGCGCTTGATGCCACTGGTCTGGCCTATGCCCGCGTGGACCTCGTCGACGACGCTGCCGGCGCGCCGCGCGTGCTCGAGGTCGAGCTCACCGAGCCGTCGCTGTTCCTGCGGCTGGCCCCCGGCGCACCCGAGCGGTTCGCCGCCGCGCTGGCCCGTCGGCTGCCCACGCGCGAGCACGGCGACGCACCCGGTGGCGCGGCGGCCGGCAGCGGGGGACCGGGCGAGGCCGTCGGCGACTAGGATCCCGGTGATGGCACAGGCGCTGCTGACCCCCGACGAGGTGCTGCTGCGGCGGTTCGGGCTCGTGCGCGCGGTGGGCAGCATCGCCTACCTGATCGCGGTGATCGTGCT
This sequence comes from Nitriliruptoria bacterium, assembly GCA_003553565.1. Classification (GTDB taxonomy): domain Bacteria; phylum Actinomycetota; class Nitriliruptoria; order Euzebyales; family Egibacteraceae; genus PUKE01. The sequence continues at coordinate 6,485 of PWER01000098.1, read as the reverse complement.
GTGGGTCATCTACGGGACCGCGGTGTGGCCGCTGCTGGTCGGGCTGCCGGTGCTGCTGATCGCCACCGCCTGGTACTTCCGCAGCTCACCGCGGGCGCCTCGCGCCACGACCGTCGGGAGCCTGCTGGCCGACCTCGTCGTGCTCGCCGCCGCCGCCGCCGTCGTGGGCGGCACCGGCTCGGGCACGGTGCTGGTGCAGACCATCGTGATCGTCTCGGCCGGGATCCTGCTCGGACCCGTGGGGGCGCGGCTGTTCACCGGCCTGGCGGTCGCTGCGGCGCTGACCCCCCTCGGCTTCGAGGAGCTGGGGCTGGAGCCGCTGTTCCTGCACCGCCCCGACCTCGGCGACCGTGCGGTGGTGCTGGCGATCAGCATCGGCGTCCTGCTGGCGGTGGGCTTCCTCACCGACATCTACGCCTCGCGGCTGCACGAGCTCATCGACCGCGCCGGCGCCGAGGCGGCGCGGGTCAAGCGCCGCGGGCGCCGACGGCGCCGCCTGGTGCGGCGCGCCAGCGACGACGTGCGCCCGGTGCTCCACGAGGTCGAGGAGGCCGCCGACGCGCTCGCGCAGGCCGACGCGGCCGAGGAGCGCGAGCGCATCGCCGGGCGCCTGCGGATCGCGGCGGCCACGCTCGACGCCGAGGTGGGACGCCTGGCCGACCTCGGCGTGCTGGGCACCGAGCAGGACGCCCGGCTGGAGCCGGTGGCGCTGGAGGCGGTGGTCGTGGATGCGCTGGCGGCGCTGGGCCCCCGCCTGGCCGAGCACCCCGTCACCGTCGACGTGCCGCCGCTGAAGGTGGTTGGCGACCGGCGCGCCGCACGGCGGGTGGCGCTGCTGCTGCTGGAGAACGTGGTGGAGCACACCCCCCCGGGCACGCCCGCCCGCGTCCACGCCGTGGCATGGGGGGCGCACGCGGTGCTGGCGGTCACCGACGAGGGGCCGGGGATCGCTGCGACGCAGCGCGACGAGCTGTTCGACCCTGACAGCGCGACGGGGGCGCACGTCGGCCTGCCGCTGGTCGCCGAGCTGTGCCGGCAGATGGGCGCGACGTGCCGGCACGAGCCCGCCCCCAGCGGGGGCGCGCGCTTCCTGGTGACCTTCAAGCTCGCTCCCTCCAGCGCCCCCTCGGCCGACGAGGACGCCGGTCCGGCGCCCTCGGGAGCCGCGCGGGAGCGGTGACGGCCCGCGACGCCGTGCGGCCCTGACACCAGGTGCCCCACCCGTCCTCGGTAGACTGCGGCTGCTCTGCCGCTGCGTCGAAGGGGTCGCCGTGCCGTTCGGACCGCTCATCACCGCGATGGCCACACCGCTGCACCCCGATCGCAGCCTGGATCTCGAGGGCGCGCAGCGCCTCGCACGGCACCTGGTGGCCACCGGCTCTGACGGGGTCGTGGTGTGCGGCACCACCGGTGAGGCGCCGACGCTGTCCCATGACGAGACGCTGGACCTGATCCGCGCGGTCAAGGAGGCCGTCGGCGATGAGGGCGCGGTGATCGCCGGGACCGGCAAGAACGACACCGCCGCGACCTGCGAGCTCACCCGCGAGGTGAGCGACCTTGGCGTCGACGGGATCCTGCTGGTGACCCCCTACTACAACAAGCCCTCGCAGCGGGGGCTGCAGCAGCACCTGGCCACGGTGGCGCAGTCGACGCCGCTGCCGGTCATCATCTACGACATACCCGGGCGCACCGCGTGCAAGGTCGACCGCGACACGCTGCTGCGCGTCGTTGACGCAGCACCGAACGTGCAGGGCCTCAAGGACGCCGCCAAGGACCTGGACCGCGCCGCGGCGATCGCCGCCTCCGCACCCGAGGGCTTCCGGATCTGGGCGGGCAACGACATCGATCTGCTGCCGCTGCTGGCCGTCGGCGGGTTCGGGGTCATCAGCGTCGCCGCGCACGCCGTCGGCGAGGACCTCGCCCAGCTGATCGCCCGGTTCCCCACCGACCCGGCCCACGCGCGGGCGCTGCACCACCGCCTGCTTCCGCTGTTCGGCGCCCTGTTCGCCGACACCAACCCCGTGCCGCTGAAGGCGGCGCTGCACGAGCTCGGCCTGCCGGCCGGGCCGGTGCGCCCGCCGCTGGCTGACGCCAGCGAGGACGTCGTCGCGCGCGTGCGCGAGGCGCTGTCACAGGTCGGTGTGCCCGCCTAGGCTCGCCATGCGACGCGACGACCCCCCTCGTGGGGCGCGGATCGCCCCACGAGGCCGCGCCGGAGACCCCACGCCGACCCACGACCGCGCGCGGTCACCGGCAGCATGGGCGCGCGCCGCACGGGCGCATGCCCCCGACGACGAGAAGGACGCAGTGTCATGAGCTCGCCCCCGGTGCAGGTGCGCTTCTTCGGAGGGCTCGGCGAGATCGGGGCCAACATGGCCACGATCGAGGTCGACGGGCGGATCCTGGTGCTCGACACCGGCTTGACCTTCCCCGATGCCGAGCACCACGGCATCGACGTGATCCTGCCGGACTGGTCGGCGCTGCGCGAGCGCGCCGGCGACATCGAGGCGGTGGTGCTCACCCACGGCCACGAGGACCACCTCGGCGCGCTGCCGTTCTTCCTGCGCGACTTCCCCGACGTGCCGGTGTACGGCACGTCGCTGACCAACGGCCTCGCCGAGTCCAAGCTCACCGAGCACTCGGGGGTCCAGGGCGAGTTCAGGGAGGTCGCTGCCGGCGAGCGCCACCAGGTCGGCCCGTTCGATCTGGAGTTCCTGCGCGTCACCCACTCGATCCCCGAGGGCCTGGCCACCGCGCTGCACACCCCGCACGGGACCGTGCTGCACTCCGGCGACTTCAAGCTGGACCAGACGCCGATCGACGCCCACCCCACCGACCTGCCCCACTTCGCCGAGCTCGGCGATGACGGCATCGCGCTGCTGCTGGCCGACTCCACCAACGCCGACACGCCCGGGCACGTCCCCTCCGAGCGCACCGTGGGCAAGACGCTGCGGCAGGTCTTCGGCGACGCCGAGGGCCGCGTGGTGGTCACCACCTTCGCCAGCCACATCCACCGCGTGCAGCAGGTCGTCGACGCCGCGGTCGGGGCGGGCCGCAAGGTGTGCTTCGTGGGCCGGTCGATGCTGCGGATCATGCCGATCGCCCGCGACCTCGGCGTGCTGGACTACGACGACGAGGACGTGGTCCAGCTGCACGAGGTCGACCGGCTCCCGCCACAGCAGGTCACGCTGGTGTGCACCGGTTCGCAGGGAGAGCCGTTCGCCGCGCTGTCGCTGATGGCCGCCGGGCGCCACCGCCAGGTCACCCTGGACCACGGCGACACGGTGGTCATGGCCTCCTCGGTGATCCCAGGCAACGAGAGCGCCATCTACCGCACCATCAACGGGCTCACCCGCCGGGGCGCCCGGGTGGTGCACACCGGCTCCGCCGACGTGCACGTCTCCGGCCACGCCGCAGCCGACGAGCTCGCGTTCTTCCACAACATCGTGCGCGCGCAGGCCTTCGTGCCGGTGCACGGCGAGTACCGCCACATGGTCGCCCACGCCGACATCGCCGCCGACTGCGGTGTGCCGCGGGACCGCATCTTCGTGTGCGAGAACGGCGACAGCGTGCTCCTCGAGGACGGCGACGTGCGCGTGGGGCAGAGCTTCGACGCCGGCCGGGTGTTCGTCGACGGGCTGGGCATCGGCGACGTCGGGGACGCGGTGCTGCGCGACCGCGGCGCGATGTCGGAGGAGGGCGTGTGCGTGGCGGTCATCACCGTCGACGCCCACGCGCGCCTCGTCGGCACCCCCCAGGTGGTGCAGCAGGGCGTGGTCAGCGCCGAGCGGGCCGAGCCGCTCATCACCAAGGCCGCCGAGGAGCTCGCGACCGCGCTGCGCGGCGAGGAGGACCGCGGCAGCGAGCCCTCGCTGCTGCGGCGCCAGGCGGTGGAGACCCTGCGCCGCTACTGGCGTGAGCAGACCGGCCGCCGACCGGTGATCCTGCCGGTGATCGTCGACCACTAGCGCCTATGGCATCCACCTCCTCGAGCTCCAAGCCGCGCGGCAAGAAGCGCGACCCGCGCTCCAAGGCCGCCCGCCGCGCCGCCGCCCGCCGGGAGCTGCTCCGCGACCTCGTCGGCGCGTTGCTGGTGATCGTCGGCGTGCTGGCCGGGCTCGGCGCCTACGTCGACGCGGCCGGCCCGCTGGGAGGCTGGCTCGACGCGCTGGTGCGGGGCCTGCTCGGCGTGTTCGGGCTGCTCGCCCCGCCGCTGCTGGTCGTTGGCGGCCTGGCGGTGCTGGCCCAGCGTCGGCCCCCGGGGCGCTTGACCGCCGGCGTCGCGGTGGCGCTGCTCGGCGTGCTCGGCCTGTGGCACCTGGCACGCGGCGCGCCGCGCCTGGACGCACCGACCGAGGCGCTGCACGCCGCCAGCGGCTGGGTCGGCGCGCTGCTGGTCGGACCGGTGGTCACGGTCGCGGCGGTGGCCGGCGCCGCGGTGCTGTTCGTTGTCGCGGTGGTCGTCGGGATCCTGCTGGCGGTGGGGCGCAGCCCCCGCCCCCTGGCCGCCTGGGTGCTGGACCGCAGCCAGGCGGGGCTGGCGAACCTGCGAGCGCGCCGCGCGGCCCGGCGGGCCGCCCGTGCCGAGGCGAGCGCTGACGCGAAAGCCGCGGGCGCCGATGCTGGCGCCGAGACCGCCGAGGGCGGTGCCGAGAGCGCTGGCGCCGGCGACTCGGCTGATGGACCGGTCGTGGAGGGCCTGGTCGACGACAGCGACCACGAGGCGGCCGGCGCGGCCGAGGGCGACGCGCCCGAGGCGAGCCACCAGGCCACGCCCGAGGATCGTGAGCAGCCCGGCGACACCGCGACGCTGCCGGTGGGGCTTGCCGCAGGTGGCTCCGAGCTCGGCACCGCCGACGAGGACTACGAGCTGCCACCGCTGGAGCTGCTGGCCACCGGCACCATCGCCGCGGGCAACAAGCGCAGCCTCGACCAGATGACCCGGGCGCTGGAGCACACGCTGCGCCAGTTCAACGTGGACGCGCGGGTGGCGCGGGTGCGCCGTGGCCCGACCGTGACCCGCTTCGAGATCGAGCTGGGCGAGGGCGTGCGCGTCGGGGCGGTCACCAAGCTCGGCGACGACCTCGCCTACGCGCTGGCCACGCCCGAGATCCGCATCGTCTCGCCGATCCCCGGCAAGAGCGCCATCGGCATCGAGGTGCCCAACCGGGAGCGCGACCTCATCACCCTCGGCGACGTGCTGCGCGGCGACGCGGCGCGCGCCGAGACGCATCCGCTGGCGGTGGCGGTGGGCATCGACATCGGCGGCAACCACCTGATGGCCAACCTGACGCGGATGCCGCACCTGCTCATCGCCGGTGCCACCGGCTCGGGCAAGTCGGTGCTGATGAACGCCATCGTCACCAGCGTGCTGATGCGTGCCACGCCCGCGCAGGCGCGCATGGTGCTGATCGCCCCCAAGCGCGTGGAGCTCAACCACTACGAGGGCGCGCCCCACCTCATCACGCCGGTGATCACCGACCCCAAGCGCGCCACCGAGGCGCTCGAGTGGGTCGTGGAGGAGATGGAGCAGCGCTACGAGCGGCTCTCCGAGCTCGGCTTCCGCAACCTCGACGCCTACAACGCCGCGGTGCGCAAGGGCACCGTGCCCACCCCGCCCGCCGGCGGGCGGCTCGCCGCCGAGATGGCCGCGCTCGAGGCGCGTGACGCCGACACCAGCTGGCCCGAGCTCCCCTACATCATGGTGGTGATCGACGAGCTGGCCGACCTCATGATGATCGCGCCCCGCGACGTCGAGAACGCAGTGGTGCGCATCGCCCAGATGGCCCGCGCGGTGGGCATCCACCTGATCGTGGCCACCCAGCGGCCCTCCGTGGACGTCGTGACCGGGCTGATCAAGGCCAACATCCCCAGCCGCATCGCCCTGTCGATGGCCACCGGCCACGACTCCAAGACCATCCTCGACCAGTACGGCGCCGAGAAGCTGGTCGGCGACGGCGACCTGCTGTTCCAGCCGGCCAACGCCAGCAAGCCTCACCGGCTCCAGGGCGCCTTCGTGGGCGAGGAGGAGCTCGAGCGGGTGGTGGGCCACTGCACCGCCCAGCGCCAGCCCGAGTACCGCAGCGGGGTCATCAAGCAGGGCGAGGACGCCCGCTGGGCTGACGTCACCAGCGAGGACGCCAGCGACGCCGACCTCACGACCGCCGCGATGGAGCTGGTGGTGCGCTCGGGGCTGGGCTCCACCTCGATGCTGCAGCGCAAGCTCAAGGTCGGCTTCGCGCGCGCGGGCCGGCTCATGGACGAGCTCGAGCAGCTCGGCGTCGTCGGGGCGAGCGAGGGCCCCAAGGCCCGCCAGGTGCTGATGACCGTCGAGGAGCTCGAGCAGCGCCTCGGCGGCGGGCGCGCCTCGGGTGGCGGCTCGGGTGGCGGCGACGCCGGCGGAGGGGGAGCTGGCGGAGACCACCAGGATCGCGACGCGCACGCCGCGGGGGCGCCGCCGACGGGCGGCAGCGACCCCTGACGCG
>PWER01000176.1 GCA_003553565.1 Nitriliruptoria bacterium | reverse complement strand
CGGCATCGAGGTGGCGGCGCATCGCCTCGGATGCCCGACGCTGCAGCTGCTTGACCGCACCGGGCCGCTTGCCGGTGATCCGGGCCACCTCGGCGATCGGGAGATCACCGATCACCCGGAGCAGCAGCACGTTGCGCTGGTCGTCGGTGAGCTCTGCGAGGGCGGGCTCGAGTCGACCGAACCCGAGCGCGGCCAGGGTCTCGCCCTCCGGGTCGTCGCTGGCGACCGCCTCGGTGGCCTCTTCGACCGGCGAGGAGCCGGCCGGCCGGCGGGCCTGCTGGCGCCGGGCGTCGAGGAGGCGGTGGTGGGCGATCGACAGCACCCAGGACCTGAGGTTGGCCGCGTTGCCGCTGAACCGTCCCAGGTCCCGCACGGTCTCCAGCAGCACCTCACCGGCCACGTCCTCGGCATCGGGCAGCCGCTGGGCGCGCAGGTAGCCGATGATCAGCGGCGCGAGCTCGTGGTAGAGCGTGACCCAGGCGGTGGCATCACCGTTGCGCGCCGCGGCCAGGCGGTCCTGGAACGCCTGGTCCTCTCGCGCCGTCACGGCCACTCCCCGCCGGTTGGCGACCCACCACCGGACGCGCGCCGCGCTCCGCGTCCATGTCACACACGGTAGCGCGACGCGCCCCTGCGACCGCGCACCGCGCGGTCACCACCACCGGCCGTGTCGGCGCACACTGCGCCGCCCGGCTACGTACACGGCACCGCCCGGCTCCACGCCCAGCGCCGCACGCTCCGCGCCCTGCGGCGCCCGGCTACGTACACGGCACCGCCCGGCTACGCGCCCGGCGCCCCGTTCGGGCTGTTCGGCACCGTCTCCGGCACCACGCTGGTCAACGGGTCGGGGGTGTCGGTCAGGGTCGTGCCCCGACCGGCCCGCCGCCCGGGCCCCACGTCCACCGCCCGGACCACCACGCCGCGCTCGTCACCGAGGTGGAGGTCGGTGGCCACCCCGCACCACCGCAGCACGTTCGCACCGGTCTGCAGGCCCTTGCCGCCGCGGTTCTTCACCGGGTACTCCGCCAGCGGGGTGCGCTTGGCGGCGGCGTCGGCGTCGATGGTGAGCACCTCGTGCTCGTCGCTGCCGCCGGGGATCACGCTCAACGCCACGAGCTCCGTGCCCTTCGGCACGTCCATCCCGGCCACGCCGGCGGCGGTGCGGCCCATGACCCGGGCGTCGTCGGCGCGGAACCGGGTGACCAGCCCGCCCGAGTGCGCCAGCAGCAGGTGGTCGTCGTCGCGGCACCACGCGGCGGCCACCAGCCGGTCACCGTCGCGCACGCCCGCCACCTGGAAGGAGCGCTGGCGCGCGTCGGCGTACTCGGCGATGGAGGTCCGCTTGACCTGGCCGCGGGCGCTCACGGTGACCAGGCTCACCCCGTCATCGCTGCGCAGCGGGACCGCGGCGACCACCGCGGTGTCGGGCCCGCCCCCGAGCACCCCAGCGAGGTGGGTGCCACGCTGCGTGGGCTTGGCGATCGGCAGATCCGCGACGGCCACGCGGTGGCCCGCGCCCGACTCCTCGACGATCAGCAGGGTGTCGTCGGTCGTGCACCGCACCACCGCCGCCAGCGGATCGTGGCCGTGCTTGTGCGTCGGGGTCATGCGCCGCTGCGCCAGCGGCTTCGCGTACCCGCCCCGGGTGACCTGCACGGTGACGTCCTGGGCCTCGAAGCCGGCCTGGGAGCCCCCGGCCAGCACGTCGGAGGCCTCGATGCCCGCCGCCACGATCCGTGACCGGCGTGGGGTGGCGTGGACGCGCTTGATCTCGGCGAGCTCCTCGGCGAGCACGGCGTCGAGCACCGCCGGGTCGCCCAGGATCTCCTCGAGCCGCGCGATCGTCGCCAGCAGCTGCTGGTACTCGTCCTCGAGCTCGGCGCGCTCCATCGCCGCGAGCCGCCGCAGCTGCATGTCCAACACGGCCTGCGCCTGGAGCTCCGACAGCTCGAACCGCTGCATCAGGCCCTGCTTGGCGACCGCCGCCGACTCCGAGGCCCGGATCAGCGCGATCACCGCGTCGAGGTTGTCCAGGGCCGTGAGCAGCCCCTCGACGATGTGGGCCCGGGCCCGCGCCTTGGCGAGCCGGTGCTCGGTGCGCCGGGTGAGCACCTCGCGCTGGTGGGCGAGGTAGTGCACCAGCGCGTCCCGCAGCCCGATCGTTCGCGGTGCCCCGTCGACCAGCGCCACCATGTTGACGTTGAGGTTCGTGCGCAGGTCGGTGAGCTGGTAGAGGCGCTCGAGCACCGCAGCGGGGTCCTCCCCGCGCTTCAGCTCGATCACGATGCGCATGCCATCGCGCGACGACTCGTCGCGCAGGTCGCGGATCGCATCCAGCTTGCGGGCGGCGACCAGCCCGGCCATGCGCTCCAGCAGCGCCGACTTGTTGACCTGGTAGGGGATCTCGGTCACGACGATCCGCGGCAGGTTGCCGCTGCGGGTCTCGGTCGAGGCGACGGCCTCGACGGTGATCGCCCCCCGACCCGAGGCGTAGGCCTGGGTGATGCCCTCCCCGTCGATGATGCGGGCGCCGGTGGGCAGGTCCGGGGCCGGGATGTGGCGCTGCAGGGCGGCGAGGTCGGCGTCGGGCTGGCGGAGCAGGTGCAGGCAGGCGCCGATCACCTCGCCGAGGTTGTGGGGCGGGATACTGGTGGCCATGCCCACCGCGATGCCCGAGGCGCCGTTGACCAGCAGGTTCGGGAAGCGGGCGGGCAGCACCACCGGCTCGGTGTCGTAGCCGTCGTAGTTGTCGACCTCGTCGACGGTGTCCTCGGCGATCCCGGCCAGCAGCTCCATCGCGATGGGGGACAGGCGCGCCTCGGTGTAGCGCATCGCCGCGGGCGGATCGCCGTCGACCGAGCCGAAGTTGCCGTGCCCGTCCACCAGGGGTTCCCGGGTGGCGAAGTCCTGGGCCATCCGCACGAGCGCGTCGTAGATGGAGCTGTCGCCGTGGGGGTGGTAGGTCTTCATGACCTCACCGACCGCCGAGGCGCACTTGCGGTAGGGGCGGTCGGGGTGCAGCCCCGACTCCCACATCGAGTACAGGATCCGGCGCTGCACGGGCTTGAGCCCGTCGCGCACGTCGGGCAGCGCGCGGCCGACGATCACCGACATCGAGTAGTCGAGGAACGCCTGCTCCATCCGGGACTCGAGCGAGACGTCCCGGATCTCGCCGGAGAGGAGGGTGTCCTGGCTGGCCATCGTCGTGAACCGCTCCCGGTCGTTGGTCAGGCATCGATCAGGCATCGATCAGGCGGATGCAGCCGCGCACGGTACGCCAGCCCTGCGACGAGGTGGAGGAGGCCGTGCGGCGCCCGGTCGCGGGCCCAACCGGCGCGGCTTGGCGGCTCGCGGTCCACCCCGCCGGGACCCACAGCCTCGCGCGCCAGGGCCCCGCCGGCCAAGGCGCCCGGCCCTGCTGGCAGCCGCGCCGGGACCCTTCGTGACCATCTGGTTACGTTCGGCGAGGAGGGGGTTGCCGTCGCCACGCAAAGTGACACACTCGGTAGCGGGCGCACAGAGCGCGGCCAGGTAACGTAGGTAGAACCAGGTTCACAGACCGCGCCGCGTGTGCGAAGATGAAGGCGTCGAGGTGGGCGTGACCGCGCACCAGCAAGGGGCCAGGTTGTTCGCGTGCTGCCGCCCAGACGAGGGGAAGAAACGATGAAGTGCCGGTTGCTCACCGCAGCGACGGTGGCCGTGATGATGCTGCTCGGGCCACTCGCTGCGACCGCGTTCGCCCAACCCGAAGGCTTCACTCGAGGGCAGTGCGTCGCGGCGCTTGTACAACTAGATGACGTGTCGCCGGCGGACCTCGCTGGACTCTCAGACGAGGAACTCTTCGACCTGTGCGCGATCTACCTCCCCGACCTCGAGGTCCTGCCGGAGGTCATCGAGCGGCAGCCGGAGCCCGAGGTGGAGGTTGCCGCAGTCGTCGCGGCGCAGCCGACCGAGGTGCTGGGCGTCTCCCTGGCGCGGACCGGCGCGAACACCCTCGTCCTCGCGCTGTTCGGTGCGTTGCTGGTCGGCCTCGGGTTCCTGGCGGTCCGCCGCCCGAAGCGGGTCGACGACGGCGCCTGAGCCGCTGCACCACCACCTGGCCCGCGTCCCACCGACGCGGGCCATCGCTATGCATGTGCAACCATCGCGGGAGCTGACCCGGCCTGATGGCCGCTGCGAGGAACGTGGATGAGCGAGCGAGCCGATCTGGCGCAGGACGACGGCCTGGCCGTGCGCCTCGTCGCCCGGATCCTGCTGGTCGTGATCCTGATCGGCGGCCCGATCGTGCTCGGCTGGGTCGCCATCGACCTGTTCTCGGTCCGCCAGTCGCTGGTCACGGCCCGCAGCGCGATGACCGAGGTCCGCGGTGCACTGGGTGAGGTCGACATCGACGAGGCCCAGAACTCACTGGCCATCGCCAGCGAGGAGCTCGACGACGCCAGCCGCCGCGCCGGCCGCTTCACTTGGACGATCGCCACCGAGGTCCCGTACATCGGCCCGACGGTGACGGTGACCCGACAGGTCGTCGAGGTGGCCGACGCCGCCGTGGAGATCGCCGAGCTGGCCGTGACCGAGGGGCAGCAGCTGCT
>PWER01000020.1 GCA_003553565.1 Nitriliruptoria bacterium | reverse complement strand
AGACGGACGATTCGCAGATGGAAACCTTCGCAGAAATCGGGCACGACTGGTTCATACGCATCATTGCCAACAAAAAGAGCGACATGCGCATCGATCTGTATTACTACGACCAGGGCATTATCTACCACAACCTGCCCTGGAGCGAGCTTGCCTCCGATGAAGAAGAAGAAATTCGCAACGAAATTTTTCGGCTGCAGGAAAAGCTGGCAAACTTTCAAAGCGAACGCATGGAAGCTTTTAAAACGGATATTTTGCGGGAAATGAAACAGAAAGTGCACAAGAAAACACCTTCATACGCTACAATTAATCAAGATAACGTTTATGGATACGGCCAAAGCTACTGGCGCAACCGCAACGCAGACCTGTATAAACGTCAAACGACTACTGCCACCCAACAAAACAACAACGATGATATCAAGAAACCGCAGGATGTATACAATTTCTTCAATGAGGCCGAACTGTTCGAGCTGGGCACGTGCTCTTCTATCGATGAGCTGGAAGCGCAGATGAGCGTGGATGGGTTCAACCCCGGTGCCTTTTCCTTCAGCGAGAAGAGTTTTATCTGGTCTTAAGCGCGAAAAATTTATTTCAGCATCAACGAACTCGATGAAATGGAGGACGGTTACTATGTCTAATGCCATACTTGATACGACAAGACACAGAGAACTGTTCAATCCGTATTACGTTGAAGCGCCGGTGCATGTCATCGGCGCAGGCGCTCTGGGCAGCTGGATTGCCCTGGCACTGAGCAAGCTGGGTGTTGAGTATATTACCGTGTGGGATTTTGATAAGATTGAAGAACACAACGTGTCAAATCAAGCGTACAGTGTTTGGGATGTTAATAACCCTAAAACATCCGCAATAGCTGATTTAATTAAAAACAATGTAGGCAATGAAATTAAAATCGTTAATGAAAGGTTCACCAATCAGCGCCTCGCCGGCGTTGTTTTCCTTATGGTGGACAGCATGGAAGTGCGCAGGCAAATCTGGGAGAACAGCATCAAGATGAAATCCGCGGTCAAGCTTTTGGTAGAGGCGCGTATGGGTCTGGACATCGGCAGGATATACAACGTGGAGCCGATGAATACGGAGCATATCAGGCAGTACGAAAGCAATTACTCCTACAACGATGATGAGGCCGACGAATCGGCGTGCGGTGCAAGCCAAACCGTCATCACCACTGCCACTGGCATAGCCAGCTGGTGTGTGCGCCAGCTTATCAACTGGCATAACAATACAAGGCTGGATAATGAAATATTGATAGACTTTAAAAATAACAACATTATCTCATCGGAGTGGTAATTGTATGGATGAAATACACTGGTTAAGATTGCTGAACTGGGAAGAAGAAGAGCTTGAACGTTTTGGTAATAGACTTCAAGAGCTTCATAGACAAACTCTCGATAACGAAAGGGGTGAGCAAATGAGAGAGGGACAGCGTGTGCGGTTAGACCCCACCCATGAGCAATATGAAGATTTCCGTTCTCAATCGCATGGAAGCGATGGAGAAATTACAGCGATACCTGTATCATCATCACCAGGTCGTTCCGAGCTGTGGACTCGAGTGCGCTGGGATAATGGACATCGAAATGCCTATCCCCTCAGTGCATTGGTGATGATACACAGCGCAGACAGCGCAGGTTGGGGAGAAGTAGAGCGCCAGCCCAACGACCCGGTGCGCAGACAGCGCGAGGAAGGAAGCCAGTCAAGAGCAGATACGCTTCACGACGTTCCCATGCTGCCGGGGGTGCGGTTTTGCCTTAACCCCGATGCGAGAAACTATCGCCAGATAAAAAGCGAGATGAATGACGACGCGGGATATGTAATCGATACAATTAACTTGACTTCCAGTGCACTGATGCGCTGGGATGAGTTAGATAAAAACGATGTTATAGTAATAGTTCAGTTTGACAATGGACACAGGTTTCAACTGAAACACAGTGAAATACTGCCCATCGACAGGGCATCTGTTGATATTACCAAGTACATTTTTGAAACTGGTCTGCATTATTATTATGGCATGAATGAAAAAGATGCCAATATGCTGGATAGACATGTTATCATTGATGGATGCAAAATCTTAGATGCTATCAAATACGATAACACCTACCGGCAGGGCATCTATGACGGCATTGCCAATCGCCGGCAGGAAAATTAACCCTTGTACATCTGAAAGAGGTATGGTATAATGGTAAAGCGCATCACAAAAAAGACCAAAACCATGAAAGCCGTGGAACGGGAGCACGGCGAAGTGCTGGAAGAGCTCCTCCGACACAAATTTGTCGATGAGGGCAAATCCATAAGACAAATTGCCAGGGAAATAAAAAAACAATACAAAACCACCGTGTACTGGCTCAAGAAAGCTGGTGTTTACTCACGGCGGTTATTTTTTTGAGAATAAGGGGAATTTTGTGTTTGTGAAATTCCCTTTTTTTATTCTCCAATCTTAGAAGAAAGGAGGGAGAAACCATGTTAAAAGAACAAATCGAAGTGCTGGCACAGCAGGAAGAAGCACTGAAAAACGAAATCAGCGAATATGAGGAGCAAATGAAAGCAGTGAAAGACGACCTGGCCATCGTACGCAGGGCAAGAAAATCCATGGAGAATTACGAAGCACAATTGCAGGAAAAGAAAGAAGAGGAGCAGGTTCATGAGCTACGAGAGCTTAGAGAGCTTAGTTTTTCTCACGAATAGGCTCCAGAACCCGCAGGTTTACAAAGCAATGAACCTACCTTTAGAGTTCATCACATTCGGCATCGCCGAAGGAAAGATGTATGCACATCTTTACAGAAAGGGCGCTTTTGTTGTCCCGCCCGACGTACGTAACCGCTGGGGCAACAGCGTGGTGTACGGTGGGCTCTTTCACTGCCCCGATTTGTGGTATTACCTGCGCGTGCTGGATGCCTATATGGCCTGTTCCAAGACCACCCTGGGGATGAACCACCCCCGGGATATGCACCACCGCATCATCAAAGACGTGACCCCCATCCGCTTTAATACGCTGGACGAGCTGGCGCGCCTCAAGTACCGCGAGGGAACGCAGCCCTTTCAGGCGCATACCTATGAAGGGAACCTGCAGCATCCCAGTGTTCACCGGCGCGTCTATGCGAACCCTGCACGCTCGTACCGCATCAAAAGTGGCATCGAAGTCGAACACGTTCAATCTTTATTTGAGGAGGCCCAACGTGAAGGTTAAAATCACGACACAGCACATCAGCAAGGAGTATCTGGATGGTTACTCGGACTGTTTATCGGACATCGAAAAGGCACTCCCCAGGCACATCACCGCCACCACCATGGAAATGCTCAACTCGTTTATCGTGGCCTTGCACCTGGGCAAAGAATCCGTCGCAGAGCTGCAAAAGCTCTTCGACTTCATGGAAGACCACACTGGAAAGGATGATGTTTAATGAGTTGGAATTTCGACACGGGAAACGGCCGCAAAGCCGAATTTACCAAATTTCCCGTCGGCGTGACCAAAATTCGTGTGCTGGATGAAGCCCCCTTCATCCGCTGGATGCACTGGCTGCAGAAGTTCAGCCGCGGCATCAACTGCCCCGGCAAGGACTGCCCCATTTGTGCCATCCGCAAGCAGCAGAAGGCCAATCAGGAGCAGTACACCTACAACATGAGCCGCAAGTTCGCCATGAATATTTACAACTTTGAAACAGACAAGACCGAAATCATGGAGCAGGGGATTAACTTTTTCGAGGACTTGCGCGACTTGAAGGCCGATGTGGAAGAGGACGGCAACCGCCTGCAGGACGCTGTTATCAAAGTACGCCGCAGAGGTACAGGCAAAGACGATACGTCCTACCGCCTGGATGTAGAAGAAATCAGCTCCGTCGATTTGAGTCAGTTCGAAGAAGACCTCATCGACCTGAGCGAGTTCTTCGCCCCGCATAACCCTGAGGATGTTATGCGCCTGCTGGACGGCGAATCGTGGGAAGACGTCTTCGGCAAACCCGGCAGCGAGAGCGACGAAGAAATCGACGAACGGGTGGAAGTGAGGTAAGAGGGGTTTTTCCCCTCTTCCTCCTTTTCATACAAACCAATCTGAAGGAGGCAACACTATGCAACTGCATGAAAACCTGGGAGTGGTAGAGCGCAAGGTGCTGGGAGCGTTAATCTTATTAGCCGATGAGACGAACACGGCCAAAGCAACGATGGCCGAAATCGCCGATAAAATCGGCTATAAGGTTGCAGGCGGTGCGATTACCTATGCCATCCGCGGACTGGAGCGCGACAACTTTCTGGTGCGCAATCCGCATCAACGACACACCTACCGGCTGTTGATATGAGTGAAAAGCAGGACGCACAGCGCATCGCCAAGCACTTTATCTCCTCCACCGCAGGGCGCGCTACCCCTGCTATCATGAAAAAAACCATAGCCCAGGCCAAAACGCTTCTTCAGTCCGGTTACACCCCTGATGAGATAATCCGCGTTATCGATTACCTCATCAACGAACGGCAAATTGAAATTTATTCTCTGGGGTACGTTGTGCACTCCATCAACGATGTGCTGCGCACTATCAGGGAGCGCGAGCTGGATGAGGAAAAAGAAAAAGCCAAAGCCTTCGTCAAAGAAGAACAGGAAAAATT
>PWER01000065.1 GCA_003553565.1 Nitriliruptoria bacterium | reverse complement strand
TGCCTGGCCAGATCGGGATCCACTCGTCGGCCGGCCCCGAGGCGGTCATGTTCATGCGCGGGTCGATCACGATCACCTTCGCCCCGGCGTTGCGAGCCTCCTTGAGGTAGTAGCCGGTGTTGGTGCCCCAGACCGTCTCGGTGGGGTTCCACCCCCACGCGATGATGAGTTTGGAGTTGCGCAGGTCGTCTCGGCTGTTGCCGGTGACGCCTGTCCCGTAGGAGTACGGCGTCGCCCATGCGGTGCAGGCGGTGCTGTAGGTGTTGTGGTAGTTGAGTTGGCCGCCGAGGAGGTTCAGCAGCCGTCCTGACGATGCGGAGCCCCGCAGCGTGCTGCCCCCGCCGGAGGCGTACATGTTCATCATCGCCTCGGGGCCGTGCTCGTCCTTGATGCGCTGCAGCTCCTCGGCCACGGTGTCGAGCGCCTCATCCCAGGAGATCCGCTCGAACTCGCCGTCGCCACGCTCCCCGACGCGCTTCATGGGGTACTTGAGGCGGTCCGGGTGGTAGACGCGCTCGCGGTAGGAGCGACCCCGCATGCAGGCCCGCAGCTGGGGATCCTCGAACGAGTCAGGTCGGTCGTCGGTGGTGATGCGCGTGATCGTGCCGTCGTTCACCCAGGCCTTGAGCACGCAGCGGCCGCCGCAGTTGTGTGCGCAGCCGGTCGGCACGATGGTCGTCTCGGTCCCTGCCGCAGCCTCGTCCACCCAGCGCAGGCCGTGGGCCACGCCGCCCGCGCCGATGGCGGCGGTGCCGCCGGCGACCGCGCTCCACTTCAGGAACGATCGCCGGTTCATCTGCATGGCGGATGCGACGCCGCTGGTGCCGCTGTGCTCAGCCATCACACGTCCTTCGTCAGCGTCTTGCGCAATCGGTCATGCCTGCAGTACATGCCGCGGGGGCGGTGCGCGCTGCAGACGGGGGAGGGGCGGGTTGCCGGGACATCGGCCACGTCCCCGCGCGAGCCCAGCCTCTGGCAGCGTCCAGCGCAGACTGGGTGAACGTGATCACGTTCACAAGAGCAAGCGTGGGTGACCCCGGCCGACGCATGAGCCGGCACCTCCCGCTGCCCCTGCCTCTCGCAGGGCGCCCGGGGATCGGTGCCGTGTCGTGGGCTCATCTCGCCCTCGCCGCTTGGCCGGTCTCCGGTTGGGTGCCCGGAGCGCTCGCGTCGCGCCTCGTTGCGCTTCGCTACCACGTCGCAACGTAAGGGGGTGCCTACGCATCGGCAAGACGGGAACGGCCCTGATCAGAGCCCGAGGGGCCCTCAGCGCGAGGACGTGAGGGTCCCCTCATCCAGGGGTGTGAGCATCCCCTGGATGAGGCCCAGCTCGGTCAGCGTCGACTTCCCGGCGCCGGCAGCGTCGGCACACGGGCGAGGTCGCCGAGCAGGCGAGCCACCGCGGCCAGGTCATCCCAGCCGTGCTGGGGAGACCGCCGTGGCAGCGGCTCGTCGGTGATGAGCGCCAGCAGCTCCTCGTCCTCGCAGAGCAGGTCAGCGCTCCAGCTGCTGCGGTGGAGCTCGACCTTGGGGTAGCTGCCTCGCTTGAACCCCTCGATCAGGACCAGATCCATGCCGCCGAGGTGCTCGGCGATGACGCCGTCCAGATCGCCCGAGCCGTTCTCGCGGCGAAACACCGCCACCTGCACGGGGCAGGCGCCCAGCACGATCGCAGCGCCGGCCTCCTCCAGCCGGTAGGTGTCCTTGCCCGGCAGGTCGAACGGCGTGGGGTGGGCGTGATGCTTCACCACGCCCACGCGCAGGCCGAGCGCAGCGAGCTCGGGCAGCAGGCGCTCCAGGAACGTGGTCTTGCCGGTGCCGGACTTGGCCACGAAGGCCACGGTGGGCGGTGCCAGCGTGGGGCGCCGGGGCTCGACCGCGGCGGGCATCCGGGGAGCGCGACCCGCGTAGGCATCGAGGAGCGGGGTCACGACGCGGTCCCGGAGATGGCGGGCCTGCGCCGGGTCGCCCGGCAGGCTCACCGCGAGCGTGTCGCCGATGGCGCTCACCGCTGCTGCCCGCTGCCCGTCGATGCCTGGTCCGCCCGACCCCGCCTCGAGGGGGTGCCAGGCGAGGCGGGCCAGGGCGCCGTGGTGCGCTGCGCCGACCACCAGCACCAGGTCCGGTACCTGCGTGGGTTCCCGCTCGATCTCGGCAGGATCGGGGTGGCCCGGGCGCGTGCGCACCACCGCGTGCGCCCCTGCCGCGGTGCACCAGCCCGCCAGCGCCTGGGCCGTGGCAAGGTCCGCGCGGGCGCAGAGCACCGCGACCTGCGGGCGGCGGCGCACCGCGACGGTCGTTGCGCCAGCGGTGGCCAGCGCCTCCACGTCGTCGGGGCCCACCGTGACCCCGGTGCGCAGCAGGGCCGTGCTGCCCTCAACGGCGCCCACGTCGCGAGCCGCCACGCGGCCAACCGCCTCGGCCAGTGGCACGGTCTGGGCCGCGACCGGGTCGATCGTCTCGAGCAGGGTCGCCAGGTCTCGGGTGGTCACGGTCGCTCGCTCGTCATCGCGCGCAGGTGCGGTCCATACTGACCGCCGCACGCCCTCACGGCCGAGGAGCCCCACGCGTGAGCACCGCCGACGACGCACCGCTTGCGCTCGCCGATGTCCGCGCGGCCGCGGCGCGGCTCGACGGGCTGGCCCACCGCACCCGCGTGATCACCTCGCGCACCCTCGACGAGCGCACCGGCGCGTCGCTGTTCTGCAAGGCCGAGTGCGACCAGCGCACCGGCTCGTTCAAGTTCCGGGGTGCGTGCAACGCGATCGCGAGCCTCGATCCGGCGCAGCGCGCGCGGGGGGTCGCGGCGTTCTCCTCGGGCAACCACGCCCAGGCGGTGGCGTTGGCTGCGCGACTGCACCAGGTCGCGGCCACCATCCTCATGCCGGCCGATGCCCCGCCGGCGAAGATCGCCGCCACGCGCGGCTACGGCGCCGAGGTGGTCACCTACGACCGCTACCGCCAGGATCGCGAGGCGATCGGGCGCCAGCTCGCCCACGACCGCGGCGTGACCCTCATCCCCCCGTTCGACGATCCCGCGGTGATGGCCGGGCAGGGCACGGTCGCCCTGGAGCTCATCGAGGAGGTCGGCGCGCTCGACGTGCTGCTGGTCTGCGTCGGTGGCGGCGGGCTCATCGCCGGGTGCGCCACCGCGGCCACCGCGCTGCTGCCGGGCGTGCGGGTGCTGGGCGCCGAGCCGGCGGTGCGTGATGTCACCAAGCGCTCGCTGGCCACCGGGCAGCGCCTGCGCGTGCCCGTGCCACAGACCATCGCCGACGGACAGCAGGTCGAGTCGCCCGGCGCGCTGACGTTCCCGGTCAACCAGGCGCACGTCGCCGACGTCGCGCTGGTCACCGACGACGAGCTCATCGACGCCATGGCGCTGGCGTTCGAGCGGCTCAAGGTGGTGCTCGAGCCCAGCGGTGCCGCTGCGCTCGCAGCCGCGCTGTCGGGTCACCTGGACCTGCGCGGCCTGCGCGTCGGGGTGACGCTGTCGGGCGGCAACGTGGGCATCGACCGCTTCGCGGCGCTCATGGAGCGTCGCGGCTGGGGGCTGGATGCGCCCTCGGCCTAGGTCGTGCCGCAGCATGCCGGATGGGGAGCGGGCCTCGGCGCCTCACCTGTCGAGGGTCGTGGTGAGCGCTCCCTCGAAGTCTGCGGGCAGCGCCGCGGTGCCGCCGACCAGGCGCACGTGCGTGGTCGCGTGCTCGTCGAGCCAGTCGCGCAGCGCGTCGCTCGGCTCGGCGTCGGGGCGGGCGAGCACCAGCAGGTCACCGCCACGTGCCGCTGCCGGCCCCGCGGCCAGCGCGTCGGCGTAGCTCGCACCTGTTGCCAGCCACTTGCGCGAGGTGCCCAGACCGGCCACCCGGGCGGTGTCGTCGGCCACCGCCCGCGAGGTCGCATAGCGGTCCTCGCCAGCCAGCGGCGCGAACACGCGGGTGCGCTCGGCGAGCCGGTAGAGCTGCGTCTCGGCGATGGCCGAGGACCCACCGACGGGCTGGACCACCTCGGCCTGCGCGACGGCATCGAGCGTGGCCGCGGGGACCCCCTCGGCAGCCGTGAGCAGCACCGGGTGGCCTCGGACCGCGCCAAGCCAGCCGCCCGCCAGCGCGTCCGGCCAGCTGCGTGCCTCCTCGGGGTGGCTGCCCAGCGCCAGGACCGCCCGGTCGGTCCCGGTGCGCTCCCACACCTCCTCGGCAACCGCTGCCGCCGTGGCGAACCGGTTCGTGCCCGCGATGCGGCGCACCGCCAGGCCCTCGTGTGCCAGCTCGTCGGCCACCGCGGGGGACAGGACCTGCTCGCCGCCCACCAGCACGACCTCATCCACGCCCAGATCGGCCAGCGTCTCCCCGGCCACCGACGCCAGCTCGTCACCGGGGGTGGTCAGCAGCGGAGCCTCCAGCGCGCCAGCCAGCGGTCCGGCGGCAAGCGCGTCCGCCACCGCGTCGGAGGCGGCAAGGACCGCAGCGTCGCTGTCCGACCAGGTGGCGCGGGCGATCGCGGCGGCCGTGCTCACGCGGGTGTCGCCGGCGAGCCGGTCCACCGCGGCGTCGCCCTCGCCCTCGTCGGCTTCGCCCTTGCCGTCGTCGTCCGCGTCGTTGGGCTCGTCGTCGCCGGACCCGTCGTCGGGATCCTCGTGCTCCTCGTCGTCCTCGGGCGGCTCGGCAGGATCATCTGGGTCGGGCAGGTCGCCGTCGGCGACCAGGTCGCCTCGTGCGATCGCTGCCTCCAGCGACGGGTGCGGGTTGTAGTAGGGGCACTCCCACTCGTTGGAGTCGGCGACCTGCCGAGCGCGCTCGCCCTCGCTGTCGGTGGGGCGCACCTCGAAGTGCAGGTGTGGGTTGTCCACCGAGGCGTTGCCTGACGAGCCCAGGTAGCCGATCTGCTCACCGCGCTCGACGCGGGCGCCCCGCTCGATGCCCTCGACGTAGGCCCCCTCGGCCTCGCCGTCGTCGCGCCCGAGGTGGACGTAGTCGTAGGTGTTGCCGTCGTCACCATGGACCCGGATCATCCAGCCGCCGTTGCCAGCCGGCTCGTCGCGCGGGGCGAAGGCGACCTCACCCGAGCGGGCCGCGACCACCGGCGCGTCGTGCGGGCCGAAGACGTCGGTGGCGCGGTGGATGCCGCACAGGTTGCTGCGCCCGTGGTGGTAGTCGTCGATGAAGCCCTTGCCGGTGGCGTCGAGCTCGCGAGCCAGGTCCGCGTGGGCCGGGAAGGTCAGGTCGACCACGTCGCGGTAGTGGTGCTCCTCGCCGGACTCGCCGCCGGCGGCGGGCAGCGTCGCCGCGGCCGCGATCACC
This sequence comes from Nitriliruptoria bacterium, assembly GCA_003553565.1. Classification (GTDB taxonomy): domain Bacteria; phylum Actinomycetota; class Nitriliruptoria; order Euzebyales; family Egibacteraceae; genus PUKE01. The sequence goes on along the minus strand of PWER01000065.1, from coordinate 13,604 downwards.
GCGCCGCCCAGCAGCGACAGCGCCAGCGCCAGTGACCGTGCGGGTGCCCTCAGGGGACGTGGGCGCGTCATACCAGGCCTCGCTCCACGCGGGGATCGCCAGGTGCGAGCCCCGTCGGCATCGGCGCAGCGCGCTGAACACCGCCCATCCACAAGCCCTCGAGCGCGCTGGCGCTCCGCCGGTCACACCCGCTGCCGACACTGCTCGCATCCACACCACCAGCGCGAGGAGCCCACCATGGACGAGGCCGCCATCCGCCGCTTCATCGACGCGCTCGAGGTGCCCGATGCCTTCGCGGGGCCGGAGTCGACGATCGCCCGCCAGGCGGCGCGCCTGCTGGCCGCCGCGGCCCACAGCGTCCCCGAGTGGCGGGTCGCGGCCCTGGAGGCGCTGACCGTGCAGGTGCTGCGTGACCCGGTCCAGCCGCTGGCGGCGGTCCTGCTGCAGGATCAGCGCACCTGTCGGACGCTGGAGCAGTCCTCGTGCGAGGAGCTGGGCTGGTTCGTCGCCCGGGCGCGGCGGGCCGCCATGACGCTGCAGCGCCCGCTGGTGGCCGTCATGGCACCCGATGCGACCGCTGCCGGTGTGCCCTTCGCGCGCCGTGAGCCGTGGGCCACCGCGTGGCCCGTGCCCGTGGCCCGCCTGGTCTACTACGTGGAGACGCGCACGCCGCCGAGCGCCTCGGCCGCGGAGGGCGTGGTGGAGCTCGGGGCGCGCCAGGCCCGCATCGGTGCCCCGCGCGCCACGCTGCCGGGCTCTGCGGGTGTGCTCGCTAGGGTGCTGCGCGGTCACCCCGCTCGACGCCGCCACCGGTTGCCGCGCCGCGCCGGGCCCGCCGGGGCATAGACCGATCACGTGCCGCCCACCGACGAGGAGCCCGGCAGGAGGCGTCGGCGCTCGGGGCGTCGAGGCCCGCGCACCTTCCCTGCACCGCATCCCAACCCCAACCCATCTGCCGCGCCCGGCCCACCGGAGGTGTCATGTCCCACCCGCCCGCCCGGATCGCGCTGCTGGCCTACCCCGGCTGTGACCTGCTGGACCTCGGCGGCCCCTATGAGGTCTTCATCACCGCCAACCGGCTGGCCGCACGCGCCAGCAAGCCCGAGCCGTTCGCGCTGTCGGTGGCAACGCCCGACGGCGGTGCCACCACCGTGCTCGGCGGGCTCGGCGTGGTGCCCCACGGTCGTGCCAGCGACCTGCCGGCGCTCGCGGCGCTCGTGGTGCCCGGGGCCGTGGCGATCGATCAGGCCCTGCGCGATCGTGACCTCGTGGCCGCGGTGACCGAGCTGGCGGCGCGCAGCGACCGGGTCGCGTCGGTGTGCACCGGCGCGTTCCTCCTGGCCGAGGCGGGGCTGCTGGTCGACCGGGTGGCCACCACCCACCACGAGGACCGGGGGACGCTGGCAGCGCGCCCCGACGTCGGTCAGGTCCTGGGCGACGCGCGCGTGGTCGATGCGGGCACGGTCCTGACCGCCGGGGCGCTGACGTGCGGCATCGATCTGGGGCTGCGCCTGGTGGCCCTGCTGGCCGAGGTCGACCTGGCCGTGGCGGTCGCGGCGAACCTCGCCCATCCCTGGGAGCCCGGCGCTCACGCCCTGGCAGGCCTCGAGCGCCAGCCTCATCCCGGCCCAGGCGGCGCGCTGTAGCGCGCCGGACTGGTGGCTGGCGTGCCGGCGCGGACCGGGTAGGGGGCGGCTGGCCACGGTGCTGTCCACAGGCGCGCGGCCGTGCTCACGCCAAGGCCACGGCCATCTCGTCACGCTGTCGTCGACGCCGACGGCACGTGAGGTGACGCTGTGGCCACCGCCTGGGACGACGCCGAGCACCTGCTGCTGGACGCCGCCGATCAGGACCTGGCGCGCATCGGGTCGGTCACGCCTGCGCTGCTGGCGTGCGCCGGCAGCGGGCTGCGGATGATCGCCTGGCTGCGGCCGTTCGCCGAGGGCGCCTACCACGACCCGCTCGTGGAGGTGCTGAGCCTTGCGTTGGGCCTGGACTGCGACCGGCTCATGCTGCTGAGCGGCGCGCGGCTGCATCCGCTGGAGGGCGAGGAGCAGGGCGACAGGTACAGCGCGACGCCCCGCACGCCGCACACGCAGCACGCGCCCTCCACGCCCCGTACACCCTCCACGCCCTCGGTGCGTCCCGCGGTCCTGCTGCACGCCGTGGATGCTGCCGCGGCACCGCCGCGGGTCCGCACGGTGCTGTGGCACGTGGACCGTGATGCCGAGCCGCCGCGACGCGGGCAGCGGGAGGAGCTCGCCGGCGGAGCGGACAGCTGGATCGGTCGAGCACTGTGGTGCACGGCCACGGCGACGGGGTTGACCGGGGCGCGCAGGCCGCGACACGACCCCGGCGCGGTGGTGGCGCAAGCACGCCGCGTGGTCCGCCTGGGCCATGACCTCTACGTGCCACCCGACGTCCACCTGCAGCTGCTGCAGGCAGCGTCGCGCGATCCGTGCTAGGCGGTGCGCCGGGCTGATCGCGTGCGCGGCCCATGGCCGCGGCGGCGACGCACCGTGTCGGCGCGGATCCCGGGGAATAGTGTGGTGCGTCACCCCGTTGTGCGGGGCGCACGCATTCGACCGCGTCCAAAGAGAGTGACATGGCCACCGTCCCTGTGACCGCCGAAGACTTCAACGAGCAGCTCGAGAACAACGACATCGTCCTGCTCGACTTCTGGGCCGAGTGGTGCGGTCCCTGCCACCAGTTCGCCCCGATCTACGAGGAAGCCAGCGAGCGCCACCCGGAGGTGCTGTTCGGCAAGGTGGACACCGAGCAGGAGCAGCAGCTCGCCGCCGAGTTCGGCATCCAGTCCATCCCGACCCTGACCGCGATCCGCGACAAGGTCGTGCTGTTCAGCCAGCCCGGCGTGCTGCCCGCCGAGGCGCTGGACGAGCTGCTCGGCAAGATCAAGGATCTGGACATGGAGCAGATCCACGCCGAGATCGCCGAGGGCGACACCGGCGACGAGAGCCAGAGCGAGCAGGGCTGACGCGCGGGTGGCGCTGGCGCTGCAGCTCGCTCGCGCCGGGCCGTCACCCGCTCGTTGAACGCCGCTCACCGGGCGACGCTCATCCAGAGCGCGCCCGCTGGCCGAGGACGTGTTCCGCAACGCGCGGCAGCACGACCTCGGCGGGTGCCGTGATCCGCTCGTCCGGGTCCAGCCCGTGGACCGGACGCACGTTGATCTCCCACACCCGCGCGCCCGAGTCCTGCGCCAGATCCGGCAGCTGCGCCACCGGCAGCACCTCCAGCGCTGTGCCGATCACCAGCAGCTCGCTGGCGCGAGAGCACCAGTCCGTGGCTGCAGCGAGGGCCTCCTCGGGAGGCGGTTCGCCGAACAGGGTGACGTCGGGGCGCAGGACGCCGCCGCACGTGCAGCGCGGCACCGAGGGTGGGGCTGCGGCCACCTCGCCTCGGGCCAGCTCGGCTCCGCACGCCAGGCACGAGAGCGTGGTGGCGGTGCCGTGCAGCTCGACCACGCGCTGGCTGCCGGCGCGGTGGTGGAGGCCGTCGGGGTTCTGGGTCAGCACCGCCGAGACAGCGCCAGCCTCCTCGAGCGCGGCCAGCGCGTGGTGCGCCGGGTTGGGCTCCGCGTGCCGGAGCAGCTCGTCAAGCTCCCACAGCAGCTCCCAGACGCGTGCAGGGTCAGCGCGCAGCGCCTCGACCGAGGCCGAGGCCACGGGGTCGTAGCGCTGCCATAGCCCGGCGTCGCTGCGGAAGTCCGGCACGCCGCTGGCAACCGACGCGCCCGCGCCGGTCACCGCGACCACGGGCCCCGCGGGCTCAGCCAGCGCGGTGGCGAGCCGTGCCAGCGCGGCCTCGCTCGCAGCTGGCAGGGCAGCTGCCGGGTCCTGCCGGCCGTCGGTCATCGCATCCCCCGCGGTTGCCGTGCCGTCGGGTTCGCACCCGCATGTCGGGCTCGCAGCTCGGGTGCGGTGGTCAGGCGCGGTGGGGCGTCTGGGCCACGCCCTCACCGACAGCGTGTCCGTGTGCCGTCGCCGGAACACGGTGCGAGGCCTGAGCGCCCAACGGAGGATCGGCACAGGCACCTGTCCCGACTCGTCCTATTGGACCAGCCTTCAATGTTTCTTTGTGCGCAACCGTTGTTGTGGATGCAACAGCTCGGCCGACTGGGTATGATGCCGGCAGAGCACACGCCCGAGGAGGCGACCATGCAGCGGCCAACCGCACCACAACAGGCCCCGACCACCAACAGCCAGCTGACCATCGACGATCTCATGCGTCACGCCGGTCAGCGCCAGAGCTTCCTCTCCTCGTCGCAGCCTCGACTGGTCCGCACGGCCGGTCGCCGCCGTCGTCGGAGTCTCCGCTTCCGGCGTCGGCAGCTCCGCGGCTAGGTTCACGCGCCACCGCGGGGTGCCACGGGTCATCCGCTGTTCCCCCGGATGACCTTCTGCAACGCACAACGCATCACTCCCTTGCCATCGCCGCCGTGCCCGCGGGTGCGGCGGCGATCGGCTGTCAGCCGCCGGGTGCGGGCGTGCAGCGCGAGCCGTGCCCCAGCGGGTGGCGCTGGACTTGACACGACCCGCGTGGTGCTGCCTAGAGTCGCGACGGTGAGCCCACCAGCCGTCGAGCTCGCAAGATCCGGGCTGGCTGCCCACTGTGCGTCCCGCGGTGCCACGCCCGGCAGCGACGCGACCTGACCCAGCGGGGTTGGATCATGCACGCTATGGCCGCCGGCGGCGAGACCGGACCCGCTCCCACCGGCAGTCGCGGCGAGGCTCCCGGCGCGCAGGACCCATCCGAGGCGCTGGTCACCTGTCGCGGACTGCGCAAGTCCTTCGGCGACCTGGTCGCTGTCCATGATCTGGACCTCGCCATCGCTCCCGGTGAGTCCTACGGGCTGCTCGGACCCAACGGAGCCGGCAAGACCACCGCGATCTCGATGCTGTGCGGGCTCGTGCGACCCGACCGCGGCGCGGTGTGGATAGACGGCCAGTCGGTCGGGGTGGGGCGCGCGGCCGGCAAGCAGGCGCTCGGGCTGGTGCCGCAGCAGATGGCGCTGTACGACGACCTGAGCGCCCGGGAGAACCTGGCGCTGCTCGGTCGGCTCCAGGGCCTGCGGGGACGTGAGCTGCGCCGGCGCGTCGACGAGGTCCTGGAGGTCGTGCAGCTCGCTGACCGTGCCAACGACCGCGTGGCCACCTTCTCGGGCGGGATGCAGCGGCGCACCTCCATCGCCGGCGGCCTGCTCCACCGGCCGCGGCTGCTGGTGCTCGACGAGCCGACCGTCGGGGTGGACCCGCAGAGCCGCAACGCCATCCTCGAGCAGGTGATCGAGCTCGGACGCGAGGGCACAGCGCTGCTGTACACCTCCCACTACATGGAGGAGGTCGAGCGCGTCTGCGACCGCATGGGGATCATGGATCACGGCCACAAGATCGCCGAGGGCACCCGCCGCGAGCTCGTCGACAGCATCGGCAGCCTGGATCGCCTGCTCATCGAGGCGACCGGCGACCTGGACAGCTTCGCCGACCGTCTGCGCGACCTCGCGGGCGTGGAGCAGGTCGACCGCGACGACGCCACCGTGACCGCCCTGGCCCGCAATGGCCGGAGCGTGCTGCCCCAGGTCATCCCTCTGGCGGCGCCGCTGGACGTCGAGCTGCTCAGCGTCGAGGTGGACGAGCCCGACCTCGAGCAGGTCTTCCTCGCGCTGACCGGACGAGCGCTGCGTGACTAGCCCGCGATGGTCACGACCGGCGGTGCGACACCCGCGCGGAGGGGGGCTGCCGTGCGCGCGCTGCTGCTGATCGCCGGCCGCGACCTGCGCAGCCGGTTGCGTGACCGCTCCGGTCTGATCCAGGGGATCGGCGTGCCACTGGTGCTGGCCGTGGTCATCTCGCTGGCGTTTGGCGGTGGCAACGGTGACCCCGTGCGCGTGGCGCTGGTGGACGCCGACGAGAGCGAGCGCTCGACCGCCATCGCCGACGAGGTGCTCGCGGGCTTCGACGAGGTCGAGGACGTGGTCCTGACCGAGGCCGCCGACGAGGCCGAGGCTCGCGAGCTGATCGCCGCAGGCGAGGTCGGAGCAGCGGTCGTGCTGCCCGAGGGGCTCGCGGAGGCGCTGGGTGCTGGACCGGCGCCGGTGGCCGCGGCAGAGGGGTCGGAGACCGGCCCCGATTCGGTGGCCGAGCTGGTGGTCGTGGTCGGTGACAGCCAGCCGGTTGCCGGTGCGGTCGCCGAGGGCATCGCCGGCCAGATCATCGCCCAGGTCGACCAGGTCGCGTTCAGCGTGGCCGCCACGATCGAGCTCGGCGTCCGAGAGGCCATCGCCGCGGGCGACTTCGAGGCCATCACCGATCCTGACGCCCCTGCCTCCGAGGCTGCCCTGGACGACCTGTTCTCCGAGGTGCTGGTCCCACCTGACGTCGAGGACGTGGCAGCGCTCGGCGAGCGCGCCGCCGAGGCGCCGGGCGGGCTGGTCCTCGACGATGACGCTGACGCCGGCGCGCGCGAGAGGCTCGACGCGGCCAGCTACTTCGGTCCGTCCATGGCGGTGCTGGCGGCCCTGTTCGTGGTCACCAGCGCCCCACGCGCGCTGATCCGCGAGCGCCGGCAGGGCACCCTGCAGCGCTTGCGCGCCGCGCCGATCCCCGCCTGGGCGCCCATGGCCGGTCTGGCGCTGTCGGTGGCGCTGATCGGCATCGTGGCTATGGGGGTGGTGCTCGGCGTCGTCTCGGTCGCGCTGGGCGCCCAGCTCGGCGACCCGGTGGGGCTTGCCGCGCTGTCGCTGGCGGTCGTGCTGTTCGCGGGTGCGCTGGCCGCGCTGATCGCCTCCGTGGTGCGCACCGAGCAGCAGGCCGACGGGCTCGCGGCCGCCGTCACCTTCGCGCTGGCGGTGCTCGGCGGTCACTTCATCGAGCTGCATGCGCTGCCTGATGGGGTGCAGACCGTCGCGTTGGCCACGCCCAACGGCTGGGCGATGCGCGGCTACACGGCCCTCGCCGCCGACGGGGCGGGTGTGGGCGAGATCCTCCTGCCCATCGCGGTCATCCTCGGCGTGGCCGCGGTCCTCGCGCTCGTGGCGCTGCCAGGGCTGCGCCGCCAGGAGGCGTGACTGGTGAGTGCCCCGCCTCGGCCGCCCGCCATCAGGTCGCCGGCGCGCCGCTCGCGCCCCACGTGGCTGCGCGCGGCGCTGGCCGTCGCGCAGGCGCAGCTCACGCGCACCGTGCGCGATCGCACCTTCTTCTTCTTCCTCGTGGCGCTGCCGGTCGTGCTGACCCTGCTGCTCGGCTTGGCGATCCCCGAGGAGGACGCACCCGATGCGCGGGTCGGTGTCGCCGTGGATGGTGCCCCTGATGAGACGGCTGCCGGGCTCGTCACAGCGCTGGAGGGTCGCGAGGCGCTGGACGTCGAAGAGCTCGAGGACGTCGAGGCGCTCGGCCGCGCGCTGCGCCGGGGTGTCCTCGGCGGTGGCCTGGTGATCCCCGGCGACCTGGAGGCGCGCCTGGAGGACGCTGGGGGTCCCGTGACGGTGATGTTCCTGCCCGGTCCCGGCACCGGCGGCGCGGTGACGCGCGTAGCCGTCGGTGACGCGCTGGCCGACGAGGGGGCGCGCCTCGGTGCTGCCGCGCTGACCGCCGGGCTGCGTGGGGTGCCGCTGGACGCGGCCCTGTCGGCGGTCGACGACGCCGACGGTGCCGGCCTGGGCCTGTCGGTGGAGCAGCGAGGGGAGCCAGGGCAGCTGACCCCCGGCGGGTTCTCGCACACCGCCCCGGCGACCCTTGTGCTGTTCGTGTTCCTGAACACGCTGATCGCGGGCTCGTCGCTCACCGACGCGCGGCGCTCCGGCGTGGCGCGTCGGCTGTGGGCGAGCCCGGTCGCGCCCTCTGCGGTGCTCGCCGGCGAGGGCGTGGCGAAGCTGGCCGTCGCTGTGCTCCAGGCCGGGATCCTGGTCGGGGTGTCGGCGGCGCTGTTCGGCGTGGACTGGGGCGACCCGCTGGGCGTGGCGGCGGTGGTGCTCTTGACTGCGCTCGCCGCGACCGGCCTGGCGCTGTTGGCCGGCTCGCTGGCGCGCACCTCCGAGCAGGTGGTCGCGGTGGGACCGGGCATCGGGCTCGGCCTCGCAGCCCTCGGCGGTGCGATGTGGCCCTTGGCGATCGTCCCCGACTGGCTGGCTCGGCTGGCCTGGCTCACCCCCCACGGGTGGGCCATGGAGGCCTTCACCGCGCTGGTGTCGCGAGGCGCGTCGCTGTCGGAGCTGACCGGTGAGCTGCTGGGGCTCGCGGTGTTCGCGGCGGTCCTGCTGCTCGCCGGGCTCGCGGCGGGGCGCGTGGCGCTGCGCCGCGCGTGAGCTGCGGCCTGGCGCGAGGGCGGTCGGGCGCGTGAGCCGCGACCTCGCCCGTGAACGCGGTCTGGCCCGCGAGCCGGAGGGCTAGCCGCGACGGTCCTCGAGGAAGCCGAAGCGGGCGCGGGCCGCGGCGACCACGCCGGGGTCCAGCTCGGCCAGCAGCAGGGTCTCGGCGTGCTCGGCGGAGGCGAGCACCTCGCCGAGCGGGCCGACGATGCGGCTGTCGCCGGCGTAGGACAGGCGGGTCGGGGTGTCGCCCACGCGGTTGACGCCCACCACGTAGGCGAGGTTCTCCACCGCCCGCGCATCCAGCAGCGTGGTCCAGTGGCGCCGGCGGGGGGCGGGCCAGTTCGCGGGCACCAGATAGGCGTCCACGTCGGGGGCCAGCGCCCAGAACTCGTCGGCGAAGCGCAGGTCGAAGCACACGAACAAGCCCAGGCGCACGCCCTCGACCTCGACGGTGACCAGGCGGTCGCCAGCAGCGAAGTGCTCGCCCTCACCGGAGTAGGTGAACGGGTGCAGCTTGTCGTAGCGCTGCTGCGCGCCGTCGGGTCCGGTCAGCACCAGGGTGTTGAACGGCTTGGCGCCCTCCGCGCGGCGCTCGGCGACGCTGCCGGCGATCCACACGTCGTGGGTGGTGGCCTGCTCGGCGAGCCAGCGGGCGCTGGGGCCGTCCGGGGGCTCGGCGGTCACCTCGGTGCGCATCGAGAAGCCGGTGGCGAACATCTCGGTGAGCACCACCAGCCGCGCCCCGGCGGCCGCGGCGCGCGCGACCTGCGGCGCCAGCCGCTCGAGGTTGGTGGCGCGGTCCTCCCAGGCGATGTCGTGCTGCACCGCCGCGACGCGCAGCGGCGGCGGTGCCTCGCTGGCTGCGGCCATTACGCGCTCCTTGACGGTGGGCTGCCATCGTCGCCTGCTGGCAGGGGCGCTCGGATGCCCTCGAGCACCATGGTGGTCACCGCGTCGGCGGCCGCGTCGGGGTCGCGCTCGCCCTGGGCGACCGCGCGTCGCAGCCCCGACAGGATGTGATGCACCAGCTCGGCGACCATCGTCGGGTCCAGATCGCGCCGCAGCGCACCGGCAGCCGCTCCCTCGGCGAGCGCGTGCTCGAGCAGCCCGCGGAGCTCGGCCGCCTTGGCGTGGATCGTGGCCATCAGCTGGGGATGGACGCTGGCGTCCAGGTGTTCGACCCCGAAGCGGTGCGACTCGCCGGCGAAGGCGTGGAGCTGGGCGCGGATCCAGTGGTCCACCCGTGCGAGCGGGTCGGCCACCGCAGCGAGGTCGTCGACGAGCGCCGCGTGGGTCCGATCGATCTGCTCGCCCACCCACGCGGCCAGCACGTGGTCCAGGTCGGGGAAGTGCTTGTACAGCGTCGGGCGCGACACGCCGGCGCGCTCGGCGAGCGCCGACATGGACACCCCGGCGGCGCCGCGCTCGGCCAGCAGCGCCAGCGCCGCCTCGATGATCGCTGCGCGCGTGCGCTGGCGATGTGCCGCCACGGTGTCCCGCCACTCGCTCATGGTCTGGGGATGCCCACCGCACGCTGCTGCTAACCTGCCGATGGGGCTACAGTTTGTTAGCAGGCGCTTGCGGGCATCAGTCCCCGCGATCGCTGACCCACGACTCGGAGCTCTGCTCATGCTCACTTTCCTCGGACTCTTGAGCGCGGCGGTGACGCGGCGACCCGCCCTGGTCATCATCGCGGTGGTGGCGCTGACGGCGGTGTTCGGCGGTTTCGCCGGCCAGGCGGTCACCGTCGACGACGACGCCGCCATCGACAACCCGGCGGTGCAGGCCCAGGACGAGCTCTCCGAGCGGTTCGGCGACGAGGGCAGCGTGGTCCAGATCATCGTGTCCACGCCCGGACAGGACGTGCGGGGCCTGGACGGCCTGGACGCCACCCTGGCGGTGGCCGAGGCGGCCGAGGACAGCCCCGTGGCCGACCTGATCCCCGATGGCCAGGGCGGCCAGCCGGGCGTGCTGAGCTTTCTCGCCGGTGCGGAGGCGGCGCTCGAGCAGGCGCCCATCGAGCGCGGCGACCTCGACGCCGACGCCGACGTGGCCGACCTGCAGACGCAGGGCTTCGAGGAGGCCCCGGACCAGCTCGCCGATCAGGCCGAGGACCTGCTCAGCGACCCGGAGGCCACCAGCGAGTCCGGTCTGGTGCTGGTCTTCCTCGACACCGAGGAGCTGACCTCCGAGGAGGTCGAGCAGGCCCACCTGGCGCTCGTGGAGGCCGTCGAGGCCGCCGAGGTCCCCGACGGCGTCACGGTCGAGGGCTTCAGCTTCCCGCTGCTGTTCGCCGAGTCCGACATCGGCCCCGAGGTGGGCCAGCTGTTCGGGATCGCGTTCGGCCTCATCATGCTGGTGCTGGCCACGGTCTACTGGGTGCGACCCGAGTCCGGCTCGCGCGCGGCGATCGTGCGTCGCACCGCCGTCGACGTGGCGCTGACGCTGACCGCGATCCTGTTCGCGATCGTGTGGATGCAAGGCGCCGGTGTGCTGCTCGGCCCCGACTACGCCGGCCTGATCGGCTACTTCACCCAGCAGACACAGATCGTGCCGATCCTCGTGGTGGGGCTCGGCGTCGACTACGCCATCCACCTCAACGCCCGCTACCGCGACGAGCTCGCTGGCGGGGGCAGCGCGGCTGCAAGCCTCGTGACCGCCACCCGCACGGTCGGCGTCGCGCTGTCGCTGGCCACCGCCACCACCGTGGTGGGCTTCCTCACCAACATCGCCAGCCCCGTGGAGTTCCTCGCGACGTTCGGTGTGCTCGCCGCGGCCGGCATCCTCGCGAGCTTCCTCATCACGCTCACGTTCCTGCCGGCCGCGCGCATCATCCTGGACCACCGCGGCGACCGGCGCGGGGTGGTGCCGCGGGGCTCGCTGGCCACCCAGCCGGCGCGGCTGCTGCCCGAGCTCGCCGGTCGCACCGCTGTGCTGGCCACCCGCGCACCCATCGCGACCCTGGTGGTCGCGCTGGCCCTGGCGGTCGTCGGCGGGTATGGCTTCACCCAGCTGGAGAGCCGCTTCAGCGTCACCGACTTCATCCCCCCCGACGAGCCGCGCCTGGACACCTTCGACCTGCTGGCCGAGGAGTTCGACGGCGGCTTCGGTGAGACCACCGAGATCCTGTTCGAGGGCGAGCTCGCCACCCCCGAGGCCCACAACGCCCTGGTGACCGCGCTGGACGACGCCGGCGACCTCGACGCCGTCGCCACCGCCGAGGGCCTGCCCGACGGCGAGCACCTGCCCGCGGTGATCGGCGCCGCCTTCGCCGCCACCGACGGCGCGCTGGCCCAGGACCTCGGCGACATCGACCTCGGCGACGACCTGACCGTCAGCGACGACACCGACGTCGACGAGCTGTACGCGCTGCTCACCGACGCCGCGCCCGACCAGATGGAGCCCGTGCTGGTCGAGGACGACGAGGGCGGCTGGACCGCCCGCGCCGCGCTGCGCACCACCGCCGGGGAGGAGGGCGCCGCCGCGCTGCGCGCCGACCTCGCCGAGGTCTTCGCGCCGCTGGCCGACGCCGACGTGACGGCCACGCCCACCTCCGAGGAGATCGTCTCCGCGCAGGTCGCCGCCGACATCGAGGACTCGCAGCTGGTGGCCCTGGCCATCGCGCTGGGTGCCGCCACGCTGCTGCTGGTCGTGCACTTCGGGATCACCGTGCGCCGCCCGCTGCTGGGCGTGGTCACGCTGGCGCCCGTGGCGCTGGTGCTGGCATGGACCTTTGGGATGATGGCCTGGACGGGCATCCCCCTGACCCCGGTGACCGCGACGCTGGCGGCGCTGGCGATCGGCATCGGCGTGCCGTTCACCATCCACGTGACCGTGCGGTTCCTCGAGCTGCGCCGCACCCTGGACCGCAGCGAGGCGTTGCGCGGCACCGCGCGGCGCACCGGCGGGGCGCTGGTCGGCTCGGCACTGACCACGATGGTGGGCTTCGGCGTGCTGACCACCTCGACGCTGGTGCCCTTCGCCCAGCTGGGCTTCGTGACCGTGTACGCGATCGGCTTCGCGCTGATCGCCTCGATCCTGGTGCTGCCAAGCCTGCTGGCGGTCTGGGACCGCCTGTCGGGCGCACCGGTCGCCGAGCCCGCCGAGGCCGAGGCCGCCACCGACGCGCCCGCCACCGCGCCGGTCGGCCAGTCGTGAGCAGCGCGGACGCCCCCTCGCGCGTGCGGCGCTGGGTGCGGCGCGGACTGACCGTGCTGGCCGTGGTCCTGGTCGCGGCGGTCGTGGCCGTGGCGATCTGGTTGGCCACGCCCTACGAGGTCGAGGCCTCGGCGTGGGACGAGGCGCTGGCGCGCGACGACGTCGAGGTCACCGAGCACGACGGCGACTGGTGGGTGCGCCCCGCCGAGGCCGACGCCGAGGTGGGCGTGGTGTTCTACCCCGGCGCGCGGGTCCGACCGGAGGCCTACGTGCCCACCTGGGCCCCCATCGTCGCCGACGCGGGGGCAGTGGTCGTGATCCCTGAGATGCCGCTGAACCTCGCGGTGCTGGCGCGCGACCGCGCCGAGGCCATCCTCGCCGAGCCCCCCGCGGAGCATGCCGAGGCCCTCGGGCGCTGGCACGTGGGAGGCCACTCGATGGGCGGCGCGATGGCCGCGAGCTGGCTGGGGGAGGAGCCCGCAGCGGACGTGGACGGGCTGATCCTGTGGGCCTCGTTCTCCACCGGCGGCGCCGGCCTCGAGGAGCGTGACGACCTCGAGGTGCTGTCAGTGGCCGGCGCGCGCGACGGGCTGGCCACCCCCGCAGACATCGGCGAGCGCCGTGACCTGCTGCCCGCCGACGCCGAGATGGCCATGGTCGAGGGCATGAACCACGCCCAGTTCGGGCGCTACGGCGACCAGTGGCGCGACCTGCCCCCAGAGATCACCGACGCCGAGGCGCAGCGCGCGCTCACCGAGCTGGTCGTCGACCACCTGGAGGGGTAGCGGCCGGCAGCGGCGCGGTGGCGCGCGGGCCTCCTGGCACGGCCTCCTCTCGCCCACCTCTTGGAGTGGGTGCGGATCGGCACACATGGTGCTGGCTGTGCACCCGGTGCGGCCGGCACCGGGCAACTGGGTGCGTTGAGGGCGCTCCTGGGGTGGTTGGTGCACCCGATCGGGTCCGGGCCGATCTCTTGGGTGCGGATCGGCACACATGAGGTCGGCTGTGCACCCGGTGCGGGGAGGAGGAGGTTAATGGGTGCACTCGAGTCGTCGCGCGAGGGTCCAGGGGCATGAGGTCAGGGGCATGAGGTCAGGGGCATGAGGTCAGGGGCATG
>PWER01000037.1 GCA_003553565.1 Nitriliruptoria bacterium | reverse complement strand
GCCGGACCGCCTGCGCGGCGCGGGCGGCCCCGGCGACGCCGCACCAGCGCACCGAGGCCGGGACCAACCAGCGCCACGACGCCCCCGCCGCGGCGACAGCGAGTAACCCTGAGTCAGAAGAAAAATATTGCGTGTGGTGCGCGAGGGGGGACTCGAACCCCCAAGCCCCGAAGGGCACCAGGACCTAAACCTGGCGCGTCTGCCGCTTCCGCCACTCGCGCGTGCCATGGGCAAGGTAGCGCCCCTGATCCGCGAGGCACACCGGGCCGCGCGACGCGCGCGTGAGCGGCGCGACGCTCATGCCGGAGGCGCCAGCCGACCCCAGGCCAGTCGGTCCAGGTGGGCCTCGACCGTCGCCCAGAAGCGCCTTGCGCCCGGCGGGCGGACGGCATCGATGACCCCATGGGCGTGCAGGCGCTCCACCCAGTCCATGGCCGCCTGCACGTAGATCGCGAACGGCACGAGGCGCTCGACGGGCGGGACCCGCAGGTCGGCGCGCGCATCGACAGCCCCGGTGTCGGCCGCGTCGTGGGGGAGGGCGTCGATGGCGCCCAGCAGGTCGAGCAGCGTGCGGTGCACGTTCTCGGGGGCGGCGAGCTGGGGTGGCAGGCGCCCGTCGTCCTTGGCCTGGCCGATCGCGGCGCGCACGGCCCGCAGATGGTCAGCCCAGGCCCGCGCATCGGCCACGACCACCCCCGGGATCACGTCGCTGCGGTCGTCCGGCCCGCGTCGCGCGACGACGACCTTCCCCTTGCCGGTCACCTTGGCCTCTCGCAGGCTGTGGTCGGCCTCGGACAGCAGTGCGTCCAGCGACGGCCTCGCCGCGTGGGTGGACGACACGCCGAGGCTTCCCCCGACGCGCACGCGCGTGCCGCCCACCACGATCAGCGTCGACACGGTCTGCAGGATCCGATCCGCGACGCGGGCTGCGACCTCCTGCGGCGCGCCGGGGAGAAGGGCTGCGAACTCGTCGCCGCCCATCCGCGCCGCCACGTCGCCCTCGCGCAGCACGCGGCGGAGGCGATCGCCGATGACGCGCAGCACCGCGTCTCCGGTGGGATGCCCGTGACGATCGTTGACCTCCTTGAACCCGTCGAGGTCCAGCAGGACCAGGGTCACGGGCGCGTCTCGCGTCGCGAGGTCCTCCATGGCGGTGCTCATGCCGAGGCGGTTGGCGAGCTGGGTGGTGTGGTCGGTGCGCGCGGCCAGGCCGAGGTCGCGCTCGCGGGCCAGGCGCTCGGATGCGTCGCGCAGCACCACGATGCGTCGGTCCGCCTCCGCCTCGCGTGGTCCCACGGTGGCATCCACGACGATCGGGCCCTCGGCCGTGGCCACGGTGAGGGTCAGGGAGGCGCTGTTGGGCCCGCTCAGGGTGGTGTGCAGCGCCGCGGACTGCGCCTCGTGACGACGGTCGTCGGCGTCCCCGGTCGCGAGCAGCTGCCAGAGCCGCAGGGCCGCGAGGGACTCGTCGTCGCGCCATCCCAGCAGCGCGCGGGCGGCCGCGTTGGCCGCCGCCAGGCGTCCTCGCCGATCGACCGCGATCGCCGGGTCGCCGAGCAGCCCGAGCCAGCGTGCGGGCTCGTCATCCGGGGAGTCGGGCTCGTCCGATCCGTCTCGCCCCGCTGATGGTGTGTGGCGCATCGCCCCGTCGCTGCCGTCGCGGTCGTTGCGTCGTCCGGCCGTGCGCGTGCCTCCCGGCGCCGACCGGGTGCGGTCCCGTCGGCTGGTGGTCTCGCGAGGATAGCGAGGGCGGCGAGGGTGTCGAACTCGACGCTCCCACGAGCAGGTGTGGGCGGTTCGGCCGGCTATCCGGCCGAACCGCCCACACCTGCGGTGGGGGTGCGCCCACCAGAGAGCCGGACCGCCGCGTCCATCCAGCTGGCTAGGGCCATGTGCGGCATGGTCAGCGCGGCGAGCAGCCCGATGTTGGCGGCGACGAACGCCATCGCGCCGGTCGCGCCCCACCACAGCGCGCCGAGCACGAGCACGGCGCCGAGCGTCGCCAGCGCCGCCTGCGCAGCGAAGCGCGCCAGCGGACGACCGATGCGCCCGGCGGCCAGGTCGTCCTGGGCGCCCGGGTCGACCGACACCAGCCGCGACACGTGGCGCAGCGAGTGCCACAGCCCGAAGTAGGCACCGAAGGCCGGCAGCGGGGGCACGACCGCGAAGACGACCGGCAGCAGCGCGGCCTCGCCGGCGGCCCGGCGGTCGCCGGCGCGCAGCGCGCGCAGCGCGGCGAAGGCCAGGCCGACCAGCACCACGCCGACCATGACCGCCCGCGGCGCAGGCGCGAGCAGTCCGGTGAGCGCCGGAGCGAGCTGGTCGAGGACCGGTCGCACCTGCTCGGGCCACAGCGCGAAGGGCAACAGGATCGGCGCGCCGCCGAGCCCCACCACCGTCAGCGGGTTGTAGCGGGCGGGACGCCCAGCGCGCAGCGCGGTGAACGCCTCGTCGCCGGCGCCGAAGTGGATGACCGCCACCACGAGGAAGAACGCGATCGCCGGGCCGGGTGCGAGCTGCACGGCGGCGAGGAAGGCCAGGAACACCGCGCCGTAGCCCGCGAGCATCGCCAGTTGGGTGGTGCGCGGCACTCGGCGGCCGATGAGCCGCTCGGGCACCAGGTGATCGACCGCGCCATGCGGCAGCCCGATCGCGAGCCCGAGCAGCAGGGCCAGCCACGGGGCGGTCTCCCACACCACGGGGGCGGCGAGGGACACCAGCGCCACCAGCACCAGCGCCGCGACCGACACGCGGGTGGCGACGCGACCGGCTACGGGCGCGAGCTGCTCGTCCTCGCCGGCGTCGGCCGCTCGGGCCAGCCGCTCGCGCAACACCTGCCAGGGGCCTGCCACGACGCTGGACTGCACCTGGGGCGTGTCGGCGCTCATGGACGGCTCCTCGGCGGTGGGCAGGGGATCGGGGCGAGGCCCGGGCCAACCGTACCCGCGATCATCCGTGCGTATCCTTGCTAAGACGCTGGGTCGGGCTCGACGCGCTCCAGCAGCCCCGGATGGTCGTTGCGTGGCGTGTTCACCTCGCGGGAGACGGGATGGGCCGCCAGGGTCCCCTCCGCTGAGGGCCCGAGCAGGTCGCGGACCCGCTCGGCCTCGCGAAGGTCGCGGTCGAGCCAGGCGTCCCACGCGCTCGGCTCGAGGATCACCGGCTGGCGCTCGTGCAGCGCCGCCAGGTCGGGCCCCGCCTCGGTGGTCATGATCGTGCAGGTGCGCAGCGGCTCGGCGTCCTCGGGCGCCTCCGGCGCGCGCCACACCGCCCACAGCCCGGCGAAGGCCATCGGGGCGCCGTCGCGCCGGTGCACGAAGTGGGGGACCTTGCTGCCGTCGGCGCGCTGCTGCCACTCGTAGAACCCGTCGGCTGCGATCAGGCACCGCCGACGCCGCACCGCGTCGCGGAACGCGGGCTTGCGCGCGGCGGTCTCGGCGCGCGCGTTGATCATCTTGCTGCCGATCCGCGGATCGTCGGCCCAGTGGGGCACGAGCCCCCACCGGAAGGTGGTCAGCGCGCGCACGCCCTCGTGCTCCACCACGGCGGGCGCCCGCTGGGTCGGGGCGACGTTCCACGACGGCGCGAGGCCCTCGTCGCGCCGCTCGTCGACCACGAAGAAGCGGGCGAGCCCATCGGCATCGGTGGCCGCCACGAACCGTCCGCACATGGCGGCCAGGATGCCGCACCCCATGCCATCAGCCCAACGGGACGTCGACCGTGAGGCCCTCCACGCCCTCGGGCTCGCCGTCGGGGGACCAGCGCTCGAAGTGCTCGAGGAACAGCCGGACCGCGTCGGGGGAGGCGTCGTCGCGCACCTCGAACACCAGGATCATGTGGGCGCCGTCGACCAGCTCGTAGCCGCCGTGCGCGAGGTCGTCGGGGCGGTGCAGCCTGATGCCGCTGGTGTGGGCGAAGGTGGGCTCGTCGCCGGCCTGGGCGGGCAGCAGCAGCGCGCAGTCGTCGTCGCAGGGCTTGAGGTGGCCCGAGCCTGCCTCCACCAGGGTGATCTCGACCTGGAGGTACTCCTCGCCCTCGCCCAGCACCGGCTCGAGCCCCTCGTCACCAGGATCGGTCCACAGCTGCGCGGGGGGCTCGCCGCCGCGCTCGACCGCGTGCAGCGCGAACATCGCGCCCTGCGGGGTCTCGACGAGGTCGCCGTCGAGGTCGCGGTCCATGGCGGGATCGTCGGTGGTCGGCGGATCGACCTCGTCGGCCTCGTCGGGCTCCGGGTCGGCAGGCGCGCGCTCGGCGGGCCCGTCGCCCTCGTGGTCGAGGGTCACCCCTGGGGGCGTCGCGCCCTCGTCCTCGGTGACGGCACCCTCGTCGAGCGCGCAGCCCAGCGGTGCGACGGCGAGGGACACGCTCACGGCAAGGGCGAGCGCTGTGCGAGCGATGGGGGAGACGATGCTGCCCATGACGACCCCTCCCTTCGACCGCTCGAGCGACGCGGCGCCCGAGGGGCCGACGGCGGCCGCGCACGGCGCGCAGCCCCTACGCTCACGTGTCCGACGATCGCCGGGCCGGCGCCAGGGTCCAAGGGCCCCCACTGCGCGGGGCGGTGCGCACGGTTCGATGCCGCGCGCCGCAGGGGTCCGCGGGGGCGTGGGCGTTGGGCGTCAGCGGCGCGCCAGCGCGGCCCGCAGGCCGTGCACCGCGAGGCCGAGGGCGAGCACCCCGACCCCGCCAGCCACCGCCACGGGCGGCAGCGTC
>PWER01000127.1 GCA_003553565.1 Nitriliruptoria bacterium | reverse complement strand
CTGGGCGGCGGCGAACCAGTGGTGGGTGCTGCCGGTGTGGTTGGCGGTGAGGTCGCCGAGCACGCGCAGGCCGCGTGCGTGCAGCGCCTCGGTCAGCGCGGCCAGCGCCTCCTCGCCGCCCAGGACGGGATCGACGCGGTCGAAGTCGGCGGCGTTGTAGCGGTGGTTGCTCGGCGCGGGGAAGAACGGGTTGAGGTAGACCGCGTCAACCCCGAGGTCCACCAGATGATCGAGCCGCTCGCGGATCCCCCACAGGTCCCCGCCGTAGAGCTGGCGCATCGCGGCGGGTCCGCGCTCGGCGACCGGATCGTCCCACGCTGCCGGCTCGGCCCAGCTCGGCCAGGCGATCTCGGTGGACCCGCGCGCGAAGCGGTCGGGCAGGATCTGGTACCACACCGCGTCGCCGGCCCAGGCCGGGGGTGGTGGGTGCGCCGAGAGCTGGAAGTCGGTCACGTCCAGCGGGTCGGCCTCGCTGGTGCCCGCGGCGGTCAGCCACCGTGGCCCGTGCGGGGTGCCCAGCAGGAACCGGTAGCGCTGGCGCGGGTCGTGCACCGTCAGGTCGGCGCGCCACCACGTCTCGTGGGCGGTGCGACGGTCGGGGACCGCTGCGCTCCAGAACGGCTCGGCGTCGGCCAGCGCGCGCAGGTGCACCTCGGAGACCTCGGCGGCGGCGGGGGCGCGCACCCAGACCGTGACGCGGTCGCCGAGGTCGGGATCCGGGTCGGAGACGTGCAGCGGCGAGCCGTCGTGGTGGGGCTGGTGCAGCATGACGCTCCTTGGACGCGCGACGGGGCGTCGGCGGGCGCGCACCCGCCGACGCCCCCTGGGTGTGGACTCGGGCTGGTGGTGCTTGGGGTGGGCTGGGCTAGCCCTTGACCGAGCCAGCCGTCAGGCCCGAGACGATGTAGCGCTGCAGCGACAGGAACAGCAGGACCACCGGGATGGCAGTGATGAGCGCACCAGCGGCGAAGGGGCCCCAGCGTGCGCCGTAGTCCTGGTCGATGAACAGGTACAGCCCGACGGGCAGCGTGTAGACCTCCTCGCTGGTGAGCAGCACGCTCTGCACCAGGAAGTCGTTGAGGGCGATGATGAACGAGAACAGCGCCACGATCGCCAGGATCGGCTTGACCAGCGGCAGGATGATGGTGAAGAAGATCTGGGCGTGCGAGGCGCCGTCGACCTTCGCGGACTCGTCGAGCTCCTTGGGCACCGAGTCGAAGAAGCCCTTCATCAGCCAGGTGTTGAGGCCCAGCGCTCCGCCCAGGTAGATCAGGATCAGGCCGCCCAGCGAGTTCAGCCCGATCTCGGGGAAGAAGCGGCCGAGCTCGATCATGATCAGGAACAGCGCCACGATGGCGAGGAACTGCGGCAGCATCTGCAGCAGCAGCAGCCCCAGCAGCGACAGCTGGCGGCCTCGGAAGCGCATGCGGCTGTACACGAAGGCCGACATCGCGGTGAGGAACACCGTGCCGACCGAGGCGCTGATGCCCACGATCATGGAGTTGCTGAACCAGCGCCAGAACGGGCGAGCGAACAGCTCCTGGAAGTTGACGGTGCTGACGGGGTCGGGGATCAGCTGCTGGGCTGCCAGGCTGCCGGTGGGGTTGAAGGCGGCCGAGACCGACCACACCACCGGGAACAGCGCGAAGAGCAGGCCGAGCAGCCCGACGAGGTAGCGCCACCCCACCTGGCCCATCCACCGCGAGAACGGCAGGCGGCGCTCCTGGGGCGGCGGCGTTGGCTGGGCCTCCAGCGGGTCGGTCTTGGTCGGCGTGGTGGGCTCGCGGACCGAGGTCATCGGACCCTCCTGTGGCCGGGTGAGGCCGTGCGGCGCGGCGCACCCACTGGCGCCCTCGCGACTGCGGCCCTCACTGGTAGACCTCCTCGAGCGGGCGGATGTAGCGGAACGCGAAGACGCTGATGATGGCCACCATCGCAAACGTCACCAGCGCGACGACCGAGGCGAGCCCGTAGTCGCCGCCCCCGGCGCCGAACGCGATCCGATAGGTGTAGCTGATCAGGATGTCGGTGTGCCCGACCGGCGTGGCCGCGCCAGAGATCGGCGGGTTGCCGCCGGTGACCAGGAAGATGGCGTTGAAGTTGTTGAAGTTGAACGCGAAGGTCGCGAGCAGCACCGGCGCGGTGGTCACCAGCAGCAGCGGCAGGGTGATGCGCCGCAACCGTCCCACCGGACCGGCGCCGTCCACCTTGGCGGCCTCGTAGAGGTCGGCTGGGATCGACTGCAGCGCCCCGAAGGTGATCAGGAACATGTAGGGGAAGCCGAACCACAGGTTGACGAGGATCACCGAGAACTGCGCCCACGTCGGGTCCACCAGCCAGGGGATCTGCCCGGGGAGGATGTCGTTGAGCACCCCGAAGCTGCGGTTCATCATGCCGCGCCAGATCAGCGCGGTCAGGAACGTGGGCAGGGCGTAGGGGATGATCAACAGCGCCCGCCACAGCTTGCGCCCCTTGATGCGGGACTCGTTGAAGGTGATCGCCAGGCCCAGCCCTAGCGCGAAGGTGAGCAGGGTCGAGGCCCCAGCGAAGATGTAGGTCCACACCAGCACCTGCAGGAACGGCCCGCGGATCGTCTCGCTGGTGAACGCGCGCACCCAGTTGTCCGCGCCGATCCAGGTGCGCCAGCCGGGCACGCCGGCGATCCGCTGCCCCGTGTCGGGGTCGATGAAGAAGCCCCGGTCGTGGTCGGCGGGGTAGACCGCCTCCTCCTCGCCGGTGTCCAGGTCGATCTGGACCAGGGCGTCGCGCTCCTCGTCGAACTGGCGGGTGGGCTCGGAGACGCTGGCCCGGCTGAGTGTGACCAGGCGCACCTCGCCGGTCTCCTCGTCGTCGGGATCCAGCGGGATCCGCAGCTCCTCGAAGTCCTCGAGGCGGTCCTGGGCGTCGCCGAGCGAGGCGCGCTCGAACCCCTCGGCCTCGACGACCTCACCGTCCTCGACGACCGGGTCGACCTCCTCGGCCGGCTGCAGGCCGTCAGCGGTGCCGAGGAACTCCTCGTCGTCCTCCTCGTCGACCATCCACAGCGCGATCTCGCCCTGCTCGAGGTCGTCGGGCTCGATCATCGGCGTGACCGAGAACTCCGGCGCATCCTCGGGGGTCTGCATCGACTCGGCGATGCCTCGCTCGATGGACTGCTCGTAGGAGAGGTTGTTGGCGATGCTGTAGTTGGTGAACGCGATGTAGATGGTGTAGCCGAAGGGGAAGAGCTGGAACAGCACCAGGAACGCCAGACCGGGCACGAGGTACTTCAGCGGCAGCTTCCCGCGCCCCAGGTACACCCAGACGATCCCCAGCGTGGCCAGCCCGGTGAGAGCCGGGGCCCACATCGGGGCGCCGAGGCTGACCATGCGCACGATCATCGCCAGCGCGAGGGCGATGAAGGCGGCAAGCGCCGCCAGCTTGACCACGACGCCCAGCGCCGAGTCCCCGAAGCGGCTCCACCAGCCTCGCTGGGCCTGGAAGCGTGCGCCGAGGGATTCCTGTGAGGGCGGACCCAGCGGTCCCGGCCCGGACGGGCCGGGACCGCTGCCGCCAGCGGCTTGGCTCATCAGTGCTCCACCGTGGCGATGCGGGCCTGGAGCCCTACTCGCCGATCAGCTCGCGGATCTGCTCGGCGGCGGTGCCGAACGCCTCCTCGGGGTCCTCCCCCTCATAGATGAGCTCGTAGCCATCGGTCCAGGCCTCCCACACCGAGTCCATCTCGGGGATGGCGGGCATGGGCTGCCCTTCGATGCCGGCCTCGCCGAAGCCCTCGATGTTCGGGTCGTCGGCGACCTCCTCGAAGGCGCTCTCCATGGCCGGGGGACGGGGGTCGGCGTCGAACATCTCGAGCTGGGCCTCCTGGGTGGCCATGTAGTCCACCAGGAAGGTCTCGGCGAGCAGCTCGGACTCGGCGAAGGCGCTGACCATGAAGCCCTGCACGCCGACGAAGGGCTGGGGCGTGCCGCCCTCGATCTCGGGGAACGGGTCGACCTCGTACTCGACGTCGGCATCGTCGAAGTCCGGCAGCGCCCACGGCCCGGTGAGGGCGAACGCGGCGTCAGCACTGGAGAACTGGTCGATCATGAGGTCGTAGGAGACGTCGGCGGAGATGAAGTCGTCTTCGATCCAGCCCTGCATCGCCTCGCCAGCCGCGATCGTCCCCTCGCTGTCGATGCCGAGGTCGGTGGGGTCGTAGGTGCCGTCCTCCTCCTGCCCGAAGACGTAGCCGTCGTAGGCCGTCACGAACGGGTAGTTGTGATACGGGTCGGCGGGCTCGGTGGGGAGCACGAGCGGCAGCTCGACCTCGCCATCGTCCTGCAGCTGCGTGCCGACCTCGACGACCTCGTCCCAGGTCTCCGGTGCGTCGGGCACCAGCTCGGTGTTGCGGATGAGGCCGGTGTTCTCGGTGGCGTAGGGCAGGCCGTACTGCGCCCCGTCGAAGGTGAACGCCTCGACGGAGACGTCCACGAGCTCGTCCTCGATGCCGCTGACGTCGATGCTGGTCACCACGCCGGCGTCGACCAGGCGGCCGAGCCAGTCATGGGCGCCGATGAAGATGTCAGGGCCCTCGCCAGCCGGAGCTGAGTCGATGACGCGCTCGTCGATCTCGTCGAAGGGGACCTCCTGGACCGCGACCTCGACACCCTCCTCGTCACCGAAGTCCTCGGCGAAGGGCTCGAGGGCGGGGGTCCGGGTGTCGTCGGCCCAGATGACGAGGTCAGCCTCCTCGCGGACGATCTCCTCGGGCTCCTCCTCGTCGGGCTCTTCCTCCTCCTCGGGCTCCTCCTCTTCGGGTTCCTCTTCCTCCTCGGGCTCCTCGGGCTCGGGCTCCTCGGCCACCTCGTCGGGGTCCTCCTCGGCCTCGCAGGCTGCGACGAGCAGCAGCAGGGCGACGAGGAGCGCGAAGGCGCGTAGCACAGCACTCATGCGGGCTCCTTGTGTGTCGGTTGGCGTCAGAGATCGGCCGCGCCACGGAGCGGGTGCTCGGCAGGGCGGCGCGGGCGCTCTCCCACACGAGCCGGGTCGCGCGTCGGTCTGCGCGGCCGGTCGTAGGCAGATCGTAACAAAGGTTTGCAGGAAGTTGGTACGCTCTTGCAGCAAAGTTGTCAAGGGGGAGGTCCGTGCGCCCCAAGCTGAAGGAGATCGCCGCCCACGCCGCGGTGAGCGAGGCCACCGTGAGCCGTGTGCTCAACGGGCGTCCTGGGGTGGCGCAGGGCACGCGCGAGACCGTGCTGGCCGCCGTGAGCGAGCTCGGCGGCGATCCCTCTGCGGTGGCTGCGCCGTCACCCCCGCGGTCGAGGATCGCCGGCCTGGTGGTTCCCGAGCTCGACAATCCGGTGTTCCCGCTGTTCGCCCAGGCGGTCCAGGGCCGGCTGGCCGCCCACGGCCTCACCACGATCCTCGGCACCGCCACGATCGACGGCACGCAGGAGCACGCCTACCTGCGCACCATGATCGAGCACGGGGCCGCAGGGATCGTCGTGGTCAACGGGCTCAACGCCGACACCCTGGCCGACCACACGCCCTATCACGAGGTCGTCGATCAGGGCATCCCCCTGGTACTGGTGAACGGGGCGGTGCCGGGCCTGCACGTGACGGTCATCGACGCTGACGAGGCGGCCGGTGCCGAGATGGCGGTGCGCCACCTCGTCGACCTCGGCCACGAGCGGATCGGCCTCGCCACCGGGCCGCGCCGCTACCAGCCGGCGCGACGCACCGGGCAGGGCTTCCAGCGCGCGAGCGAGCGCCTGCTGGGCACGCTCGACGAGGCCCTGGTGTGCGAGTCGCTGTACTCCGTCGAGGGCGGGCGACTGGCGGGCAACCGGCTGCTCGACGCCGGGGCGACCGCGGTGGTGGCCGGCAGCGACCTGATGGCCCTGGGCGTGGTGCGTGCCGCCCGCGAGCGCGGCCTCGACGTGCCCGAGGACGTCTCGGTGATCGGCTACGACGACACCCCGCTGATCGCCTTCACCGACCCGCCACTGACCACGGTGCGCCAGCCGGTCAGCGCCATGGGCGCTGCCGCGGCCACGGCGCTGGTGGGGCGCGACGGACCACAGACCGAGCCGGGGGAGTACCGGTTCGCTCCCGAGCTGGTGGTGCGGGGCTCGACCGCACCACGCCGGCCTCGGCGCCTTCCCGCGCCGGGCGAGGCGGGCGCAGAGCCCACGCAGGCAGCAGCCCCCGACGACGCGCTCTCCGAGTGGATCCAGGAGGTCACACCGCCGGCGACCGCTGGCACCGCCGCCGACCCGCCTGCGCGCCCCTAGGATCCCCTCGGCGGGCAGCCCACGGGCTCGCCCGCGTGCGACGTCACCCCCACGCGGCCTCCGCGCTGGCCCGGTGGCCGGCGCTGCCGACCGACCAGGAGCATCCCCGCCCATGACCCGCGCCCTGCGAACCTTCCGTGTCCACCCCTCCCTTCCCGAGCCGCTGCTGCCGCTGGCCGAGCTGGCCGGCAACCTGCGCTGGTCGTGGGACCCCGAGGCTCGCGAGCTGTTCCGCTGGGCCGACGCCGAGGCCTGGGAGGCCGTGGACGGCAACCCCAGCGCCCTGCTCGGCGCCCTGTCGGATGCGCGGATGGCCGAGCTCGCCGGCGACGCGCGCTTCGTGGGCCGCCTCGAGGAGGTCCACGGCGCCCTGCAGACCGAGCTCACCCGCCCTGCCTGGGTGCAGCGCCAGCGGCCCGACAACCCGAGGGTCGCCTACTTCAGCCCCGAGTTCGGCATCACCACCGTGATGCCGACCTACTCGGGGGGTCTCGGCGTGCTGGCCGGCGACCACCTCAAGGCTGCCAGCGACCTCGGCCTGGACATGGTCGGCGTGGGGCTGCTGTACCGGCACGGCTACTTCCGCCAGCACCTCGATGCCGACGGCTGGCAGCAGGAGCGCTACCCCGACCTGAACCCGCTGGAGCTGCCGCTGCGACGCCTCGAGCACGCGAGCGAGCCGGTGCTGGTCGAGGTCCCCATGGGTCCGGTGACCGCGCTCGCGCAGGTGTGGGTCGCCCAGGTCGGCCGCGTCCCGCTGCTGCTGCTGGACACCGAGGTGCCCGGCAACGCGCAACCCGAGCGGGCCATCACCGACCGCCTGTACGGCGGCGACACCGAGCACCGCCTGCGCCAGGAGCTGGTCCTGGGCATCGGGGGGGTGCGCGCGCTGCGCGCCGCGGTCGAGGCCGGCGAGCTCGACGGCGCGCCCGAGGTGTTCCACTCCAACGAGGGCCACGCCGGGTTCCTGGGCCTGGAGCGCGTCCGCGAGCGCGTCGCCGAGGGGCTGTCGTTCGCCGAGGCGGTCGAGGCCGCGCGCAGCACCACCCTGTTCACCACCCACACCCCGGTCGCTGCCGGCATCGACAAGTTCCCCCGCGAGCTGATCGAGCGCTACTTCGGCGATCTGGCCGATGGCTACGGCACCGACGTGGACGGGCTGATGGAGCTTGGGCGGCTCGGCGACGAGCACGGCATCTTCAACATGGCCGCGATGGGGATGCGCCTGTCGGCGCACGCCAACGGGGTCTCCGAGCTCCACGGCACGGTGGCGCGCGAGATGTTCCAAGGCCTGTGGCCCGACCTGCCCGCCGACGAGGTGCCGGTCGACGCGGTCACCAACGGCGTGCACGCCGCCACCTGGATCGGGCCCGAGCAGCGCGAGCTGTACTCGCGCTACCTGGCGCCGAACTGGCCTCGCACCGCCTCCGCCTGGGAGGGCGCCGACCAGCTGCCCGACGAGGTGCTGTGGCGCACCCGCGGGCGGGCACGTGAGCGCCTCGTCGCCGAGGTCCGCGACCGGGTCCGCGAGCAGGTCGTGCGCCGCGGTGGCGCCGGCGGGAGCCTCAACTGGGTCGACGAGCTGCTGGACCCCGAGGCGCTGACCATCGGCTTCGCCCGACGCTTTGCCACCTACAAGCGGGGCGCGCTGCTGCTGCGCCAGCCCGAGCGGCTCAAGGCCCTGCTGACCGACACCGAGCGCCCGGTGCAGCTGGTCTTCGCTGGCAAGTCCCATCCGCGCGACGATCAGGGCAAGGGGATCATCCGCGAGCTGGTGCACCTCGCCGGGTCGGACCCCCTGCTGCAGCGGCGCATGGTCTTCGTCGAGGACTACGACATGGACCTCGCCGCCACCCTCTACGCCGGCTGCGACGTCTGGCTCAACACCCCCCGCCGACCCTTCGAGGCGTGCGGCACCAGCGGTGAGAAGGCGCTGCTGAATGGCTCGCTGCACTGCTCGGTGCTCGACGGCTGGTGGGACGAGCTCTACGACCCGGCCGCGGGCTTCGCGATCGGCGGCCGCGGTCAGGTCACCGACCCCGAGCAGCAGGACGCCGCCGACGCCGAGGCGCTGTTCGAGCTGTTGGAGCGCACCATCGTCCCCCGCTTCTACGACCGCACCGAGAGCCCGCTGCCCACCCGGTGGCTCCAGATGATCCGCCGCTCGCTGGTGGACATCGGCCCGAAGGTGCTGGCCACCAAGATGGTGCGCCGCTACGCCGAGGAGCACTACGAGCCGCTCGCGGCGCGCAGCCGGGAGCTGCTGGCCTCCGGTGCCAAGCCCGCCCGCGAGCTCGCTGCCTGGAAGCAGCGCGTCCAAGCGGCCTGGGACGGGGTGCGCGTGGCCGAGGTCGAGGTCGACGACGCGGTGGCCGCCAAGGGCGAGGAGCGCCACGTGGCCGTCGTCGTCGAGCTCGGGGACCTGCGCACCGACGAGGTCGTCGTCGAGGCCCTCCACGGACCCGTCAGCGCTGACGGGCACCTGGAGGAGCGCCACGTGCTCACCCTGGCCCATGCCGGGGCAGGCAAGCGCGGCACCCAGCGCTACACGGGCCAGGTGCGGTGCGCGCAGGCCGGCGAGTACGGGGTGACCGCGCGGGTGCGACCGACCCACGAGCGTCTGCGCGACCCCGCCGAGGTCGGCCTGGCCGCCTGGCCGCACGCCAACGATCAGCCTGCCCCGTGACGGCTCGCTGGTGGGAGGGCGCCGTGGGCTACCAGGTCTACGTGCGCTCGTTCGCCGACAGCGACGGCGACGGCTGGGGCGACCTGGCCGGCGTCCGCGCCCGGCTGGACCACCTGGCCTGGCTCGGGGTGGACGTGGTGTGGCTGAGCCCCTTCTACCCCTCGCCGCTGCGCGATGGCGGCTACGACGTCGCCGACTACCTGGACGTGGACCCGCGCCTGGGCTCGCCTGCCGAGCTCGACGCGCTGATCGCACAGGCCCATGCGCTCGGCCTGCGCGTGCTGCTGGACCTCGTGCCCAACCACTCCTCCAGCGACCACCGCTGGTTCGTCGCCGCGCGCGGCGACCGCGACAGCCCCTACCGCGACTTCTACGTGTGGCGCGATCCCGCGCCCGACGGGGGACCACCGAACAACTGGCCCGCGCACTTCGGCGGTCCTGCCTGGACCTTCGACGACGCCTCCGGCCAGTACTGGCTGCACCTGTTCCTGCCCCACCAGCCGGACCTGAACTGGGAGAGCCCCGCGGTGGCCGCCGCGTTCGACGACATCCTCGAGCGGTGGCTGGCCAGGGGCGTCGACGGGTTCCGGATCGACGTGGCCCACGCCCTGGTCAAGCACCCCGATCTGCCCGACCTGCCCCTGGCGGAGCGGCCTGCGGGCGGTGGTGGCGACGGCGATGGCGGTGGCGGTGACGCTGATGGCGACGGTGACGCTGATGGCGACGGGCGCGCCGAGGTCACCGGCGGCATCGGCGTGGGGGTCGAGCGCGCGTTCGAGCGCTACGCCCACATCCACGACGCCGACCAGCCCGGGGTCACCGAGATCTACCGGCGCTGGCGGGCGATCGCCGAGCGCCACGACGCGCTGCTGCTCGGCGAGGTCTACCTGTTGGAGCCCGAGCGCCTGGCGCGCTACGTGGCCCCGCAGGACGGATTGCACCTGGCGTTCTGGTTTGCTCCGCTGCACCTGACGTGGAGTCCCGAGGCGGTGCGCGCCACGCTGCGCGAGGGCCTCGAGGAGGTCGGCCCCTGGCTGTCGTGGCCGCTTGCGAGCCACGACCGCCCGCGGGGGGTCACGGCGTTCGGCGGCGGGTCGCTGGGCGCGGCGCGGGCGCTGTGCCTGGCCACGCTGGTGTGTGGCCTGCCAGGCATGCCGATGCTCTACCAGGGCGAGGAGCTCGCCCTGGCCGACGCTGACCTGCCTGCGGAGGCGCTGCAGGATCCGATCGCGAGCCGCGGCGAGCCCGAGCGCGCCCGCGACCCTGCGCGCACGCCCATCCCGTGGGAGCCCGGGCCCGGATGGGGCTTCACCGACGCCGAGCAGCCCTGGCTGCCCTTCGGTGACCGCCGGCCCGAGGACACCGTGGCGGTGCAGCGCGCCGACCCCGACTCGTGGCTGCACCGCTACCGGGCTCTCATCGCGGTGCGCAAGGCCCTGTCCGAGCTCACCGGACCCGAGCCCTGGCCGGTCTGGTTCGACGCGGCCGACCCGGTGGTCGCCTACCGCCGCGGCCAGGTGGTGGTCGCCGCCCACTGCGGGGAGCAGCCCGCGACCCTCGCGTTGGATGGGCGCGCCCGCACCGTGCGCTTTGCCAGCCGACGTGCTCGCGAGGGCGAGCAGGTCACCGACGCGCTGCCCCTGGATCCCGGTGAGGCGGTCGTCCTGGCGCCCTGATGCCCCGCTGCCCGCCGCCGGGACGCACACCACGCCCCGCACGTGCGACGCCGCCGATGCACCACGCCCCGGATGCACCACGCGCCGCACGCACCACGCGCCGCACGCACCACGCCCCGGATGCACCACGCGCCGGACGCACCACGCCCCGGACGCACCACGCCCCGGCGACGGGAGCCGAGCGTCGCCGGGGCGCGTGCCGGTGCGTACCGGCCCTCCGCGGAGCGGAGGTGCGAAGGGGTCTCACCCGGTCGAGCCGAGACCGAGCGTGTCGCTCCTTCGCGGTGCGCGGCCGAGCCGGAGCCGAACAACCCGTCCGCGCGCCTCGTGCTGGTCGCTGCGAGGTCCGCGATCAGCTGACCAGGACCCTAGGCGAGGTCGGCAAACTCGAGATGGCGAAGACGTTACCGGTTCGTTAAACCGGGTGCCTGGTGCTATCCCTCCCGCTCCGCGGCGCCGCGCCGAGCCTGCGGCGGTTCGCCGGCGGGCAGCGCCGCCGACGAGGTGGCCTCGCCCTGGCCCCGGGCGGGGTAGGCGATGCGGGGGTGGTAGACGCCCACGAGGGTCTCGATGAAGGACTCCTGTATGACGCTCAGGTCGGCGAAGGTCAGCGAGGCCTCGTCGAGCTGCCCGTCCTGGATGCGCGCCTCGGTCAGGTCGTGGACCAGGCGCACCAGGTCGTCGCGACCCAGGTTGCGGTCGCCCATCGCCAGGGCTCGGCTCGCGCTCTCGCAGCCATCGGCCAGCATGAGGATGGCCATCTCGCGCGACCCCGGCTTGGGGCCCGGGTAGCGGAAGTCCTCCTCGGCGACCGCCTCGTCGCCGTGCAGCTGGCGCGCTCGCTCGTAGAAGTAGGCGATGAGCGTGGTGCCGTGGTGGCTGGCCATGCCGTCGATGATCTCCGGCGGCAGGCGGTGGCGGCGGCCCAGGGCGATGCCGTCGGTGACGTGATCGCGGATGATCTGCGCCGACTCGTAGGGGTCGAGCTCGTCGTGGGGGTTGGCGATCGCGAACTGGTTCTCGATGAAGAAGAACGGGCGGCGCGTCTTGCCCACGTCGTGGTAGAGCGCGGCCACCGAGGCCAGGAGCGCGTCGGCATCGACGGCTCGGCAGGCGCGCTCCACCATCTGCGACACCATGATCGAGTGGTTGTAGGTGCCCAGCGCCTCCCGCTCGAGCTCGCGCAGCAGCGGGTGGTTGCGGTCGGCGAGGTCCAGCAGGCTCGTCGCGGTGAGCATCCCGAACCCGGACTCGAGGAACGGCAGGCTCCCGTTGACGATGACCGCGGTGATGATGCCGCCGGCCAGCCCCATGGCCGCGGCGGTGGCCGCCGCGTCGAGGTCGTCGAAGGCCGTCGCCGTCGCCGCGGCGAGCGCCGCGTAGGCAAGCGTCGACTGCACCGCGGCGCGGCGCAGGTCCCCGCGGGCCGACAGGCGCGAGACGAGCGAGGCGCTGACCACGCCGGCGGCAGCCGCGTAGACCGCGACCGCGGGATCGTTCGGGATCGCGAACGCGGCCAGGGCCGCCACCGGGATGACGCTCAGGACCCCGGCCGGCGGGTCCAGCAGGATCGTGGTGAGCATCGGGACGGCGCCGACCGGCAGCGCGAACAGCCAGACGGTCTGCCCCTCCGGTGCGGCCACCGTGATCGCCTCGAGCGTCACGGCGTAGGCCACCAGCAGCACCGCCAGGAGCAGCAGGCGCCGCGGTGAGGACCACAGGTCGCGGCGGAACTCGCGCAGGTACAGCATCCCCGCGCCCGCCAGCACCGAGGACAGCAGCAGCGCGCGCAGCAGGAAGCGCCACGGCTCGACGCCGTCGAGCCCGAGCTCCTGCAGCGCCTGCATCTGGACCTCGTCGACGGGCTCGCCGGCCTGCACGATGGCGCTGCCGCGCGAGAAGGTGCGCAGCACGGGCTCGACGGCGTCGCGCGCCTCCGCGCGCGCCTCATCGGTGGCCTCGCGGTCCTCGATGACGGTGGGTTGCAGCGCGTCGGCCACGAGCGGCTCGACGACGTGCTCCGCGGCGCCCGCGGGGAAGTCGCGGGTGGCGAGCTCCGAGGCGAGCTGCTGCCCGGCGACCTCGTCGACCTCGCCCTCGCGGATGCGCTGCCCGGCCAGGGCGATGGCCACCTGCTCGGCCTGGGAGCCCACGCGATCGAGCTGGT
This sequence comes from Nitriliruptoria bacterium, assembly GCA_003553565.1. Taxonomy (GTDB): domain Bacteria; phylum Actinomycetota; class Nitriliruptoria; order Euzebyales; family Egibacteraceae; genus PUKE01. The sequence goes on along the minus strand of PWER01000127.1, from coordinate 6,538 downwards.
CGTCGGAGAGGTCGGTGGCGCGCTCCGCGCCCTCCTCGTCCAGTGCCGGCAGACGTTCGAGCAGCTCCTCGACCTGCTCGTCGGGCTCGGGCTCATCGCCGCCGGCTGGCGCGGCCCGCACGTCGCGCAGCGTGGCGAAGGCATCGCGCACGTCCTCGACGATCGCGGCGCGCGCCGCATCGTCCTCGGACTCGACCGGGTCGACCCCGGCAGCAGCCTGGTTCTCGGCCCGCCGGGTTGCCTGGGGGTCCATGACCTGCACCGGCTCGGGCGCGGCGATCGTGCGCGGTGCGGCCTCGCCCTCGCGCACCGGCCCCTCCTGCAGCAGCGTGCCGGCGGACAGGGCCAGCGGCACGGCCAGCACGACCAGCGCGAGCGCGAGCGCGCGGGTCAGCCAGCTGGTGGCGGGAGTGAGGCGTGAGCGCACGGGTCGGTTCCGAGGTCGAGAGGGGACCGATGCCATCTGGAGTGTGCCCCGAGGCGGGCGCGTGTGCGCGCCGCAACCGAGCCGCGGGTCAGAAGCCTGGCATGCCGACCTGCCAGGCGCGCGCCATGAGCCCGAAGTTGACCAGTCCCACCACGGCGAACACGGTGTGAGGGTGGCGCACGCCTCGGGCTGCTAGGCGATGCCCCACGATCAGGACGATCAGCGGGAAGGCCATCCCGTACAGCAGGTGCCAGGTGAAGTCGAAGAGGCTGCCGTCACCCGGCAGGCCCGCCAGGCCGAGGGTGTGCAGCACGAGCAGCACCAGCCCCAGCAGGATCTGCAGCCCCAGCAGCACGTGGCCCACGACGACGCTGCGCCAGAACGTCGGGGCGTCGCGGTAGCCCAGCACGCGCAGCGCCAGCGACCAGCCGCCGATGATCGGCCAGATGCCGATGGCGGCCCAGGCCAGCCACTCGCCGTGGAGAGCGAGCACCAGTGAGGTCATGGGGGCAGCGTAGCGCCGGCTCGCCTGCGTCCCGCGCGGAGCACGGGCCCGCCTCCGATACCCTCGGCGCTGCCATGCTCTCCCTCGCCGAGGTCACCGTGCGCCACGGGCACCAGCTGGTGCTCGAGCAGGTGTCGCTGCAGATCGATCCCGGCGACCGGCTGTCGGTGGTGGGGGCCAACGGCACCGGCAAGACCACGCTGCTGCGGCTGCTGTCGGGTGAGCAGGAGCCGGACGCCGGGCACGTGGCGCGCACCGGCGGGGTGCGCGTGGGTCGACTGGCCCAGGACGCCGCCGAGGCCCGCGGCCGCACGGTGCTGGAGCAGGTGCTCGGCGGGCCGGGGGGCGTGTGGGACCAGCAGCGCCGGCTCCGCGAGCTCGAGCAGGCGGTCGAGCACGCGCCCGACGAGGCATCCCGCCAGCGTGCCCTCGACGCGTGGGCGCAGGCCGAGGCGGCGTTCGCCGCGGCGGGCGGGTACGAGGCCGAGCCGCGCGCCCGCAAGATCCTCGTGGGGCTCGGTGTGCCCGCCGAGCGGCTCGACCGCGACCTCGGCGAGCTGTCCGGCGGCTGGCAGACCCGCGTGGAGCTCGCACGCCTGCTGCTGGACCGCCCCGATGTGCTGCTGCTCGACGAGCCCACCAACCACCTCGACATCGACAGCATCGACTGGCTCGCCGACACCCTCGCCGCCCACGAGGGTGCGGTGGTGGTGGTCACCCACGACCGCGACTTCGTCGACGCGCTCGGCGGGTCGATCGTGGAGGTCGCCGGCGCGGGGGTGACGACCTACCAGGGACCCTACGACGCCTATCGGCGCGCCAAGGCTGAGCGGATCGCCGCGCAGGCCGCAGCGGCCAAGCGCCAGGAGCGCGAGGTCGCGCGGCTGCAGCGCACCGTCGACCGCTTCCGCGCCAAGAACACGCGGGCGAGCCAGATGCAGAGCAAGCTGAAGCAGATCGCGCGGATGCAGCCCGTGCCCGTCGACGATGATCGGGTCGCGACACTGCGGCTGTCGCTGCCCGAGCCACCACGGTCGGGTCGCGATGTGATCCGGACGCGCTCGGTGCGCAAGGGCTTCGGGGATCTCACGGTGCTCGACGACGTGGACCTCACCATCGAGCGCGGTTGGACGGTGGCGCTGGTCGGCCCCAACGGTGCCGGCAAGACGACGCTGCTGAAGCTGCTGGCTGGCGAGCTCGCCCCCGACGCCGGCACCGTCGAGGCCGGGCACCGCGTCGCCGCCGCCTACTACGCCCAGCACGTCACCGACCAGCTCGACCTGGACCGCACCGTGCTGGAGCAGGGGCAGATGGCCGCCGGCGACCGCAGCGTCGACGTGCGCGGGGTGCTCGGCGCCTTCCAGTTCCCCGGCGATGATCAGCGCAAGCCGGTGCGGGTCCTCTCAGGCGGTGAGCGCGCCCGCCTGGCGCTGGCCTGCCAGCTGCTGGCGCCGCGCAACCTGCTGCTGCTCGACGAGCCGACCAACCACCTCGACGTGTCGAGCCGCGAGGTGCTCGAGCGGGCGCTGTCGGCCTACCAGGGGACCAGCGTGCTGGTCACCCACGACCAGCGTCTCATCCGCTCGGTGGCCGACCACGTGATCGAGGTCCGCGATGGCCGGGTCTGGCTCCATCCCGGCGACTACGCCTCGTTCCTGCATGCCCGTCAGGCCGTCGACGAGGGCCCCGAGCACGCCGCAGCGACGGGTGTCGCTGGGCAGGAGGCGACCCGCGGAGCGGTCGAGGGGGCCAACACCTCGGCCGGGCTCTCCGCGGCAGGGCTCTCCGCGAGCGCCGATCCGGCGAGCCGGCGGCGCGCGCAGGCGGAGCACCGCAACGCCCGCCATCGGGCCACCGCCGAGCTCCGGTCGGAGGTGAGCCGCCTGGAGTCGCACCTGGAGCAGGTCGAGGCGCAGCGACGCGAGCTCGAGGAGCTGCTGGCCGACCCGGAGACCTACGACGATCCCGAGCGGGCTCGCGAGCTGACCCTGCGCCACGGCGTCGTGACGCAGGACGCCGACGAGACGCTGGCGCGCTGGGAGGAGCGCCTGGCCGAGCTGGAGCGCATCGAGGCCGAGTACGACGCGGCCGCCCCCTAGCACCCTCCGCCAACCCGGCAGGCGCTGCAGGCGCGCCTGCAGCAGGCCCCGATGCGCGTGCCATGCTTGGCGACGATGGATCTGCGCTCCGTGAGCCCCGGCACCGGCTCGGTGCGCCGGGGAGCCCCCGACGTGTCCGGCTACCGCCCAGACCGCAGCCTCGTCGGCCGCATCTGGCGCGAGTTCGCCCGACCCTACCGCTACCGGCTGCTGGCGTTCCTGATCACCCTGCTGATCGCGTCCGGCCTGGGCGTGCTGCCGCCCGTCCTGTTCGGGCGCCTCATCGACGACGGCGTGCTTGCCGGTGACCTCGGCGTGGTCGGCTGGCTGTTCGCCGCCGCGGTCGGGGTCGCGGTGGGGTCGGCCATCGCCAACCTGATCCAGCGGTGGCTTGCCGCCTACATCGGCGAGCACCTGATCTATGACCTGCGCGCCCGGCTGTTCGACCACGTGCAGCGCATGCCCCAGGCGTTCTTCACGCGCACCGAGACCGGCGCGCTGGTCAGCCGCCTCAACAACGACGTGATCGGCGCGCAGCAGGCCGTCACCAGCCAGTTCGGCAACGTCTCGGCCGACGTCACCCAGCTGGCCGCGGCGCTGGTGGTCATGGTCTCGATCGAGTGGCGCCTGACCCTGGCCCTGCTGGTCCTGCTGCTGGTGTTCATCGTGCCGGCCCGGCGCGTCGGGCGTCGCCTCCAGGGCGTCCCCCGCGAGCAGATGCGCCTCAACGCCGACATGAACCAGCGCATGACCGAGCGGTTCAACGTCGCCGGGTCGCTGCTCGTCAAGCTGTTCGGGCGCTTCGACGAGGAGTCGCGGTCGTTCTCGTCCACCGCGCGCCGCGTCGCCGAGGTCGGGGTGCGACGCGCGCTGATCGGCCGTGTGTTCTTCGTGACGCTCACGCTGGTCGGGGCGCTGGGCGTGGCCGTGGTGTACGGGGTCGGGGGCTTCCTGGCCATCACCCAGGGAGCGGTGTCCACGGGGCAGATCGTGACCCTGGCGGGCCTGGTGACCACCGCGTATCAGCCGCTGGCGCGGCTCACCAACGCCCACGTCGAGGTGCTGACCGCGCTGGTCAGCTTCGAGCGCGTCTTCGAGGTCCTCGACCTGCCCCAGCGCATCACCAGCCCCGAGGACCCGGTGCGCCTCGAGGCCGTGCAGGGGCGGCTCGAGCTCGACGGGGTCCGGTTCGCCTACCCGCCGGCCGCCGAATCGACGCTGGCCTCGCTGGAGGACACCGACCGCGCGCGCTCACCCAGCGACCACCTGCCCACACCCGTGCTCGAGGACGTGTCGCTGGTCGCCGAGCCCGGCCAGACCGTGGCGCTCGTGGGGCCCTCCGGCGGGGGCAAGACGACCGTGCTGGGGCTCATCGCGCGGCTGTACGACGTCGACGCCGGAGCGGTGCGCATCGACGGCGTGGACGTCCGTGACGCCGAGCTCGAGTCCCTGCTCAGCAGCATCGGCATGGTCACCCAGGACCCGCACCTGTTCCACGAGTCCGTCGCGGCGAACCTGCGCTACGCCCGGCCTGACGCTACCGACGCGGAGCTGGAGTCCGCCTGTCGCGCCGCGCACATCCACGAGCTGATCGCCTCGCTGCCCGACGGCTACGACACCGTGGTGGGGGAGCGGGGCTACCGGATGTCGGGCGGGGAGAAGCAGCGGCTGGCGATCGCGCGGGTGCTGCTGAAGGACCCGGCGCTGGTGCTGCTCGACGAGGCCACCAGCCACCTGGACAGCGAGAGCGAGGCCGCGGTGCAGGCCGCGCTCGACCGCGCGCTGGAGGGTCGAACGTCGGTGGTCATCGCCCACCGGCTGTCCACGATCGTGCGCGCCGACCAGATCGTGGTGCTCGACCGAGGCCGCGTGGTGCAGCGCGGCACCCACGACGAGCTCATCGCCGCTGGCGGGCTGTACGCGACGCTGTACCGGACGCAGTTCGGCGGCACCGTCCCGGCCTGAACCGCCCCGGCCGGTGGCCGCCCCCGCTTGTCTGCCGGCGCTTGTCTGCCGGCGCTTGTCTGCGGGGTGGGCTGCGCGGGTGGGCTGCGCGGGTGGGCTGCGCGCGACGACCGCTCCCGCCGCTGCGTCAGCGTCTATCGGCCATGCCACCCGTCGGGCATGCCCGTCGGGCATGCCCGCCCGCGATGCCCGGCGGTGATGCCCGGCGGTGATGCCCGGCGGTGATGCCCGGCGGTGATGCCCGGCGGTGATGCCCGGCGGTGATGCCCGGCGGTGTGTCGTCGAACGCTAGCTGCGGGACCTCGGCGCGACACAGCAGCGGTGCGCACGGCGTGGTGTGTCGAGCTGGCACCCGGGATCGAACCAACGCCGACACACCGTCGTCGTGGTGACCGGCTCGCCGGATCGCACCGGCGTGATCCCCAAGCCGACGAGTCGTTGCGCCCTGCTGACGAGGTCGCTCGGGCACCCTGCCCGGTCATGGTCGACGCCGCAGAGTGGCTGCTTGCCCGCCGTGCCGAGGCCGCCGGCCAGCACGGCGTGTTCGACCGCGCGCAGGCCAGCGACGTCGGTCTCGGTGAGCAGCAGATCACCCGGCGCGTCGCGGCGGGACGCTTCCTGGAGGAGCAACCAGGGGTCTACCGCTTCGCGGGCACGCCGCGGACGCGCGCGCTGCGGCGTCGTGCGGCCACGCTCGGCACGGAGCGCCTTGTCGCGATCTCCCACCGCGAGGCGGCAAGCGTCCACCGGCTCGAGCGCGCTGCAGGGGAGACGCTGGAGATCACGGTGGCCGGCAGTGGGTTGCTGGAGCGCTGGGACGTCACGGTCCACCGCAGCCGCGCGCTGTGCGCCGACGACGTGATGGTCATCGACGGCGTGCCGGTGACCACGGGCGAGCGCACGGTCATCGACGTCGCGCGGCTGCATGAGCCGATGGAGCGCGTAGCGCTGGTCGACGACGCGGTCGGTGCGGGTGTAGCCGTGCGCTCGCGGTTGCACGAGCGCGCTCGTGCGCTAGCGGGTGGCCGTCGCGGCGTCGGCACGGTGGTAGCGGTGACAGCCCCCTCCGCCGACGGCGAGGTGCGCTCCTGGCTGGAGCGCACCGCCCGCCAACGGCTGGGCCAGTCCAGGCTCCCAGCCCCTGCCTGGAACGTCCCGATCCACCGCGGCGGGCAGCTGCTGGGGGTCATCGACGCGTTCTGGGAGGCCGTGCCGCTCGGGCTCGACCTGGATGGGCTTCGCTTCCACCGCACGCCCGAGCAGCGCCGCGCGGACGCGCGGCGCGACCGCCGGATGCTCGTGGACGCTGGCATCCCGATCCTGCGGGCCGACTACTACGACGTGGTCCACCGCTGGCCCGAGCTGCTCGGTCAGCTGCGTCGCGCGCTGCGTCGCGCGGACCTCGCCTGACCCTGGCGCCACCGGCGCGCACCCGGCGATCCATCGCAAGCCCGCCCACTGCTTGCTTCTGTGGTCAGGCGCGCCCCGCTCCTGCGCTTGCCCCCTTCCTTTGCCTGCCCCCTTGCGGAGCTGTGTTGGCAG
>PWER01000150.1 GCA_003553565.1 Nitriliruptoria bacterium | reverse complement strand
GGGCGGCGAGGAGGCGCTGGCCGCGCTGACCGAGGCGCTGCACGCACGCGGCCTGCGCGTGCTCGGCGACCTCACCGCCAACCACACCGGCAGCACCCACCACTGGTTCGCCGCCGCCCAGGGCGACCCCGACGCGCCCGAGGCCAGCTTCTACGCGTTCGATGCCTGGCCCGATCAGTATCGCACCTGGCGTGGCGTGGCGACGCTGCCCAAGCTCGACCACCGCGATCCGGGGCTGCGAGCCCGGCTGTTGGAGGGCCCTGACTCGGTCGCGGGACGCTGGCTGGCGCCACCGTTCAACCTCGACGGCTGGCGGGTCGACGCGGCCAACATGGCCGGCCGCGACGGGGCGGTGGACCAGAACCGGCGCGTGGCCGAGACGCTGCGGATGACCCTGGACGTCGTGCGCCCCGAGGGGCTGCTGCTGGCCGAGCACTGCCACGACGCCACCGCCGACCTCGACGGCGGTGGCTGGCACGGCACGATGGACTACGCGAGCTTCACTCGCCCCCTGTGGTCCTGGCTCATCGCCCCCGAGCGACAGGTCGGCTACCTCGAGGAGCCGCTGGGCGTGCCACGGCGGCCGGGGACGGCGATCGCGCAGACGCTGCGCACCTTCCGCGGCGCCATGCCCTGGCGCGCCGGCCGGCACAGCCTCACCCTGCTGGACTCGCACGACACGGGGCGCTTTCGCACCGCCGCCGGGACACGCGCGGGCCACCTCGTCGGCGTCGCCGCCCAGATGACCCTGCCGGGCATGCCTTCGGTCTTCGCCGGCGACGAGCTGGGGCTCGAGGGCTGGGACAACCACGCGTCCCGCGCCCCGATCCCCTGGGATCGCCAGAGGTGGGACCACGCGACCCTGGCCGCGTACCGAGCCCTCATCGCCCTGCGGCGTGCCCACCCCGCGCTGCGCACCGGAGGGCTGCGCTGGGCCGCGGTGGGCACCGACCACCTGACGTTCCTGCGCGAGCTGCCACACGAGCGCCTGCTGGTCCACCTCGCACGTGCACCGCACGCGCCGGTGCACCTGGACACCGACGCGCTCGGCGCCACCCGCGCGGAAGGGCTGGCCGCCACCACCGAGGAGGGGATGGCCCCCGCCCCTGACCTCGCCGCCTCCGGCACAGCGCTGGTGCTGCCCGACCAGGGGCCGGCCAGCGGGGTGTGGCGCCTGGTCTGACCGGCCCCGGCGCCCCCGCGCCTTCCCGCGCGGGCCCGCTCCCGGTTAGGGTGCGCAGCCACGAGCCGAGCGAACAGGAGCACTGCGGTGGCCGAGCAGATCCCTCTGCGTGACCGCATCGCCATCCAGGCGATCGACCCGCGGATCGAGTGCGGGCGCTACGAGGCCAAGTCAGTGGTCGGCGATCACGTGATCGTCGGCGCCGACCTGCTCCGCGAGGGTCCCGAGCAGCTCGCCGTGTGCGTGCAGTACCGCGGACCCGAGGAGACCGCGTGGCGCGAGGCTCCGATGGAGCTCGACGTCAACGACCGCTACTACGGCTCGTTCCCGGTGGACCAGATGGGACGCTGGGAGTACCGGGTGCTGGGCTGGACCGACCACTGGAGCACCTGGCTCGACCGCCTGGACCGCAAGGTCGCCACGGGTGCACCTGACCCCGAGCTGGAGCGCGAGCTCGCCGACGGAGCGGCGCTGCTGCGGCGGCGCCCCGGCTCGAGCGAGGCCCGCCACGCCTTCGAGGACATGGCCGCGCGCCTGCGCAGCGACGCGCCGCTGTCGCACCGCCTCTCCGCGGTCCACGAGACACGCCTGGAGGCGGCGCTCGCAGACCACCCCGAGCGCCTCGACGCCACCGCCTCGGAGACCCTGACGCTGTGGGTCGATCGCGAGCGCGCCGTCTTCGGCGCCTGGTACGAGATGTTCCCGCGCTCGGAGGGGGCGGTGGTCCCCGACGACGGCAGCCCGCCGCAGTCGGGCACCTTCGCGACCGCCGCGGAGCGGCTGCCGGGCATCGCCGAGATGGGCTTCGACGTGGTGTACCTGCCGCCCATCCACCCGATCGGGCACACCCACCGCAAGGGTCGCCACGGGCCGCACGACCTCGAGCCCGGACCACACGATCCCGGGGTGCCCTGGGCGATCGGCAGCGCGGAGGGCGGCCACGACGCGATCCACCCCGACCTCGGCACCTTCGAGGACTTCGACGCCTTCGTCGCGCAGGCCCACCGCCTCGGGATGGAGGTCGCGCTCGACTTCGCCATCCAGTGCTCCCCCGACCACCCGTGGGTCACCGAGCACCCCGAGTGGTTCCACCACCGCAGCGACGGGACCATCGCGCACGCCGAGAACCCGCCGAAGAAGTACCAGGACATCTACCCGATCGACTTCGACACGCCTGATCTGGACGGGCTCTACGCCGAGCTCGAGCGCGTGCTGCGCGTGTGGATCGACCGCGGGATCCGCATCTTCCGGGTCGACAACCCCCACACCAAGGCGCTGCCGTTCTGGGAGTGGCTCATCGAGCGCGTGCGCGCCGACCATCCCGAGGTCATCTTCCTGGCCGAGGCCTTCACGCGGCCCAAGATGATGGCGACACTCGCCAAGCTCGGCTTCTCGCAGAGCTACACCTACTTCGCCTGGCGCAACTCCAAGCAGGAGCTCACCGAGTACGTGACCGAGCTGGCCACCACCGAGCTGGCGCACTACTACCGCCCGACGTTCTGGCCCAACCCCCCCGACATCCTCACCGCCTACCTCCAGCACGGCGGCCGACCGGCCTTCAAGATCCGGCTGCTGCTGGCGGCGCTGCTCGCACCCAGCTACGGGATCTACGCGGGCTACGAGCTGTGCGAGAACACCCCGCTGCACGAGGGCAGCGAGGAGTACCTCGGCAGCGAGAAGTACTTCTACCGACCGCGCGACTGGAGCCGCTCGGACTCCCTGGCCCCCTACATCGCCCGCGTCAACGAGATCCGAGGCGCCCACCGCAGCCTGCGCCGCCTCCACGGCATCTGGTTCCACGGCATCGACAATGAGGGGATGCTGTGCTTCTCCAAGGTGGCCTCGGGGCGCAGCGACCCGATCCTGTGCGTGGTCTCCATCGACCCGCATGTGCCCCAGGAAGGCACCACCGACCTCGACCTGTGGCAGCTCGGCCTGGAGCACACCGGGGCCTTCGAGGCCCACGACCTCCTCACCGGCAACCGCTACATCTGGCGCGGTCCGCACAACTATGTGCGCCTGGACCCCCACCAGGAGCCCGGGCACGTGCTGGCCCTGACACCGCTGTGACGCCCCCACCCGCCAGGCAGACGGCGCCCATGGCCCTCGGCACCCGTCCGCCGCAGCAGGAGGTCTGTCGACGGTGGCGCTGACCGACGACCCGCTTTGGTTCAAGCGGGCGATCTTCTACGAGGTGCTGGTCCGCGGCTTCCGCGACTCCAACGACGACGGGACCGGGGACATCCGCGGTCTCACCGAGAAGCTCGACTACCTCGAGTGGCTCGGCATCGACTGCCTGTGGCTGCTGCCGTTCTACGACTCACCGCTGCGCGACGGCGGGTACGACATCCGCGATTACTACGCGGTGCTGCCCGAGTACGGCACCGTCGAGGACGTCGCCGAGCTGCTGGAGCGCGCGCACGGCCGCGGCATGCGCGTCATCGCCGACATGGTGATGAACCACACCTCCGACCAGCACCCCTGGTTCCAGGAGGCGCGCCAACCCGGCTCGGCCAGGCGCGACTGGTACGTGTGGAGCGACACCGACGACCGCTACGCGGACGCCCGGGTCATCTTCGTGGACACCGAGACCTCGAACTGGACCTGGGATCCGGTCGCCGGGGCCTACTACTGGCACCGCTTCTTCTCCCACCAGCCGGACCTCAACTACGACAACCCCGAGGTCCAGCAGGCGATGTTCGACGTCGTCCGCTTCTGGTTGCGGCTGGGGTTCGATGGGCTGCGCCTGGACGCGGTCCCCTACCTCTACCAGCGCGAGGGCACCGACTGCGAGAACCTGCCCGAGACCCACGCCTACCTCAAGCGCCTGCGAAACGTCGTGGACCGCGAGTTCGCCAACCGCGTGCTGCTCGCCGAGGCCAACCAGTGGCCCGAGGACGTCGTGGACTACTTCGGCGAGGGCGACGAGTGCCACATGGCGTTCCACTTCCCGGTGATGCCCCGCATGTTCATGGCGGTGCGCCGCGAGCAGGCCCACCCCATCGTCGAGGCGCTCGAGTCCACCCCGCCCATCCCCGACAACGCCCAGTGGGGGGTGTTCCTGCGCAACCACGACGAGCTGACCCTGGAGATGGTCACCGACGAAGAGCGCGACTACATGTACGCCGAGTACGCCCGCGACCCGCGGATGCGCGCCAACGTCGGGATCCGGCGCCGCCTCGCCCCGCTGCTCGACAACAACCGCGACACGATGGAGCTGTTCCACGCGCTGCTGCTGTCCCTGCCGGGCAGCCCCGTGCTGTACTACGGGGACGAGATCGGGATGGGCGACAACATCTACCTGGGCGACCGCGACGGCGTGCGCACGCCGATGCAGTGGTCCATCGACCGCAACGCCGGCTTCAGCCGGGCGGACTTCGCGCAGCTGTACCTGCCGCTGAACGTCGACCCGGTCTACGGCTACCAGTCGGTGAACGTGGAGGCCCAGCAGCGCCATCCGAGCTCGCTGCTGCACTGGGCACGCAACCTGCTCCGCGTGCGCAAGCAGCACCCGCTGCTGGGCACCGGCGAGTTCGAGGCGCTGCGCCCCTCCAACGAGAAGGTGCTCGCGTTCCTGCGCACCGACCCTGACACCGGCCAGGCGCTGCTGGTGGTGGCCAACCTCGCCGCCACCGCCCAGCCGGTCGAGCTGGACCTGTCACGCTACGACGGGCGGGTGCCGCGGGAGCTGCTCGGCGGCACGCCGTTCCCCAGGATCGGCGAGCTCGCCTACCTGCTGACGCTCGCCCCGCACGGCTTCTACTGGTTCTCGCTGGAGGAGGACACGTGACCGCCCTGGATCAGCTCGCCGAGCCCACCGCGTGGGCCGATCTCGGCGCGCTGCTGCACGAGTGGGTGCCGCGCCAGCGCTGGTTCGGCGCCAAGGCGAGCGTCGACATCGCCACCGAGATCGTGGACACCGCGGTGCTCCCTGGCACCGGTCATGGCGGGGTCGACGTCCTGGTCGTGCTGCTGGCCGTCGAGCACGGCACCGAGCGCGACCACTACCACGTGCCGCTCGTGGCCGCCGAGGACGACGCGGAGCGTGCCATCGGCGCGTGCCGGCAGGTGACGCTTGGTGACGCGTGCGCCGATCCCGCGGGCGCACGGACCCTGGCGGCCGCCACGCTGCGCACGCGGGCGCAGCCCACCACCGTGGGCAGCGCGCTGGACGGCCGCCCGCTGATCGAGCAGGAGCTGTCGCCAGCCGACCTGCCGCGCTGGATCGACGCCGAGCAGTCCAACAGCGCGGCGGTGCTGGGCGAGCGGTGGTTCCTCAAGGTGTTCCGTCGCGTGGGCGACGGGCCCAACCCGGACGTCGAGCTCACCGCCGTGCTGACCGAGGCCGGTCAGGACACCGTGCCGACCCAGGCCGGGTCGCTGGCGTGGGGCACCGGCGAGGAGGCGCCCTCGCTGGCGCTGCTCACCGTCTACATGCCCGACGCCGCCGACGCCTGGGAGCAGGCGGTGGCCGATGCGCAGGCGATCGCCCGCGGCGCCGAGCCGCCCCACGGCATCGCCGAGGACATCGCTGACCTCGGCGGGGTGGTCGGTGAGCTCCACGCCACGCTCGCCGATCGTCTCGGCGCCCACCCGGTGGGCCCCGAGACCCTCGCGCTGTGGGCCCACGGCATGGAGTCGCAGCTCGAGCGGGTGCTGTCCGATGCGCGCGCCAGCGCCGACCCCCTGGTGGCCGAAGTGGTATCGCGCAGCGAGGAGGTGCGAGGGCACCTGCGCGCGCTGTCGACGCTGGGCGACGCCGGTCGCACGCTGCGCATCCACGGCGACCTCCACCTCGGGCAGCTCCTGCGACGCCTCGACGGCGGCTGGCTGGTGCTGGACTTCGAGGGGGAGCCGGCGCGCCCGCTCGAGCAGCGGCGTCGCCCCCAGAGCGCCATGCGCGACGTGGCGGGGATGCTGCGCTCCTTCGACTACGCGGCCGCGTTCCAGGCCGGCGAGCCGGGGCCGACCCTGGCGGCCTGGCGCGACCGCATGGCCGCCGCGTTCCTGACAGGCTACGAGGCGATCGCCCCGGCGACGCTGCTCCCGGTGGACCCAGCCGACCGCAGCGCGCTGCGTGCGGCGTTCACCCTCGACAAGGCTGTGTACGAGCTCGGCTACGAGCTGAACAACCGACCCGATTGGGTCTCCATCCCGGCCGGGGGCATCCTACGGGTGCTGCGCGGCGCGGCAGCGGAGGTGAGCCGATGACCCGCAAGGCAACGACGACACTCGACCAGAGCCAGATCGACGCCCTGGTGGCCGGAGAGCACCACGATCCCCACCAGGTGCTCGGCGCCCACGAGGACGCCAAGGGCGCCGTGGTGCGCGCCTGGCGCCCCGACGCCGACCGGATCACCGTGGTGCACGGCGACACCGAGATCAGCGCCACGCGCGCGCATCCGGCCGGCCTGTTCGAGGCCCGGCTGCCCGAGGTGCCCGACCCGGGCTCCTACCGGCTGGCGGTGACCTACGGCGAGGACACCTTCCACCTCTACGACCCCTACGCGTTCTGGCCGAGCCTCGGCGAGGTGGACCTGCACCTGCTGGGCGAGGGGCGCCACGAGGAGATCTGGGAGCGCATGGGCGCCCACGTCCGCACCCGCCACGGGGTGCGGGGCACCACCTTCGCGGTGTGGGCGCCCAACGCGCGCGGCGTGCGCGTGGTGGGCGACTTCAACTCCTGGGACGGGCGGCTGCACCCCATGCGGGTCCTGGCCGAGTCGGGGGTGTGGGAGCTGTTCGTCCCCGAGGTGACCTCCGGGTCGTACTACAAGTACGAGCTGATCACCGCTGACGGCAACCTCGTCACCCGCGCCGACCCGTTCGCGCAGTGGGCCGAGCTGCCACCGGGCAACGCCAGTCGCGTGTTCGAGTCGACCTTCACCTGGACCGATCAGGACTGGTACGCCGAGCGAGCGCGCCGGGATCCGGTCACCGACTACGTGTCGGTCTACGAGGTGCACCTCGGCTCGTGGCGGCGGCCCTACGGCGAGACGCTCGACTACCGCACGCTGGCCCACGAGCTCGCCGACCACGTCGAGGGGCTGGGCTTCACCCACGTGGAGCTCCTACCCATGGCCGAGCACCCCTTCACGGGCTCCTGGGGCTATCAGGTGTCGGGCTACTACGCCCCGACCAGCCGGCACGGCGACCCCGACGGGTTCCGCTACCTCGTCAACCACCTCCACGAGCGCGGCATCGGCGTGCTGGTCGACTGGGTGCCCGCCCACTTCCCCAAGGACGAGTGGGCGTTGGCACGCTTCGACGGCACGGCGCTGTTCGAGCACGCCGACCCGCGCCAGGGCGAGCACCCCGACTGGGGCACGCTGGTGTTCAACTACGGGCGCAACGAGGTGCGCAACTTCCTGATCGCCAACGCCCTGTACTGGCTCGAGGAGCTCCACGTCGACGGCCTGCGCGCCGACGCCGTGGCCTCGCTCCTCTATCTCGACTACTCGCGCGAGGGCGAGGACTGGGTGCCCAACATCTACGGGGGCCGGGAGAACCTCGACGCCATCGAGTTCCTCAAGGAGCTCAACACGGTGGTGCACCGACGCAACCCGCACGTGCTGATGGTGGCCGAGGAGTCCACCGCCTGGCCCGGTGTCACCCGGCCGGTCCACCTCGGCGGGCTCGGGTTCCGCATGAAGTGGAACATGGGCTGGATGAACGACACCCTCTCGTACTTCTCGCGCGACCCGGTGCACCGGCTGCACCACCACAACGAGCTCACCTTCGGGTTCATGTACGCGTGGAGCGAGAACTACGTGCTGCCGCTGTCCCACGACGAGGTGGTGCACGGCAAGGGCAGCCTGCTGTCGAAGATGCCCGGCGACGACTGGCAGCGCCGCGCCAACCTCCGCGCCCTGTACGGGTGGATGTTCTCCCACCCCGGCAAGCAGCTGATGTTCATGGGCTGCGAGATCGGCCCGTGGGAGGAGTGGAGCGAGGAGCGCGAGCTGGACTGGTGGCTGCTGGCCTATCCCGAGCACGACGGCTTCGCCCGGCTGCTGCGCGACCTCAACGGCGTGAGCCGCGAGCACCCGGCGCTGTGGCGTGCGGACGCCGATCCCGAGGGCTTCGCCTGGATCGACGCTCACGACGCCCACAGCAACGTGCTGACGTTCCTGCGCTACGGCGAGGCCGGTGACGCTCCGGTCGCGGTGGCCGCGAACCTGTCACCGGTCCCCCACGAGCGCTACCACGTGGGGCTGCCGGCCACGGGCCGCTGGCGCGAGATCCTCAACACCGACGCCGAGTACTACGGCGGCTCGGGGTGGGGCAACTTCGGGACCGTCATCGCCGACGGCCAGCCCTGGCACGGTCAGGCCACCTCGGCCGAGATCGTCCTGCCGCCGCTGTCGGTGATCTGGTTCGTGCACGACGACGCCTGACCGACCGGGCCGGGGCGGGCGCTGCGCTGCCAGGCGCCCGCCCCGGCACAGCCCGCGACGGTGTGGCGCCGCCCGCGCCGGGCATGCTCACCGTTGCCATGGTCGTCTCGCCCACCCGCTTCCTCGCACGCACCGCGCCCCACGGGCTGCCGCTGGTGCGCCAGATCGTGCAGGGCGGCCTGGGAAGGCTGTTCGGACCACCCCGACACGATGAGCACGCGCACGCCGGCGACCCAGGCCTGTTCGGCCTCGGCTCAGCGTCCTGGCGGGTGCTCGGCGAGCCCGCGGCGATCGTGGGCGGCGTCCGGGCGCTGCTGGTGCAGCTGCTGCACCCCCACGCCATGGCCGGCGTGGCCGACCACTCGAGCTTCCGCGAGGACCCGCTGGGGCGCCTGCGGCGCACCTCGGCCTATGTGACCACCACGGCGTTCGGAGCCACGCCGGAGGCGCTGGAGGTCGCCGAGATCGTGCGCCGCAGCCACCGGGCGGTCCGTGGCGTCGCACCCGACGGCGTGCCCTACGACGCCGCCGATCCGCACCTGCTGCGCTGGGTGTCGATCGCGCTGACCAGCAGCTTCCTGGCCGCCGACCGCGCCTATGCGCCGCAGCCGGTCGACGCGGCGACCGCCGACGCCTTCGTGGCCGAGCAGGCCCGAGCCGCGGCGCTGCTCGACCCGGGCGTGGACCTCGCCGCGCTCGCCGCTGACCCGCAGGCCCAGGCAGCCCTGCGTGCGGGGACGTGGCCGCTGCCGCTGCTCGACGAGGGCTTCCTGCCCACCGACGTGGCCTCCCTCGAGGCGTGCCTGGCCTGCTATGAACCCGAGCTGGCCGTGAACGCACAGGGCCGCGAGGGCTTCCGGTTCCTGCTGTGGCCGCCCATCCCTGCCCCGATCAAGGCGGCCTATCTCCCGATGCTGGCGGGGGCGCTGGCCACGCTGACCGAACCGCAGCGCCGCCTGCTGGGGCTCGCCGGGGCGTCCCCGCTCGCCTGGCCCGTGCAGGCGCAGACGCGGGCGCTGCTGGCCGCGCTGCGGCTGACCACGGGCACCTCGCCGGCACAGCAGGCCGCGGGGCGCCGCGCCGAGGCCAGCCCGACCCGCTGATGCGCGCGGCGGGCACCGCCACCGTGTGGCTCGGCGCCGACCTGGCCGGAGTGGCGCGCGGTCCAGGGCGGCACGGCGTGGTCACCGTGCACGCCAACCCCGGGCGCACGGTCAAGGACGCCGTCGAGTCGTGCGGCGTGCCCCACACCGAGGTGGAGCTGCTGCTGCTCGACGGCGCCAGCGCGCCCTTCGACGCGCGGCTGGCACCGGGCGCGCAGGTGGAGGCCCTGGGCTGGTGGGACACTCGGCCCGCGCTGGCCTCGCGGGTGCGCCCGTCACCACCGCCGGCGACACGGTTCGTGCTGGATGTGCACCTGGGCCGCCTCGCCGAGCGCCTGCGCCTGCTCGGCCTCGACGCGGCGTTTCCTGGCGACGTCACCGACGCAGAGCTGGCAGCACACAGCGCGCGTGAGCAGCGCTGGCTGCTCAGCCGCGACCGGGGGCTGCTGATGCGCCGGACGGTGGTGCACGGCTACCTGGTGCGCACCCAGGAGCCGCAGCAGCAGCTGCGCGAGATCGCGGCACGCTTCGACCTGGCCGATCACGCCGCGCCGCGCAGCCGCTGCACGGCGTGCAACGGGCCGTTGGACGCCGTGGCCAAGGCCGAGGTGGCCCACCGCCTCGAGCCGGGCACCCGCGCCGCGTTCGAGGGGTTCGCGCACTGCCGCAGCTGCGGCAAGCTCTACTGGCGCGGCGCACACGAGCCCGGCCTGCAGCGCATCGTCGCCGAGGTCCTGGGACCGTGACCGGCGAGTACGGATGGCCTCGTCAAAACCCTGCTGCCTGGGCCCCGCGCGGCCCGCATGGTCCCAGCGGCAGGGGGACGATGGCCGTTGTCGCGCCGGCAGGCCGAGGGTCACGCTGCTGGCACCGGTCGGTGTCGGAAGGTGGACAGCCATGCGCAAGCCCCTGCTCTGCTACACCGTCCTCTCACGGGGTGGCAGCGCGCTGGAGCGCCTCGCCGGGTCCCCGGCGGCGTGGCTGCCGCCACCTGCGGCGCCCGAGGCCGGTGATGTGTTCCGGGTCGACCTGCGCGCCGATGGCGCGCTGCCACCCGGTCAGGCCGTGAGCCCCGGACGCGTGTGGGTGGGCGAGCCGATCGTGCGCACCGGGTCGGTGCGGCGACCCGTGAGCTGGTCCACCCCTCCACCGAGCCCGGCGTTCCCGCCGCTGATCGGCGAGCTGGACCTCCGGGGCCTGGCTGGTGGCGGCGTCCGGCTGCTGCTGACCGCCGCCTGGGAGCCGGGGCTGCGGCCAGACGCGCCCGGTGGCGCCAGCAGCACCGACGTGGCCGAGGCCACCGCGCATGCGTTCGTGCTCGCGGTGGCCGACGCGCTCGGCGAGCCAGACAGCACCGCAGGCGAGCCACACGGGCCGAGCACCGCTGCGCAGGACGCCGACAGGGAGCCAGCCAGCTGCGCGTGAGGCCCGCAGCCACGCAGCCGTGCGCCCGCCGCCTGGCACCGGCGGGCGCACTGCTGCGTGGCGACTACGCTTGCGCCCGGAGGTGATCCATGACCCACAACAGCTTCGGTGCCCGCAGCACGCTCACGGTCGGCGACCGCGAGCTGACCATCCACCGGCTCGACGCGGTGACCGACGACGTCGCGCGCCTGCCCTACTCGATCCGGGTGCTGCTCGAGAACCAGATCCGCGCGGAGGACGGCGACACCGTCACCGCCGAGGACGTGCGCGCGCTCGCCGCCTGGGACCCCACGCACAGCCCCGGCCGCGAGGTGCTGTTCACCCCGGCCCGCGTGCTGCTCCAGGACTTCACCGGCGTGCCCGCGGCGGTGGACCTCGCCGCGATGCGCGACGCGATGGCCGACCTCGGCGGGGACCCGGCCGGCGTCGACGCGCAGCTGCCCGCCGACCTGGTGATCGACCACTCGATCATCGCCGAGGTCGCCGGGATCCCCGATGCGTTCCGTCGCAATGCCGAGATCGAGTTCCAGCGCAACATCGAGCGCTACACGTTCCTGCGGTGGGCCCAGCAGGCGTTCAACGGGCTTCGCGTGGTGCCGCCGAACACCGGCATCTGCCACCAGGTCAACCTCGAGTACCTGGGCCAGACGGTGTTCACCGACGCCGACGGCAACGCCTACCCGGACACGCTGGTGGGCACCGACAGCCACACGCCGATGATCAACGGGCTCGGCGTCCTCGGCTGGGGCGTGGGCGGCATCGAGGCCGAGGCGGCGATGCTCGGCCAGCCCATCTCGATGGCCACCCCCGAGGTCGTGGGCCTGCGCCTGGACGGCGAGCTCCCCGAGGGCACCACCGCCACCGACCTCGTGCTGACCATCACCGAGCTGCTGCGCTCGCACGGCGTGGTCGGCAAGTTCGTCGAGTGCTACGGGCCCGGCGTGGCCCAGGTGCCGCTGGAGAACCGCGCCACGATCGGGAACATGAGTCCCGAGTACGGCTCGACGGTGACGATCTTCCCGATCGACGACGAGACGCTGCGCTACCTGCGGTTCACCGGCCGCTCCGAGGAGCAGGTGCGCCTGGTCGAGGCCTACGCCAAGGAGCAGGGCCTGTTCCACGACCCGGACATCGAGCCGGCCTACACCGAGCGCCTGTCGCTGGACCTCACCACGGTCGAGCCGAGCCTCGCCGGTCCGACCCGCCCGCAGGACCGGGTCAGCCTGTCGCAGGCCAAGCAGTCCTTCCGCGAGGTGCTGCCGCGCTACGCGGCCAACGGCCACGACCAGGCCGTCGACGACACGTTCCCGGCCAGCGACCCGGTGGCCACCGAGGAGGCGCCCGAGGCCACCCGCGCCACCCAGCCGGTGACCGTGACCGCCGAGGACGGCCAGACCTTCACCGTGGACCACGGTCACGTGGTGATCGCGGCGATCACCAGCTGCACCAACACCTCGAACCCCCACGTGATGCTCGCCGCGGGCCTGCTGGCGCGCAACGCCGTGGAGCGCGGCCTGAACACCAAGCCGTGGGTCAAGGCCTCGCTGGCGCCGGGCTCGCAGGTGGTCATGGACTACTACGAGCGCGCCGGGCTGCTGCCCTACCTGGAGAAGCTGCGCTTCTCCCTGGTGGGCTACGGCTGCACCACCTGCATCGGCAACAGCGGGCCGCTGGCGCCCGAGATCAGCGAGGCGGTCAACGAGCACGACCTCGCCGTGGGTGCGGTGCTGTCGGGCAACCGCAACTTCGAGGGGCGGATCAACCCCGACTGCAAGCTCAACTACCTGGCGAGCCCGCCGCTGGTGGTGGCCTACGGCCTGGCCGGCACCCTCGACGCCGACCTCTACACCGAGCCGCTCGGCCACGACCCGCAGGGCGAGCCCGTGTACCTGCGCGACATCTGGCCGAGCAGCGAGGAGATCGACGCGCTGGTGCGCGACTCGGTGCGCCAGGAGATGTTCCGCGAGCGCTACGCCGACGTGTTCAGCGGCGACGAGACGTGGCGCGACCTCGAGGTGCCCGGGGGCGTGCAGGCCCACTGGGACCCCGAGTCGACCTACGTGCGCAAGCCGCCGTTCTTCGACGGGATCGTCCGCGAGCCCGCTGACCTCACCGATGTCGAGGGTGCCCGGGTGCTGGCGGTGCTGGGCGACAGCGTCACCACCGACCACATCTCCCCGGCCGGGGCGATCAAGCCCGACAGCCCGGCGGGGCGCTGGCTGCGCGATCACGGGGTGGAGCCGCCGGAGTTCAACAGCTTCGGGGCGCGGCGCGGCAACCACGAGATCATGCTGCGCGGCACCTTCGGCAACATCCGTCTGCGCAACCACCTGGCGCCGGGCACCGAGGGCGGTGTCACGCGCAAGCTGCCCGAGGACGAGCAGACCTCGATCTACGACGCGGCGATGCGCTACGCGGAGGAGGGCACGCCGCTGGTGGTGCTGGCCGGCAAGGAGTACGGCTCGGGCTCCTCACGGGACTGGGCCGCCAAGGGGACCGCCCTGCTCGGCGTGCGGGCCGTGCTCGCCGAGAGCTACGAGCGGATCCACCGCTCGAACCTGATCGGCATGGGGGTGCTGCCCCTGGAGTTCCTGCCCGGCGAGTCAGCGCAGACCCACGGCCTGACCGGCGAGGAGCGCTTCACCATCCGCGGGCTCGCAGGCCGCGGCGCTCCCCCGGCGCAGGTCACGGTGCGCGCGGAGGCTGACGACGGCACCGTCACCGAGCTCGAGGCCCGGGTGCGCATCGACACCGACCGTGAGGCCGACTACTACGTGCACGGCGGTATCCTGCCCTACGTGCTGCGCGAGCTCGTCGACCGCACGTGAGCCACGCCTGCTGGCGCTGTCGCGTCAGCCGAGCTGCGCCGAGCCGCGCAGCGTCTCGGTGCGCAGCAGCGCCAGCAGGCAGTCGGTGGTGGTGAGGATCCCCAGGGGGCGGTCCTCGTCGTCCACCACCGGCAGCGCGCTGATCCGATGGGACAGCATGCGATCGGCGGCGCTCACCAGCTCGTCGTCGGCTGCCGCTGTGTGGACCGGCCGCGACATGAGCCAGCGGACCTCGCCCTCGGCGGGCTCTGCGGAGCCGCCCCGCGCGAGACGGTCGACGGTGCCCTGGTCCAGGCTCAGGTCCCGGTCGCTGATGATGCCCACGACACGCTCGCCCTGGAGCACCGGCAGGTGGCGCACGCGCTCGCGGGCCAGCAGCTCGCGGGCTGCGCGCACCGACGTCCACGGGGTCACGGTGATGGGATCCGGGCTCATCCAGTCGGCGACACGCATGGCTGCTCCTTGACCGGGACGATCCCGCGGCCCCGCGCCGCGACCGGGTGGCGCCGTCGGGAGGCCGCATCCGGATCCTCTCGCCCCGGCACGGCCCGGGCACAGCCCTCCAGGGCCCACCGGGGGCGGGACGAGGGGCCGTAGCGGCCGGGGGCGGTCGCCCCTGATCCTGCGAGCCCGCTGCCAGCGACGCTGACCATGACGGCCTCGACGCCGCACGCAGTCACCGCGTCGAGGCCGCCACGGTCGCCGACCCCGGCGGCCCGGAGCCGTGCAAGCGAGCCGCTCATGCGACGCTGGATCTACGCCACCGAGCCCGTCCAGGCGGTGCCGGCCACGGCCGAGGCCGTGCTGCGCGCCCAGCTGCCGGAGCTGCTCGCGCACGCTGCGGACAGCCCCCCGAGCGAGCGAGCGCCCGACAGCAGCTTCACGCTGACGCTGAGCGCCAGCGTGCTCGGCCTCTCGGCCTCGGCGCCGGTGCGCGTCACCGCTGGGGTGGCCCGCCGCGACGGCCCGCGCATGGTGCTGCCGCTGCGCTGGAAGCCCCTCAACACCGGCGCGCTGCTGCCCTCCTTCGACGGGACCCTGGAGCTCGAGGCGCAGGCCAACGACCGCGCCCGCGTCTCCCTGGTGGGGGCCTATCGCGTGCCGCTGGGGTCGCTGGGTCGGCTGGCCGACGCCACGGTGCTCGGCAGCGCCGCCGACGACACGATCGGCCGCCTGGTGCGCGCGCTCGCCGCCGCGATCGAGGAGCACGCCGCCCAGGACCCGCGGCTGGTCCCCGAACCCGCGACCGATGCGCCGGCCTCACCCGAGACCCCCCAACCCCTGCGGGTGCGCGAGGTCATGACCCCCGACCCGATCGTGTTCGACCCGGCGCTGCCGGTGCGCAGCGCCGCGCTGGTGCTGTCCTCGCGGCGCGTGTCAGGGGCCCCGGTGGTCGACGCCGACGGCGCGCTGATCGGGGTGCTGAGCGAGGGGGACCTGGTGCAGAAGGCCGCCGCCGGCGCCGGGCACCACGATCCCGAGCGCCAGCGGCGCCGCACCGCCCGCACCGTCGGTGAGGCGTGCTCGCGACCCGCGCAGGTGACCGTGCCCGAGGCCACGGTCGGCGAGGCCGCCCTGCTGATGGTCGACGCCGACATCGCCCGGCTGGTGGTGGTGGACGCGGCCGCGGTCGTCGGGATCGTCAGCCGCCACGACGTGCTGCGCGCGCTGCTGCGCGCCGACGCCGCCATCCAGGAGGCAGCCAGCGCCCGGCTCGCCGAGCTGGGGCAGACCGACCTCACCGTGCACGCGGCCTGGGGCCTGGTCCACCTCGCCGGCACGCTAGCGCCGGGCATCACCCCCGACGAGATCGAGGAGGCGCTCATCGACCTGGACGGCGTGATGGCGGTGGACTTCGCGGGCGTCCAGCGCACCGACGCCGCTCAGACAACCGCCACGTAGACCTGGCGTTCACCGCCCCGCACGGGCCGACCTGACCGCGCACCGCACGGTGCGGAGCCGTCGCGTGCCGCGCTGGCATGGACGACGCGGTGCGTCCCGCTAGGCTGCGCAGTGTGACGACGCTGGAGGAACGCCTCGCTGCACTCGGCGACGCCGCCAAGGCCCTGGCTGGCGCGCTCGAGCTCGACACGACGCTCGACACGATCGTGCGCTCGGCCGTCGAGGTCACCGGCGCGCACTACGCCGCGCTCGGCGTGCTCGGCGACGACGAGCACATCCAGCGCTTCTTCCACCACGGCATCGACGAGGACACCGTCCGCCGGATCGGCCACTACCCGACCGGCAAGGGGCTGCTCGGCGTCCTGATCCGCGACCCGCAGACCCTGCGCCTCGACGACATGTCGCAGCATCCGGCCTCCAGCGGGTTCCCACCCGAGCACCCGCCGATGACGGCGTTCCTCGGCACGACGGTGAGCTCGCACGGACGCGTGTTCGGCAACCTCTACCTCACCGACAAGCCCGGCGGCTTCGACGCGACCGACGAGGCGGTCATCGAGGTCCTCGCGGCCCAGGCCGGCGCGGCGATCGAGACGGCGTCGCTGTCGCAGCGGCTGCGCGAGCTCGCCGTGGCCGACGAGCGCGAGCGGATCTCCCGCGAGCTCCACGACGGCGTGATCCAGTGGCTGTTCTCCATCGGCATGGGCCTGGAGGCCGCGCGCACCCTGCTGCCCGAGGAAGCCGGTGACATCGACGAGCGTCTCAGCAGCGCCGTCGACGGGCTCGACGGGGCCATCCGTGAGCTGCGCGGCGCGATCTTCCGCCTGCGGCCACAGCAGGCCGCCTCGCTGGGCCTGGCGGCGGGAATCACCGAGCTGGCGCGCGAGTACGAGGTCAACGCGTTGATCCGCCCGTCGCTGGAGGTGCCGGCCGAGATCGACGCTGAGGTGCCCGTGGCGGTCGTCGCCGACGCGCTGCAGGTGATCCGCGAGTCGCTGTCCAACGCCGCGCGTCACGCCCAGGCGCGCAACGTCCACATCGCTGCGGTCTGCGACGACGAGCGCCTGGAGGTCTCGGTGCGCGACGACGGCGTGGGCTTCCAGGTCGATGACGGTGCGCGCGTGGGGCACGGGCTGGCCAACATGCGCGAGCGCGCGAGCGCCCTCGGCGCCGAGCTGACGATCGACTCCACCCCCGGCGCCGGGACCGCCGTGCGCCTGTCCGTTCCCCTCGAGCAGGAGGCCACCAGCCCGTGAGCGATGACGACACGCAGCAGGTGGAGACCCGCATCCTGCTGGTCGACGACCACGAGGTCGTCCGGCAGGGGCTGCGGGCGATGCTCGACGCCCAGCCGGACCTGACCGTGGTGGCCGAGGCAGGCAATGCCGACGAGGCGGTGCGCCGCGCCCACACCTTCTCCCCGCAGGTGGTGGTGCTGGACGTGCGCCTGCCCGACCGCAGCGGTGTGGAGGCCTGCCGCGACATCCGCGACCGCGATCCCGACATCGCGGTGCTCATGCTCACCTCCTACTCCGACGACCAGGCGCTGTTCGACTCGATCATGGCCGGCGCGTCCGGCTTTGTGCTCAAGCAGGTGCGCGGCGGCGACCTGGTGGACGCCGTGCGGCGCGTCGCCCGGGGCGAGTCGCTGCTGGACCCCGCGGTCACCGCCCGCGTGCTCGAGCGGGTGCGCAACCCCCGGGAGTCCGAGGACCCGCGGCTGGCACGGCTGACCCCCACCGAGGCCCGGATCCTCGACCTGATCGCCCAGGGGCTCACCAACCGCCAGATCGGCGAGCACATCCACCTCGCCGAGAAGACCGTCAAGAACTACGTGTCCGCGATCCTGCGCAAGCTCGAGGTCGCCCGCCGCGCCGAGGCGGCGGCCTACCTCGCCGAGCGCCGCGAGGAGCGCGGCGGCTAGCGCGGGTCGCGCCCCACGGGCACCCGCACGCACGCCCACGGAGCCGCCCATGGATGAGCCGCAGACCCTCCAGGAGCTCGACGCGACGGAGTGCCGGCGCCTGCTGCAGTCCCACGACGTGCGCGTCGGACGTGCCGGCATCGTCGACGACGACGGTCGCCCGGTGGTGCTGCCGCTGAACTTCCAGCTCCACCACGACGTGCTGGTGCTGCGCACCGGGGACGGCGAGCTGCTGCGCGCCGTGCAGGCAGGGCGCCCGCTCGCCTTCGAGGTCGACACGGTGGACCCCGCCTGGCGCGAGGGCTGGAGCGTGCTGGTGCGCGGCGTGCCCGAAGAGGTGACCGACCCCGACCGCATCGCCGAGCTGCGCCAGCTCGGCGTGTCGGTGTGGGCGCCCGGGCCGCGTGACCGCTGGGTCCTGCTGCCCCTCGAGGACATCTCCGGTCGCCGGCTGGTGTGAGCCGGCTGGTGCGAACCAGCCGTGCAGGCGCACCGCTGACCGCGCTCCCCCACTCCTGCCGGAACCGAGCCGATGTCTCCCACCGACCGCGACGCCGCACTGCCGCTCGTGGACGCCCGCAGCCACCACGGCCCGGTCGTCCACGCTGACGGGCGCACCACCGTGCGCGTGTGGGCACCGCACGCCGCTGACGTGACCCTCGCCCTCGACGACCGCGACGTGGCGCTCGCCCCTGCCGCACCGGGCTGGTGGGAGACCACCGTGCGCGCCGGACACGGGGACCGCTACGCGTTCCGCCTCGATGGCGGGCCGCTGCGCCCCGACCCCGCCAGCCGCGCCCAGCCCGAGGGCGTGCACGCCCCCTCGGCGCTGGTCGACCCGCGGCGCCTCGCGCGCGCCCCGCTCGCCGCCGACGGGCTCGGCCTCGACCAGGCGGTGATCTACGAGCTGCACGTGGGGACCTTCACCCCCGCCGGCACCCTCGATGCGGCCATCGAGCACCTGCCGCGCCTCGCCGCGCTGGGGATCACCCACGTCGAGCTGCTGCCCGTGGCCGCCTTCGACGGCGATCGCGGCTGGGGCTACGACGGGGTCCTGTGGTTCGCCACCCACCGCGCCTACGGGGGGCCCGAGGCGCTCGCGCGCTTCGTGGCGGCCGCCCACGCGACCGGGCTGGCGGTGCTGCTCGACGTGGTCCACAACCACCTCGGCCCCTCGGGGAGCTACCTGCCCGACTTCGGTCCCTACACCGCGCAGCACGCCGCCGGCCACTGGGGCGCCGGCATGAACCTCGACGGTGCCGGCAGCGACGCGGTGCGCGCGCTGCTGTGCGACAACGTGCGCTGGTGGCTCGGGGCGCTCGACCTCGACGGGCTGCGCCTGGACGCGGTCCACGCCCTGCTGGACGGCAGCGCCACCCACGTGCTGGCGGCCCTGCGCGATGCCGCCGACGAGGTCGCCGCCGCGCGGGGCCGACCGGCCACGCTCATCGCCGAGAGCGACCGCAACGACCCACGCGAGCTGCGCCCGCGCGCGCACGGCGGCCTCGGCATGGACGGCGTGTGGGCCGACGAGCTCCACCACGGGCTGCACGTGGCCCTCACCGGCGAGCGGCAGACCTACCTCGGGGACTCCCGCGGGCTGCCCGACGTGGCTGCGGCCTACCGCCGCGGCTTCGTGCACGACGGCAGCCGCCCCTC